>JANQEJ010000254.1 GCA_028278425.1 Planctomycetota bacterium | reverse complement strand
CGACCTCCTCGGCCACCTCGGCGGCCTCGGGCGCTTCCGCCACCTCGGGGGTGGGGGGCTCGGCCACCGCTTCCTCCGGCGCGACGGCGTCGGCCGGTGCGACCTCGGCGACCGGCTCCGCCTCGACCGGCGTTTCCGCCGCGACGGGCTCTTCGGTTTCCTTGGGCTCCTCGGCCTCGGCCGCGACGGGCTCCGGCTCCGGCGCCTCCGGCTCGGGCTCCGGCGTGGGCGCCGGGGGCTCGGCCTCCTCCGTCGGAGCCTGCTCGGGGGCGGGCTCCTCCGCCGCCGGCTCCGCGGCGGTCTCCTCGACCTTCTTCTTCTTCTTCCGCTTGATCTTGAGCCCGCCCATCGTGGTCGAGCTCTGCCCGGAGGACTCGCCGATGATCCCGTAGGCCTCGAGGCGCGCCTGGATCTCGAGCACCTGGAACTCGTCGAGGGCGGTCATGTGGCTCTTCACCTGGGCGAACCCCAGGTCGCGGAGCTTTGCGGCCAGCTCCTGGCCGGACATGCCGTACTCCTTGGCGAGGTCGTAGATGCGCTTCTTGGGACTCAACGGTGTGGGTTCAGGGGATCGGGTGTGGCCTCGGGATTGTAATCAAACCGCACCGCCACACGTGACGGTGGAAAAGAGGATGGCGAAGCTCCTTGGTTAGCCCTCGGACCGCGCTTGGGTGGCTTCGGCGGAGGCGTCCTGCGCCTCGGCCGGCTCGGCCGTCTCGACCGGAGGGGCGGGAGCTTCCTCCGCGGCCGCCTCCGGGGCCACGGGGTCGGGGGCCGCGCCCTCCTCGGGCGTCGGCTCGGCGGGGGTCGCGGCGGCGGGCGGCTCGCCCTCCTCGGCGGTAGGCTCTCCTTCGAATCCTTCCTCTCCCTGGGCCTCTCCCTCGCCGGCGCCGAAGTTGTCCGCCTCGAACTCCGCGCGCGTCTTGATGTCGATGTCCCAGCCGCAGAGGCGGCTGGCGAGCCGGACGTTCTGGCCCTTCTTTCCGATCGCGAGCGACTGCTGGTCCTCGTCCACGATCACGACCGCCGAGTGGGCGTCGATGTCGGCGTAGATGTTGTCGATGTTGATCACGGCCGGCTTGAGGCCGTTCATGATCAGCGTCTCGAGCGAATCGCTCCAGCGGATAATGTCGATGCGCTCGCCGCGCAGCTCGTCGATCACCGCCTTGATCCGCGAGCCGCGCACGCCGACGCAGGCGCCGATGCAGTCGATCTTGGGATCCTGCGAGATCACGCCCATCTTGGTCCGGTAGCCGGGCTCCCGGACGACGCGCTTGACCTCGATGATGTTGTCGGCGATCTCGGGTACCTCGAGCTCGAACAGCCGCCGGACGAGGTCCGGGTGCGTCCGGCTGACGATGATGCGGACGCGCGGGCCGTCCTTTCGCACCTCGAGCACGATCGCGCGGATGCGGTCGCCGGGGGAGAACGTCTCGCCCCGGACGCGCTCGTCGCGGGGCAGGTAGGCCTCCGCGCGGCCGAGGTTGATCACGAGGTTGTCGTTCTCGAAGCGCTGGACGGTGCCGTTGATCAGGCTGCCCACCCGCGCCTCGTACTCGTCGTAGAGGACGTCGCGCTCGGCCTCGCGCACCTTCTGCAGGAACGCCTGCTTGCACGCCTGGGCGGCGATGCGACCGAGCTCCGCCAGGTCGAACTCGTACTCGCCCTCGTCGTCCTCGACGGTGATTTCGCCGGACCCGCGCTCGATCTTGACGATCAAGTCCTCACCCGCCCCGAGACGCTTGCGCACCGCCGTGGCGATGGCGACCTCCAACCCCTCGAAGAGGACTTCCTTGGGGATGTCCTTCTCCCGGTGGAGGACGTCGATCATGCGCAGGATGTCTTCCTGGTTCATCGGGTGGGTTTAGAGGACGTAGGATGCGCTCTGGCGCGGGAAAAGGCGGGGCAGTCTGCTATATCTACGGGGGTGAGTCAACGGAGTGTCAAGCCGCCCCGACCCCGCGGATGCCGGACCTAAGCGCTTACCTCACTGGATCTTGTGAGTCCTTCCGAGCCTTTCGCGGTCAGCTCGAGAAGCTGGCCGCGAGCGACGCCACCGTGCTCCTGACCGGGGAGAGCGGAGCGGGGAAGGGCGAGGCCGCCCGGGCCCTCCACGCGGCGAGCCCGCGCGCCGAGGGGCCCCTCGTCACCGTCGGCCTCGCGGCCCTCTCGCCGACGCTCGTCGAGGCGGCGCTCTTCGGGCACGAGCGCGGCGCGTTCACCGGCGCCGACCGGGAGCGGCGGGGTTTCTTCCGGCAGGCCGCGGGGGGGACGATCGTCCTCGACGACGTGGACCTCCTGCCGCGCGAAGCCCAGGTCAAGCTCCTCCGGGTGCTCCAGGAGCGCGTGGTGGAACCGCTCGGCGCCGAGACCCCCGTCCCGGTCGACGTGCGCGTCGTCGCCACCACGAACCGCGACCTCCAGGCCGACGTCCGGGAGGGGACCTTCCGCGAGGACCTCTACTTCCGGCTGGCGGTGGTGACCCTGGAGGTGCCGCCGCTCCGCGCCCGGACGGCCGATCTCCCCGCGCTGGCGGAGCTCCTGACGAAGCGCGTGGCGCGGCGGCTGCACGTGCCGCCGCGCGAGCTCTCGCCCGAGGCGCTGGAGCGGCTGGCGGCCCACCCCTGGCCCGGCAACGTGCGCGAGCTGGAGAACGCGCTCGAACGGGTCCTCGTCCTGCGCGAGGGGTCCGGCGGCCCGATCCGGGCCCGCGAGCTCGACTTTCTCGCAGAAGCCACCGCCGGCGTGCCCGAGGAGCTCGCGCGCCAGGCGCTGGCGAACGGCCTCGTCGTCGACGACGTCACCCAGGCGATGATGGAGCTCGCCCTCGCCGAGGAGCGCGGCAACGTGAGCGCCGCCGCCCGGCGCGTCGGGCTGACGCGGCGCGCCTTCGACTACCGCATGGCCCGCGCGCGCGGCGACGCGCCCGCCGGGGAGGCGGCCGGGTGATCGCGCGGGTCCTGCTGGCGCTCCTCGCGGCCCTGGCCGCCGACGTCGAGACGGCCTGGCGCGAGCTCGACGCGGCCCCCGCGGACGCCTGGTCCGAACGGCGCGACGCCGTGCTCGCCCTCGGGGAGGAGGCGGCGCTGGCCGGTCTCGCGACCTTCGCGTCCGCCGACGCGAACGGGCGGCGGACGCGCGCCGAGGTCTGCCGCCGCGCCGGCGGCACGCGGTGCGTCGCGCCGGCGCGGGCTCTCCTGGACGACGTCGACCCCGGCGTGCGGCGCGAGCTCGTGCGCTTCCTCGGGCGCCGCGACCTCGGCGCGGCGGCGGGCGCGGAGCGGCTCGACGCCCTCGCCGAGCGCGTGCGCGAGGACCTGGACGCCGAGGTCCGCGCGCTCGCCCTGGAGTCGCTCGCCACGGTGGAGCACCCCGACGCGCTGGCGCGTCTCGACGAGCTCCTGGACGAGCTGCCCGGGACGGAGCGCGTGATCGCCGCGCGGCTCCTCGCCGACCGCGCCGGTGCCCGCGAGATCGTGGTACGCCGCGTCGAGGAGGCCTTCTCGGGCGAGCGCGACCGCGCGGCGCTGGACACGCGCTCCCTCGCGCTCTTCCTCGACGAGTACGGCGACGCCCTCGCGCAGTTGCCCGGCGGCGGCACCGTCGCGGCCGAGCGGCGGCCGCTGGTGCTCGGCCGCGAGCATCCCGCGCCGATCGTGCGCGTCGCGGCGCGCAGCGCCCTCGACCGGCTTCTCGGGCGGCTCGCGCAGCTCGGCGACTTCGAGCGCGTCGCGTCCGTGCTCGACGGGTTCGCGGAGGACGGGCTCGATCCGCTCGACCTGAGCTACCGCCGGGCGTTCCTCGCGCTGACGCAGGGTCCGGATCCCGCGGACGCCGCGCCCGCCGCCCGGGCGATCCTCCGCCTCACCCGCCACCGGGACGACCTGGAGGGACGCGAATGGCGCGTGCGCGGCGCGCTGCTCCTCGCGGCGGCGCAGATCGGCACCGGCGAGATCGAGGCGTCGCGCGACAGCCTAGACGAGGCGGCTCGCGTCGTCGACGCGCTGCTGGGCGAACGCCTCGACCTCCTGCCCGACCTGCGCAATCCCTCCACCGCCGGCGCGGACTCGTCGGTGGGTTACGTGATCTTCCGTGCGCTGGTCGAGCTGTGGCGCGCCACGGCGCTGCTCGCCGAGGGGAAGGAGCCGTCGGACGGCGCGGTCCTGGCGCTCCTCCGCGGGATGTACGTGATCGGCCTAGAGGCGGAGCTGCTCGCGGTCACCACGCGCTCCGACGTGCCCGCCGACGGCCTGCAGGCGCTCTTGGACGACCCGCTGGGACCGCGGCGGCTGCTCCTCTCCAACCCGGACTCGGCGACGTGGCCGCCCGAGCGGGCGCACGCCCTCCAGCTCGCGCTCGGCCGCGCGCTCGCCGGCGTCTCCGCGTTCGAGATGCCGGGCTTCGAGCCGGCCTCCGACGATCCGGCGTCGATCGATCCGTTGCGGGACCCGGTCCGGCTGGACCTCCTCCTGCGGATCCAGAGCGAGACTGCCGAAGCTCTGTCCGAGGAGCTTCGGGAGGAGGCGCAGAAGGACCGTCCGGACGAGATGAACCTGCTCCGTCTGCGGCAGATGTACTTCTACCTCGCCCGCACGGAGATCCCCGAGACGCGCGAGCTCCTGGACCGGCGCCACCGGGGCGAGGAGGACCCGTCGCGCGTGCCGACGGCCCTTTACCGCTACCGCGTGCCCACGAACTTCGCGCTCGAGCTCGCCTACGACCTGCGCGGCGACGGGAGCTCGGCGGAGGCGCGCGAGCTCTCCGAGCGGATGCTCGCCGACCTGCGCGCGAACTCGGCGCGCGGCCAGGGAACGCTGAACGACTGGCTCGTGGCGCGCATCGAGGTCTCGATCGGCTCCTCCTGGATGGACGAGAAGGACCCGGTCCGCGCCGAGCGCGAGTTCCTGCGGGCCGAGAAGCGCCTGCAGGCGATGGAGGACGGCTTCGACCAGGACATGCGCGAGGAGGAGGATCCGTCGCGCCGCGCCTCCTACCGCGGCATGATCGCGACGACCCGCTCGTTGCGCGCGGACACGCTCCTGAGCCTCGCGGTCAACGCCAACGTCCGCATGGACGACCAGGAGCGCGCGCTCGCCTACTTCGAGCGCGCCTTCGAGCTCAAGCAGACCGACTTCATGCGCGTCCTCTTGGCCTGTTACCGCGCCCGGTCCGGCCGCGCGGGAGAGGCGCGCGCGGTGCTCGCCGAGGTCACGCCGACGCCGCCGCTCTACTACAACCTCGCCTGCACGCACGCGCTGCTCGGCGACGTCGACCTCGGCCTCGACTACCTCGCCCGCGAGCTCGCGGAGAACCACGCGACCGAGCGCGCGCGCAACCGCCAGAAGCAGTGGGCGGCCGAAGACCCCGACCTCGCCAACCTGCGCGGGGATCCGCGGTTCGAGCGGCTGGTCGAGATCCCCGACGCCGACGACTAACCGTAGAGCTCCTCCATCCGCTCCACGTTGGCGTCGATCGAGTGGTCTTCCTCGACGCACGAGCGGCCGGCGCGGGCGAGGTCGCGCGCCTCCGCCGGCTCGCGCAGGAGGTCGAGGACGCCGCCGGCGAGCGCGTCGGCGCCGGGGCGGGTGACGTTGGCGAAGGCCCACGGCCCCTCCGGCGCGAGGCCCTCGTCGCTGGTCCGCAGGCTGGCCGCGATGGGGACGCCCGCGGCGAGGCCCTCGAGGAGCGTCAGCGGCACCGTGCGGGTCGCGAACGGCACGCACAGGACGTCGATCGCGGCGTAGAACGCGGGGCTGTCGCCGAAGAAGCCGACGCCCTGGACGCCGTCGACCTCGGGGAGCGCCGCCAGGTCGAAGCCCGCGAGGAGCAGCCGCGCGCGCGGCTCGGCGGCGCGGACGCGCTCGTAGGCGTCGCGGAGGAGCTCGATCTCGGACGAGTCCGAGGACTGGAGGACGGCGCCGATCACCGGCGCGTCGGCGGGGACGCCCCAGTGCTCGCGCGCGGGCACGCCCTGGCCCTCGGCGGCGAAACGCTCCAGGTTGACGCCGTCGGGCACGACGATGGTCTTGCCCGGGGGGACCCAGCGCTCGTGCAGGAGCGCCTCGCGCACCTCCTCCGACGTGGCGACGACGGCGCGCACCATCTCGCCGCAGAGGCGCCCCGCCCACGCGAGGCGGCGCGACTCGTTCAGGAGCCGCGTGTCGCGGAAAGTGGCGAGCCCGATCGGCGCGCCGGCGAGCAGCGCGCCCAGGGTTCCGACCAGGTACGCGCGGCGGGCGTTGAGGCTGTGCACCACGTCGATCCGGCGCCGGCGGATCTCCGCGGCGAGGGCGGCGGGGAAGGTGACGTCGAGGCCCGCCCGCTTGCGCAGCGGGAAGATCTCGATGCCGGCCTCGTCGAGCTCGCGCGCGAGCGGCCCCCAGCCGTCGTAGCAGCAAACCGCCGGCTCGAAGCGCTCGCGGTCGAGGCGCAGCGCGAGATCGGTACAGGCCCGTCCCCCCCGTGTGTCGAGGAGCCGGGGGGTGACCAGGAGCACGCGGCGCACCGTTCCAGTCTGGAGCGGACCCTCGGGCCGGGCAAGGCGCCCGCTACAATCGGTTGATGGGCAAGCTGATCCTCACCGGACGCGGCCGCCGGCGGGTTCTCGGCGGGCATCCGTGGATCTACCGCGACGACGTGGCCGCCGGCGAGGCGGACGTCGGCGAGCTGGTCCCCGTGCTCGCGCCCGACGAGAAGCCGCTCGGGTGGGGGCTCCACAGCGCCGCCTCGAAGATCTGCGTGCGCCTGGTGACGCGCGACGCCGTGCAGCCGACGAGCGACTTCTGGCGC
Source organism: Planctomycetota bacterium (assembly GCA_028278425.1). Lineage (GTDB taxonomy): Bacteria > Planctomycetota > UBA1135 > UBA1135 > JANQEJ01. Next base: position 30,543 of record JANQEJ010000254.1, on the reverse strand, counting down.
GCCCGCGTCCGCCGCGCGATCGACGCCCGGCGGCGGGTCGGCCTCCTCGGCGCGGATCAGCCCAACGCGGCGTGCCGCCTGATCGGCGGCGACGCGGACGGGTTGCCCGGCTTCGTCGTCGACCGCTACGCGGACGTGCTCGTGATCCAGAGCGGCTGCCAGGGCTCGGACCGGATGCGCGACTTCCTGCTCGAGCTCGTGCTCGCGGAAGCTCCCTTCGACGTCGCCCACGTGCTCGACCGCTCCGACGCGCGCGTGCGGCGCCTCGAGGACCTGGAGCCGCGCGTCGAGTGGCTGCGCGGCGAGGCTCTCGAGCCGGTCGTCGTCGAGGAGCGCTCCCCGCACGCGGCCACGATGCTCTACGAGGTCGACGTGCTCGAGGGCCACAAGACCGGCCACTACCTCGACCAGCGCTCCAACCGGATCCGCGCCTCGCACTTCGCCGACGGCGCGCGCGTGCTCGACGCGTTCAGCTACGACGGCCTGTTCGGCATCCGCGCCGCGCTGGCGGGCGCGAAGGAGGTCCTTTGCCTGGACCAGTCCGAGGCCTGCGGCGAGCGCGTTCTCCGCAACGCCGAGCGCAACGGCGTCGCCGGCCGGGTGCGCTTCGAGCGCGGCAACGCGATGCACGACCTGCGGCGGCGCGCGAAGGAGGGCGAGCGCTACGAGCTGGTCGTGATCGATCCGCCGGCCTTCGCCCGCAACAAGCGCGAGGCGGAGGGCGCCGCGCGGGGCTACCGCGAGCTCAACCTGCGGGCGTTCGCGCTGCTCGCGCCCGCCGGGTGGCTGGTGACGTGCTCGTGCTCGTACAACGTCCGCCCGGAGCGGTTCCTGGACTACGTCGCCCAGGCCGCGCGGGACGCCGGCGTCGACGCGTGGCTCCACGAGTCGTCGGGGGCGTCGCCGGACCACCCCGCGCTTCTCTCGGTGCCGGAGACGTCGTATTTGAAGTGCGCGATCGTGAGGACATGAAGATCACCGTCAACGGGGGAGAGCGCGAGGTGCCCGACGGGCTCAGCGTCGCGGGGTTGATCGAGGAGCTCGAGCTCACGCCGGAGCAGGTGGCCGTCGAGCGCAACGGTGCGCTCGTGAGGCGCGCCGACCACGCGGCCACAAAGCTGGCCGAGGGAGACGTGCTCGAGGTCGTAACCCTGGTCGGCGGAGGCTAAACTGCCCGGTTGATGGACTTCGACGACAAGCCTCTGGTCCTGGGCGAGCACTCCTTCCGCTCGCGCCTCTTCGTCGGCACCGGCAAGTACGCGAGCTTCGAGGAGACGCGCCGGGCGCTCGAGATCTCCGGAACGGAGTGTGTCACCGTCGCCGTGCGGCGCGTCAATCTCGATCCTTCGCGGGGCGAGTCGCTGCTCGACTTCATCGACCGCGACCGCATCACGGTCCTGCCGAACACCGCCGGCTGCTTCGACGCCGAGAGCGCCGTGCGGACCGCGCGGCTCGCGCGCGAGCTGCTCGACACCGATCTCGTCAAGCTCGAGGTGCTCGGCGACACGAAGACGCTCCTGCCGGATCCCGTGGGCACGCTGGAGGCGACGCGCGAGCTCGTCGCCGACGGCTTCACCGTCCTGGTCTACACCTCGGACGACCCGCGCCTCGCGGTGCGCCTGGAGGAAGCCGGCGCCACCAGCGTGATGCCCGCCGGCTCGCCGATCGGCTCGGGGCAGGGCATCCTCAATCCGAACGCGATCCGCATCATCCTCGAGCTCTTGTCGGTGCCGGTCATCGTCGACGCGGGCGTCGGCACCGCGAGCGACGTCTCGATCGCCATGGAGCTCGGCGCCGAAGGCGTGCTGCTCAACACCGGCATCGCCGGCGCGCGCGAGCCCCTTCGCATGGCGGCGGCGATGCGCGACGCGTGCTCGGCCGGCCGCAACGCGTATCTCGCGGGGCGCATCCCGAAGCGGCTCTACGCCAACGCTTCCTCGCCGACCGAGGGGTTGATCACGCCGCAGCCGCCGCCCGCCCAGGAGGTCCAGCCGCAGGCATGACCGTTCCGGTGAGCGGCGCGGTCCTCGTCGCCGGCGGGGCCGCGCTGGTGCCCCTCGCCGCCGCCACGCTGCGCTTCGGCGCCTACGAGCGGCGCGTGTTCTTCGCCCGGTGGGGCTTCTCGCACGTACTGCTCGCCGTCGTGGTGGGAGTCGTGGCGGCGTTCGTCGTGCCGGTCGCGATTCCGGGCGAGGGAACGCTGAGCACGATCTACCGCAGCGTGCTCCTGCTCGGTTCGGTGGCGGCCTTCGTCGCCTGGATCGCGACCAAGCTCCAGCCCGAGGGCGTGCGCTCCTTCGGCTTTGCGCCGGGACACGCGCGTGCGATCGCCACCGGGCTCGTCACCTACGCGTGCCTCCTGCCGTTCGTCGTCGGGCTCGAGGGCGTGTGGCCGACCGTCATGGACTGGATCGGGCTCGCGCCCGCCACGACGATCCTCGAGCGCATCCTCGCGCTCGAAGGCGCCGCGCTGGCCCAGGCGGTCCTCGTCTGCGCCCTCGTCCAACCGCTCTTCGAGGAGGTGGTCTTCCGGGGCTTCCTCCAGCCGCTCTTCGTCCAGAACTTCGGCGAGCGCGGCGGCATCGCGGTCACCTCGTTCGTGTTCGCGTTTCTCCACCCGGCGCAGGCGATGCTGCCGCTCTTCGGTCTGAGCTGCCTGCTCGGCGCGATCCAGGTGCGGACGCAACGGCTCACCGCCGCGTGGGCGGTGCACGCCTTTCACAACGCGCTGGTTCTCTTCGTCGCCTTCCGCTTCCCCGAAGCGAGGGAGCTCCTGTATTGACCTTCTTCCCGCAAGCGGGGCTCTTCGAGCCGATCGAGGCCGTGTCGGGCCGCGCCTACCGCGCCTTCAACGCCGTCGTCACCGGTGAGGTCACCTTCGGCGAGGACGCGAACGTCTGGTTCGGCTGCGTCGTGCGCGGCGACGACGCGCCGCTCACGATCGGCCGCCGCACCAACGTGCAGGATCTCACGATGATCCACGCCGACCCCGGCGTGCCCAACGTCATCGGGGAGGAGGTGACGATCGGGCACCGCTGCGTCCTGCACGGCGCGCGCGTCGAGGACCGCTGCCTGATCGGGATGGGCGCCATCCTGCTCGGCGGGTCCGTCATCGGCGCGGAGTCGCTGATCGCGGCCGGCGCCGTGGTTCGCGAGGGGTTCGAGATCCCGCCGCGCTCGCTCGTCGTGGGCGTGCCGGGCAAGGTGATCCGCGAGATCGGGGACGACGACGTGGAGGAGATCCTGGCGAGCGCCGAGGGCTACGTCCGGAAGGCTCATCTCTATCTGAACGGGGGCTGAGCGGAGAATCGAGTAACCTAGGGGCCTCTCGAAATCGACCCGAACAAGGTCCCCCCAATGAAGCGCCCTTCAGCCCTCCTTGCCGTTGCGGCTGCGGCCCTCGTGCTCGCGTCCTGCGGAGATTCCGGTGCCGACGTCGACGGCGGCATCGTCGTCATTCCTCCCGGCCCCACCCCGGTGGTTCCGGACTTCTTCCTGCGCCAGGACGTCCACCTGGGCGGCACGCAGGTCGCCGACGCCCTGGCGGTCGACTTGAACGACGACGGGCTGCTCGACCTGGTGGAGGCGAACTTCTCCGACAACACGATCCGCATCGCCTTCGCCGACGGGCTCGGCGGCTTCACGGCCGGCTTCCTCCTGCCGACGCCGAACGCGGCCTGGCGCCTGGCCGCGGCCGAGATGAACGGCGACGGGCTGACCGACATCGTCGTCGCGGTGGTCGACAACCCCGGCGGCGGCGTGCCGGCCGTCGTCGTGTTCCTCCAGGAGTCCGTCGGAGTCTTCGGCGACTCGCGGACTCTAGAGCTCGGCTTCGACCCGCTCGACGTCGTGATCGTCCCGGTCGGCGGCATCCCCGACGGGCCGGCGTCCGATCTGATTCTCCTGACGGAGAACAAGGGCAAGCGCGTCACCGGCGTGGTCTTCGACGACGACGTGCTCCTGGTCGCGGGCACGCTCACGTCCGAGTCGCTCGTGGCCGGTTCCCCGAACACGGTCGACGTGATCGACATGTTCAACGACGACGTGCTCGACGTGATCGTCGGCGAGATCGAGGTGGACAAGGGCCTTCCGGACCGCGTGCTCCTCTACCCCGGCGGGGGAGGCAAGTTCTCGGACGGCGGCCTCGGCTTCGGCTCGCCCGAGATCGTCATCTCGAACGCCGCCGAGCCGATCGTTCGCACCCTCGGCGACCTCGACGGCAACGGGTTCGACGACCTCGGCGTGGCGCAGCTCGACGCCGACACGGTCCTGCTGGTCTACGCGGACGCATCCGGCTTCGGGCCGTTCGACGTCTTCAACGCCGGCGGCCCGACCTCCTCCGTGGTGTCGGGCGATCTGGACGGGAGCGGCCCGCTCGACCTCGCCGTCACCGTGCTCCTGACCCAGGAGCTTCTGATCTTCCACGGGCTCGGCCCCGCGCCCGGACCGTCCGGCGGCGCGTCGTTCGGCGCGCCGATCCGTTTCAACGTCGGTCCCTTGCCGCGCGCGATCGGCGTCAGCGAGCTCCTCCCCACGGGCGGCGGGTCCGACATCCTGTCCGTGAGCAACGAGGACTTGAGCATCCTCGAAGGCAACGGCTCCGGCAACTATCGCGGCGCCCGCGGCTATCCGGTCGGCGAGGGTCCCGCCCTGGTCGAGTGTCACGACCTCGACGGCGACGAGGACCTCGACGTGGTCGCGATCGACGTCTTCCAGCGCCAGGTGAGCTTCCTGGAGAACATCGGAGTGAATTCGGGGACCTTCGAGCTCGTCACCGAGGTGCCCTTCACGATCCCGGCGCCCAACCAGCTCCCCGGCGGCTTCGACGTCGCGGACGTGGACGGCGACGGCATGCCCGACGTGGTGGTGGCGCTGAACTCGATCGCCGAGGTCCACGTGCTGCGCAACCCCGGCGGTCTGAACTTCGGCCCGGCCGCTCCCGGGGACATCTACCCGCTCGGGGCCGGGCTCTTCGGGGTCGCGATCGCCGACGCCAACGGCGATTCCGCGCCGGACGTCTTCGTCTCGAGCTCGGGGGACGACACGGTGCGCGTGCTCCTGAACGACCCCGGGGAACCCGGAACCTTCGTCGAGGAATCGCCCGTGTCGCTCTCCTTCACGCCGGGAGCGATCATTGCGGACGAAAGACTCGACGAGGACGGCGACCTGGACCTTGCCCTGACCGGCGTGCAGTCGGGGGACGGCCTCGGCGGCGCGGTGCTCGGCATTCTCGAGGGAGACAACACCGGCAACTTCGTCGAGGCGGCACTTCTGCCGATCAGCGTCCTCGGCGCGACGCTGCACTGCGCCGACTTCGACGACAACGGCCTGTGCGATCTCGCCGCCGGCCAGCCGTCGCTGGCGAACACGGACGTTCCGTACTTCCTGAACAACGGCTCGTTCTCCTTCGAGGAGCGGCTCATCGACCTCACCGAAGGGAGCCCGGGAGCGTTGGACATCGGCGACGTCGACAGGGACGGGGACCTCGACATCCTGATCCCGACCGGGGAGGGCGAGCTCCGCATCGCCCTCGGCGACGGCCAGGGCAACTTCCCCGATCTGGAACCCCCCGGTCTCGGGATGCTCCCGGTCCCGCAGGGCACCAGCCACTCGTGCTACGTTCAGGTGGACGGCGACGCGTTGGATCTGCCCGATCTCGTGATCGTCTCGCCGGAGGCTCCCAACCTGTGGATCGGCCGCAACGTCAGCCAGGAGGTACCGCAGGAGTGATTGCCGGTCGGCCCGGCCGCGGGTAGGGTTCCGCGTCCATGCCGACCGCCACCCAGCTCCAGGGCGTGATCCTCGCCGCCGGCAAGGGCAAGCGCATCCAGCCCTTCAGCAGCCACACGCCCAAGCCGCTCTTGCCGGTTCTCGACCGGCCCTTGATCGTCTGGCAGATCGAGGCGATGCGCGACCTGGGCATCGACGAGATCGTGATCGTGATCGGCCACCTCGGCCACCACGTCGTGCAGGCGCTGGGCGACGGCCGGGACTTCGGCGTGAAGCTCTCGTACGTCGAGCAGGAGCAGGTGCTCGGCATCGCGCACGCGGTGGGGCAGCTTGAGCCCTACGTCGAGCGGCCGTTCCTGCTCTTCCTCGGCGACATCTTCTTCGAGACGCAGGACCTCGGCAGCATGCTCGACCTGTTCGAAGAGGACGGCGTCGACGCGGTCCTCGCCGTCAAGCTCGAGGAGGACAAGAGCGCGATCCGCCGCAATTTCACCGTCGACGTCGACGAGGACGGCCGGGTGCGGCGCGTCATCGAGAAGCCGCGCCACCCGCGCACGAACCTCAAGGGCTGCGGGCTCTACCTCTTCGACACCGCCATCTTCGACGCGGTCCGGCGCACGCCGCGCACCGCGATGCGCGACGAATACGAGCTCACCGACTCGATCCAGATCTTCATCGACTACGGCTACGGCGTTCTGCCGGCTCCCGTCGTCCAGCGCGATCTGAACCTCTCGGGCCCCGACGACCTCCTGGCGCTGAACCTGCACGTCATGCGCCAGGCGGGGCACACGCGCTACCTGGCCGAGGACGCGCGCGTCGACGAGAACTCCGACGTCAACGACTCGGTCGTGATGTCGGGCGCGGAGATCGAAGCCGGCGTCAAGCTGGAGCGCTGCCTCGTGATGCCGGGCGAGCGGGTGCGCGCCGGCTCCCACCAGGACGTGATCTTCGTCGCCGGCACCGAGGTGCCGTGTCACGACTGAGCGCGACCGCGGTTAGCATGGCGCCATGAGCGTCCGGCGACTGGAGGAGATCCTGGCGGGGCTGCCGAGCCTCGCCGTGGCCTTCTCTGGCGGCGTCGACTCCGCCGTCCTCCTGCACGCGGCGACGCGCTTCCTCGGCCGCCGCGCGGTGGGCGTGCTGGCGGATTCGCCCTCGCTGCCGCGGGCGGAGCTCGCCGGGGCGCGCGAGCTCGCGGCGAGCATCGGGGCGCGGCTCGCGATCGTTCGGACCGACGAGCTCGACGACCCGCGCTACGCGGCCAACGCCGGCGACCGCTGCTACTTCTGCAAGGAGGCGCTGTTCCGCGCGATGGAGGCCGTGGCGGCGCGGCTCGGCCTCGCCCACCTCGCCTTCGGCGAGATCGCGGACGACCTGCACGACGACCGCCCCGGTTCCCGTTCCGCGCGCGAGCGCGGGGTCCTCGCGCCGCTGCGCGACGCCGGGTTCACCAAGGCCGACGTCCGCCGGTACGCGCGCGAGCACGGGCTCCGCGTGGCGGAGAAGCCCGCGTCGGCTTGTCTCGCGTCACGCCTGCCCGTCGGCACGGCGGTCACCCGCGCGCGCCTTCTCCGCGTCGAGCGCGCGGAAGAGTCCGTCCGCGCGCTGGGCTTCCGCGTGCTGCGCGTGCGCGACCACGGCTCGCGCGCGCGGGTCGAGGTCGGCGCCGGCGAGCTGACGCTGGCGCGGGCGCTCGAGCGCGAGCTCGCCGCCGGGCTCGCGCCGCACGGCTTCGCGGAGCTGGAGCTCGCCGCGTACCGCGACCCGACCGCCGCTCGGGAGCGGCCCGCGGCCGCCCGGCGTTAGCGCTGGAGGATCGGCAAGAGGCCGTCGGGGATCGCCAGCACCAGGCAGTGGATCGCGGTGGCGTAGACGTCGCCGTAGCGGCTCCCCGACCACGAGCCGTTCGCGCGCTGCGTGCGCAGGATCTTCTTCTTCTCCTCGTCGAACCAGCGCTCGAAGTTCGAGGTGTCGCTGAGCTGCCAGAAGGCCTGGGCGAGATAGAAGCGCTCGTAGTGGGGGAACTTGACCTCGATCCCCTCCTCGGCCCGGATCGCGAGGCGCGACCAGATCGCGTCGACGCTGTCCTGGATGACCGCGCCGTCGTAGCGGCCGGCCATGTTGAGGGTCGTGATCGCGGCGGCGGTCAAGGCGACGCTCGCGTCCTCGCGGTCGAGCTGGTAGCGGAAGAGGCCCGCGTCGTTGCGGAGGGCGTGGACGTATTCCTCGGCGCGGCGGATGACGGTGGGGTCGACGTGCACGCCGGAGTTGCGCGCGGCGCGCAGGGCCTGCACCAGGCAGATCGTCACCGAGCCCTCGTGGTTCACCGGCAGCGGCTTGTAGTGCCAGCCGCCCTCGGGGCTCTGCGAGCGCTCGATCGTCTCGACCGCGGCGGTCAGCGCCTTCTTGAGCCGCTCGCTGCGCGGCGACATGCCGTAGGCCTCGGCGAGGACGAGCGTGGCGAAGCCGTGCCCGTGCATCTTCGAGAGGTTGTCGCCCTGGTTCGAGATGTAGCCGAACTCGCGCGATCCCGCCGTCAGGTCGGTGTGCGCGAGGAGGTAGTCCACGATGCTCGTCACCTCGCGGCCGTACGGCCCGCGCCCGGGCGAGTTGCCGTTGGCGAGGAAGGCGAGCCCCGCGATCGCGGTCACGCCGAGCGGCGCCCACTCCTGCGCGTTGCCCTTGGGAAACGAGCCGTCCTCGGTCTCGGCCTGCTGGCGCGCGAGCCAGGCGAGGCCCTCGACGATCGCCCGCCGGCGGACCTCGTCGGGAGCGGAGCGAACGGGGGCGCCCTGCGGCGAGCCGGGGGTCAGCCGTCCCACCGGCGTCGCGCCGGGTCGGTCGTCGTCGTCGTCCACGCGCGGGAGGCCCGCGTCCCACGCGCTCCACGGGGGGAGCGCCTGGACCGGATGGCCCGCGAGGAGAACCGCCGCGGCAAGGACGAACGGGGCGAGCTTCAGCGCTCTTTGTTCAGCCGGCGGTAGTAGGCGTCGATCCAATCGCGGTACTGCACGGGCAGGTCGTCGCCGCCCTCCTGGCGGAAGATCTCGCGCACGCGCGTGGGCAGCATGCCCCACTCCTCCGCGTCGTCGGCCACCGGGACGGCGTCGCCGCGCTCGGGATCCGGCGGGTCGCCGGGGCGTGTCCGGCCCGGGTCGTCGGTCTTGCCGGGCGAGTCCGGCTTGTCGCCGTCCTTCGGCTTGGGCTGGTCCTCTTCGCCGCCGGGCTTGTCCGGCGTCTTCTCGCGGTTCTTCTCGCCCTGGTCGCGCGGCTGGTCGAGCGGACTTTCCTGCGGGCTCCCGTCGCCGGGCTTCATGCACGAGGAGCACGAGCCGCCGCCCATCGACTGCGCGATCTCGATGATGCGGTCGATGTCCGCGATGACCTCCGAGGACTTCGCGTCCGTCGTCCGCAGGAGCTCGTCGAGCCCGCTGGCTTCGACCTCCTCGAGCACGACGTCCCCGGCGCCCGCGTCGTTGAGCATGACGTCGATCTTCTCGAGGTTGCGCTCGACGCGGTAGAAGAGCTTCGCCATCTCGTCCTGCATCTGGTTGCGCTCGGGGAGGAGCCCCTCCGGCGGCGCGACCTTGTCGTCCTTCTCGACCTTCTCGTCGTCCTCCCGGTCGTCATAGGCCGCGGCGGCGAATTCCGTCGCGGCGCAGATCGCGAACCCGGCGAGCAGAAGGCGGCCCGTCCGGCGGAAGTGATTGGCTTTCATCATGCTCATCTCGTTAGTCCTCGACCTCCTCGGGGGCCGGCAGTCCGACCCGTTCGCGGAAGTTCTGGAACAGTTCCGTTATACGCTCGTGGCGCGAGGCCCACCGTAAAATCTCCTCGAGCACCAGCGGATCCACGTCCTCGGGGTTCTCGAGCTCGGGGTATTGGATCAGCAGGCGGTCGACGCCGTCCTGGACCTCCAGCTCCATCCGGCGCAGGAGCTTGAGCTCGGTCACGTCGGGGACGAGCGGAGGCGGCCCCTGCTGCTGCGGCGGCTGCTGCTGTTGCTGGCGCCGCTGCTGTTCCTGCTTGAGCGCCTCGAGCAGCCATTCGAGGCTCTCCTCGACGTCGCGCTGGCGCGTCTGCACCCGGTCGCCGGTCCGAAAGTCGCCTTCCTGTGATAGGTCGCGCGCGATGCGGTTGAGATCGCCCTGGACGAGCCGCATCAGCTCGGCGGTCACCTCGCTCTGTTCCTCGGCGATCGCCAGCGCCATCTCGCCGGCGCGCGTGGCGAGCGCCTCCTCCTCGCGGGCGATGCGGCGCAGGCGGAGCTTCTGCGAGCGGCTCGGCGCGGAGCTCGGCTCGCGCGCGGCGTCGATCTCCTTGGTCTGCGCCATCTGCTCGCGGTGCACCTCGATCATGTTGGCGACCTCCTCGGCGATGCGGAACAGGATCTCCTCCTGCCGCAGGCGCTCGTAGGCCTCCTCTTCTTCTCGGAGATCCTCGAGGGCCTGCTCGAGCTCGCGCTCGACCTCCTCCTCCTCGCGCTCCGCCTGGGAGAGGTCCCCCTCGTTCAGCGAGCTCGTCGCCTGCTGCGCGGCCTGGTCCGCGTTGTCGAGGCTCGGGAGCGGCTGGGCGTTCTTGCGCTCCTCCGCGCGGCGCGCGAGGTCGAGGATGTCCTCGCGGATCTCCTCCTGCTTCTGCGCCAGCTCCTCGGCGCGCTTCCGGTCCTCCGGGTTCGTCGGAGTGACGCCGTCCATCGCGCTCGCCTGCGCGCGCTGCAGCGCGTCCATCGCCTGGCGCTGGGAGTTGGCCGCCGACGCGCTCTTGCCCTGCGAGAGCGACTCGCTCGCCTGCTGCATCGCCTGGGCGGCTTCCTCGAGGGCGCTCTTCACCTGCTCCTCGGCCACCGGGTTCATCGAGCCCTCGCTCGCCTGCGGCGCGAGCGATTCGGTCTCTTGCGCGAGCTCGCCCTGGTCGCGCGCGCCCTCGCGCGCGCGTTCGGCCACCTCGCGCGCCGCTTCGTCGCGCGCCTCGGCGAGGGCCGCGGCCGCCTCCTTCAGCGCTTCCAGCGCCTCGTCGGCGGATTGGCCGGCCTGGAAGGCGTCGTTCTGGCGCGCCGCCTGCGACGCCTCCTTCATCTTCTGCGACGCTTCGCCGAGCTGGCCGCGGGCCTTCTCGCCCGCCGGCGTCTTGCCCGGCGCGAGCGTCTCGAGCCCGCGCGCGATGCGCCCGGCGCGCTCGGCGGAGTCCGCCTGCGAGCGCGCGAGGGCCTGGCTCAGGAAGTCGAGCTCGTCCGTGCCCTCGGAGAGCTTGCGCGCCGCCTCGTCCGTGGCCTCGGCGGCTTCCGCCTTGCGGCCCGCGCGGTCGTCCGCGACCGCCTTCTCGAGCGCCTCCTGCACCTCCTTCGCGACCTGCCCGCCGGCCGTGTCGCGCTCCGCCAGGGACCCGAGCTCCCGCAACGCCTGCTCGCGCGACTCGCCGGCGGGGGCGCGCGCGCCGGTCGCCGCGTCCTCGAGCTCCTCGGCGAGCTCGCGGAGCCGTTCGGCGACCTGGTTCCGCGGCTCCGGGTCCGCGGTGCTCAGATCGGTGTCGCGCACGAGCTCGGCGCCTTCGCGCAGCGCCGCCGCCGACTTCGCCGCCGCGGGGTCGCCCGAAACGCGCTCGTGGCGCTCCTCGCGCTCGGCGGCGTTCGCGAGCGATTCGGCGAAGGGCGCGAACTCGGACTCCGGCGTGGACTGCTCGATCCCGCTGGCGACCTCGCGCAGGAGCTCCGCGGCCTCGGCGAGACGGGCGGCGCGGGCCTCGCTCGCGCGGGCCTGGTCGAGGAGCGCCTCCAGCGCGGAGAGCTCCGCCTCCTCGTTGGGATCCCACGCGGCCAGGAGCTCGCTGTCGGTCCGCTGGTCCTCGATCAACTGCTCGAGCTCGCGCTCGAGGAGCTCTAGCTCCATCGTCCCCGACTCGCGGCCGAGGTTCTCGTTCGCGTCGAGCAGGGCGCGCTGCTCGGCCAGGAGCCGCGCGATCTCCGCCTCGAGGGCGCGCTGCTCTTCGCTCGCGGCCTTCTGGCGCAGCTCCTCGGTCTCGCCGCGCAGCTCGCGCTCGCGGTTGACCAGGTCCTCGAGGCTCGCCTGGAGGTCGCGCAGCTCCTCGATGCTCTCCTCGAGCGCCTCGAGGTTCTTCCTGTCCATCAGGATGGAGAGCAAACGCTCGAGGTTCCCGATCAAGGCCTCCTGCCGCTCGAGGGACTGCACGAGCTGGCCGTGCTCGATCGAGTCCTTGGAGACCTCCATCAGCTCCTCGAGCGTCAAGGGCGGCGTCTCCCCGTTCGCCGGCGCGCGCTCGTCGAGGAGCTTCAAGCCCTCGCGCAGGAGCTCGGCGGTGCGCGTGCGCCCTTCGGCCTCGATGCGCTCGAGCAGGACTTCCATCGTGTTCCGCAGGCGCTGGAGCTGGCGGCGCAGGAGCGCCTGTTCCTCGGCGATGCCGGCCAGCTCGCGGCTCGTGTTGACCTCCTCGTCCTGCGCGGCGACCGCCGGAGTCATGGGCAGCGCCATCGGCGCCGCGAGCGCGAGCGCCAGGAGGCCTCGGATCGCTTTCTTCATCACTGCTTCTCCTTGGCGAAGCGCTTGGTGCGGTCCCGCAGGGTCTTCTGCCGGTTGAGGATGTCGCGGGTCAGGGCGAGCACGTTCTGGAAGTTGTCCCATTCCGCGAGACGTTCGAGCAGGTCCTCGATCGTGCGCAGCGACGTCGTCTGGAGCTCGATCGCCTCGACCAGCGCGTCCTGGATCGCGGAGGCGTCGCCCGCTTTCTGCGCGCGGTCGACGGCGGCCGCGGCGTCCTTGGCGGAGCCCTCGCTGACCTGGAGCGCGAGGTGGACGAGCCCGACCAGGCTGCCGGTGAAGCCGGGCGCGCCGAGCTCGCCCGCGGCGTGCGCGGCGCCGACCTCGCTCCACGGCCCCGGTTGGAAACCCTGCTCGGGCGAGGCGGCCAGGCGCGCGTCGAGGAACTCCAACACGCCGCCGGCCTTGTCGTCGAGCCGGGCGTAGAGGACGTCCTGCGTGACCCAGGCGAGATCCCGGGCGAGCGACGTGGCGTCGGCCTGGACGCGCCGTTGGCCGACGGCAGCGCTGTTGAGCGCGAGCGTGTCGCCGGCTTCCAGCGGGCTGTCGCTCTTGATCGAATCGAGCAGCTCCTCGACGCGCCGGCGCTTCTCGCGCTGGAGGTCCGCGAGCCGGTTGGCGTCGAGCCGGGCCCGGGCGAGGCGGTCCTGCATGCGCCGCAGGAGCTCGTCGGCGGAGATCAAGCGGATGCGCACCGGCATCGAGCGTCCGACGCCCGGCTCCGGCTGGTGGTTGTCGGTGGCCTCGACCGCGAGGACGAAGCGCTGGTCGAGGGTCAGCTCGCCGCCCTCCGGCGCGAGGCTGTCGACCTCGACGCGCGTCGCGCCGAGCAGCGAGCGCGAGCGTCCGGCGGGGCCGGGGTCGTCCAGCGGCTCGGCGGCGAACTCGCCCGCGAGCACCGGCGCGACCTCCTCCTCCGCGTCGGCCCCCGCGACGTGCGGTCGGATCGACCACGACATCGCGGTCAGCCCGAAGTCGTCCTCGGCGCGCGCGCGGATCGGGATCAGCCCGCCGAGCACGGTCTCGTAGTCGGTGCGGCCCGGCGCGAGCACGCGCAGGTCCGGCGGCCGGTCGTCGATGACGTGGACCCGGAAGAGCCCCGGGTCGGGGTTGGCGAGCCCCGTGTCGTCGACCAGCTCGAAGCGGTAGCCGAGCGAGGCCGACGCGGTGAACTCGAACACGAGCCCCTGCTCCTGCGCCACGTCGTCGTCGTCGTCGCGGGGATAGGGCGCGCGGCTGAGCTCGACCAGCCGGTCCTCGGGGAGCAGGCGCGCGCCGCCCGTCGCGTTCCGCGGGGACGGGAGCATGTGGACCGTGATCTTCGAACCGGCCACGACCTCGACGTCGCGGTTGAACGCGATCGAGGGCGCGAGGCCCGACCATTCCGGCGGCTCGACCTTGACCGCCACGCCCTCGACGTCCGGGGGCTGGAGCACCTCGATCTCGACGCGCGGCAGCCCGTCGTCGTCGTCGCCGCCGGTCACGTGGAAGGCGAGGTCTTCCTGGCAGGGGAGCAGCGTGCGGAACACGCCGCCGCCCGACGGCGTGAGGATGCGGTTGCGCGCGCCCTCGAAGTGCAGGGTGACGTCGTCGGGCACGACGCCCTCCGCGCGCACGAGGATCGGCACGTCGGTCCCGCGCGCGACGCGCACGTGGATGAGCTCCGGCGTCTCCTCGATCTGGACGCTCGCGTCGTGGACCGGGATCGAGACCGCGAGGTGCGTCCGCTGCGGCCACGGCGTCCGCCCGCCGAAGATGTGGTCGAGGAAGATCCGCGCGTACTCCTGGTTCGCGAAGCCGAGCACGGCGAGCACCGCGGTCGCGATACCGCCAGCGGCGAAGCGCGCCCGCGGGCGCCGCTCGTCCAGCACGCCGGCGAGGTCGAGCGCGGCCGCGCGGGCTTCGGCGTCGCGCAGGACCTCGTCGATGAGCTCGGGCGAAGCCTCCTCGTCGCGCCGCTCGCCCGACTGGAACTGGGCCGCGCTGACCAGAAGCTCGCGCAGCTCGGGATGGGTGCGCTCAAGGAGCACGGCGAGCTCCCCGCGTCCGGGGATGCGCCGGAGCGGGCGGATCAGATCGCGCCACGCGAAGAACCCGATCACGCCGAGGAAGAAGAAGCCGTGCATGACCCGCACCGGACCGGGGACGCGAAGCCCCCAGTCGGCGAAGAACGCGAAGAGCAGCCAGACGCAGCCCGCCGCCGCCACCGTGCCGAAGCCGTGCAGCCAGACGTGGAGCACGATCCGGCGCCTCAGGGCGGCGAGGAGCCGCTCCAGCGTGGGCGTCTTGGTGAGGGGTGCGTCGGGGTGGGTCATTCGCGCGTGTCTCTCAGGGCACTAGCGCTGGAAGATCGGCAGGTAGCGGTAGGGGATCTCGAGAATCAGGACGGCCATCGCCGTGCCGAAGGTCGTTCCCGGACCCGTCCGGTTCGGCCAGTATCCCTGCGGGTCCTGCATGTTCAGAAGGAGGTCCCGCATCGTGTCGAAGTACGGCTCCCAGTAGTTGGTATGCCCGGAGTTGCCCGCGGTGTACATCGCCTGGACGGCGTAGTAGTGCCCGTACCAGAAGAAGTAATGGCCGCTCTCGCGCCTGCCGTAGTGGTGGTTGAAGTCGTCGAGGTTGCGCCGCATGTAGTCGAGCCCCTGCCGGATCGCCTCGTCGGAGTAGATGCCGACGCCGTGCAGGGCGGTGACGCCCGCGGCGGTCAGCGGGAACGACGAGCGCGAGCCGCCGCCGCGCTGGTAGCGGAAGGCGCCGATCTCGTTGCCGAAGATGTTGGCGCGGAAGCGCGAGTTGCCGCCGTGGTCGCCGATCGCCGAGTCGACGACGTACTGCGCCGCCCGGTCGACGGTCGACTTCGGCACGCGGATGCCGATGTTGCGCGCAGCGCGCAGCGCGAGGACCTGGCACACGACGATCGACATGTCGGACTCTGGCGCGAAGGGGACGTAGCGCCAGCCGCCCTCCTGGTTCTGCGTCGTGACGATGAAGTCGACGGCCTTCTGGAGCTTCTTGCGCACGTCCTGGCGGTGCGTCATGCCGTAGATCTCCGCCAGGAAGAGCGTGGCGAAGGCGTGGCTGTACATCCGCGTGTCGAGGTGCGTGACGAAGCCGTCGTCGTCGACGCAGGAGAGCACGAAGTCGAGACCGCGCTCGACCACGGCGCCGTAGTCGCCGCGACCGGGGAGATGCCCGCCGGCGAGAAAGGCCATGCAGGCGAGCGACGTGACGCCGACGTGCGGGCCCTCGCCGGTGAAGCGGTACTCGTTGTTCAGCTTGTAGCCGATCTTCGCCGTCCAGCTCCCGTTGTCGTTCTGCTGCGCGGCGAGCCACGCCAGCCCGGCGTCGACGGCGTCGCGCTGCGCCGGGGTGACGACCAGCGGCTCGGATTCGAAGTTGCGGCCCTCTTGAGCGGCCGCGGACGGGGTGAGCACGAGGAGCGCGGCGGCGGCCGCCGCGGGAAGGAAGGGGGTGGACTTCATCGCACGGTCTCCATGATCTCCATCCGGCTGACGTCGCGGCCGCCGTGGCGGCCGTCGCCCAGGACGAGAAGGGCTCTACCCAGACCGTACAAGGTCAGCGTCGACTTGCACATCTCCGGGCCGAGAACGCGGCTGTCACGGCGGAAGCCGCCGTTCTTGTCGACGAACTCGAGGTACGCCTTGTCGCGCATCAGGTTCGAGCGGTTCTTCGTCGTGTAGGCGATCACGACGGTGTCGTTCGAGACCGCCGGGCGCGGCAGCCCGACGTCGTAAAGCTCCTCGCGCGACACCGGCAGGTGGTAGCTCCAGATCGTCTCGTTCAGGCGAGCCAGGTTGATCATCCGGATCGGGGTCGTCCGCGCGCCGCCGCGGCGCGAGTGGATGAAGAGCACCGGCTCGGGGAGCACGGTGCGCCCCTTCTTGACGAGCCCGATCGGGTCGTCGTTCATCTTGAGGGAGTGGACGGCGCGCTCGCGGCCGTCGCTCTCGAGCCTCAGGATGGAGCCGGCGTCGCCGCCGGTGCGCGACGAGACCGCGAGCACGATCAGGTAGTTCTCCCCCTGACTGGAGACGACGTTCGAGAGCTCCTGGCCCTTCTCGAAGGTCAGCGTCCACGCGATGCCGCCGCGCTCGTAGTCGTACGCGGCCACGCGGCTCGGCCCGCCCTTCGACGCGCTGAAGAAGGGTACGACCACGCGGCCCTCCTCGATCCAGGCGGCTTCCCAGGACGTGTCGAGCACGGCGTCGCGCAGGTCGAACTCGCTGACGACGCGGCCGCGGAACACGTCGACGACCAGCGCGACGGAGTACGCCGCCCAGAGCGGGCGCAGGAACACCGCGACGCCCTCGCCGCACACCGGTCGGATCCAGCCGGCGTGCTCGCCGGTCGGAAGGTCCCAGAGCTCGATCCCCGCGTGCGCGTCGAGCGCGCGGACGCGCTCGACCGCCAGGCCGGTGGTCGGGTCGGTGGAGGTAGTCAGGACGAGCACGACGCCCGACGTGGCCGAGACGTACTTGATCTCCTCGTTGCGCGCGCGCCACTCCCAGGCGGTGTCGCCGTCCGCGCCGCGGAGGGCGATGACGCGATCCGCGCCGCCGGCGATCACCTTGTCGGGGAGCAGGACCAGCCGCTCGTCGAAGAGCGGGAACTCCAGTTCGTGGTACCAGCGCTCGCGCGTCGGGTCGTCGGCGGCGAAGGCGGACAGACGGTTCTTGTGGCGCACGACCAGCGTCGCGGTCGCCGCTTCCTCGGCCGCGGAAGCGGGCGGCGGAAGCTCGCCGACCAGCTCGTAGCGCCCGCGGAAGACCGCCGCCTGGCGCAGCCCCTCGTCGAAGCTCGGCACCGGCCGCGGCGCGGGCGTCGACGCGGTTGCGAGCTGGCGGGCCAGGTCGGAGAGCGTGCGCCCCTCGTGCTCCGGCACGTTGGAGCGCAGCTCGCCGAAGTCGCGCGCCAGCCAGCCGACGAGCTCGCGCTCGAAGGTGGCGTTGCCCCGCGCGCGCAGCACGGCGCCGACCCGCAGCAGCGTGAGCGCGTCGCGCTCGGTCGCCCGCGGGCCGTGCTCCAGCGTCCGGAACGCCAGCGCCGCGGCGAGCGCGGCGTCGCCGGAGTCGAAGGCCCATTCGAGCTGGACCTTCTCCGCGCGGCCCGCGGCCTTCGAGTGGGGGTAGAGCCGCGCGATCTCGGACAGCATGTGGGGGTCGCGCGCGGCGACCGCGCGCTCGAAGAGCTCGCCCGCCCGCTCCTCGAAGGGGGCGTAGCCCCGCCGGCCGTCCATCTCGAGCCGGCGGTCGATGCGCGAGCGCGCGACGTCGCTCACGCTGAGCCCGAAGGCCAGGCGGCGCTCCCCGTAGCGGGCGATCGCCTGGTGGAGATCCTCGAGCGCGCGCCCCACCTGTCCCTCGCGCGCCCAGGCGCGCGCGCGGGAGAAGAGCACCCAGAGACCCACCGGCACCTCGGCGCCCTCGAGGTCGCTGGGCGCGAGGACGAGCAGCGACTCGCCGGTCAGCCAGTCGACGTCGGTCGCGAGCTTTCCGGGGGGCATCGCGAGGTCCGCGCAGCGCGCCTCGAGTTGCGCCAGCGCGGCGCGCCAGCGTTCGGCGTCGCGGTCGCGCAGGATCTCCTCCTGCTCGAGCAGCGTGTCGCGCACGTCGGCGGGATCCGCGGCGAGCGCGAGCGCCTCGACCAGGATCGCGAGCGCGCCCAGGCTGTTGGCCTGGAGCTTCTGCGTCTCCGCCTCGGTGCGGAGCACCTCGTGCAGGTTCTCGGCGACGCGCGGGTTGCGCTGTCCGCCGGGGCCGAGGAGGTGGGGCTCGAGCACCTCGCGGGCCTTGGCGAGGAGCGGCATCGCGGCGACCGGGCTGCCCTCGAGGTAAAGCGCCCGCGCGCGGCGCAGGAGCAGCGCCCCGTACTCGGTGGTCGCCTCGACGTCGTCGGGCCGCGCGGCGATGTCCGCCTCGGCCCGCTCGAGCAGGATGTCCCAGTCGAAGAACGCCGAGAGCCGCTTGTTGCCGAGCAGGAAGAGCACGCCCTTGCCGACGAGCGCGTTGCCGCGCTCGCGCTCGCCCCAGGCGAGCGTCTTGCGGTCGATGCGCGCGCCGGTGCGCCGGTCGACGACCAGCCGCTCGTCGTAGGTCGGGATCAGGATCTCGTCCGCGCCGAGCACCGGCCGGGGCAGCCGGTCGAAGTTGCCCGCGAGCGGAATGGACCAGCGGGCCTGGAAGGCGTCGTGCCGGCGGGTGATCCGCGACACCGCCTTGAAGTGCAGGCCGCCCGGCTTCTGGAGCGCGGAGACCGTGCGGCCCGCCAGGTAGACGGTGTCCTCGTCGGCGCCGATCAGCACGTGGTAGAGCGGCTCGTCGTCGTCCCGCGAGGCGCGCGCCGCCGGCAGGCGGTCGTAGTCGTAGGACCAGAGCACCGTGCCGTGCTCCGCGTCGAGCCCGAGCAGCGAGTACGAGTCGAGCGGCGTGACCACGACGACGCCGTCGGCGACGACCGGCGGCGCGTTCTTCCAGACGACGTTGCGCTTGTTGTTGCTCCAGCCGCGGTTCTTCGGGATCGGGATCTGCTCGTACCGCGACTCCCAGAGGATGCGCCCGGAGAAGAGGTCGAGGGCCGCGACCGTGCCGAGCTGCGACAGCACGAAGACCCGGTCGCCTTCGATCGCCACCGGCGCGCCGCAGTACTCCTCGGTCTGCCGCCCGAACATGTTGAGCTCGCGCTGACCGCTGACCAGGCCGGTCGACCAGAGCCGGGCGCCGGTGGTGAGGTCGTAGCACGCGACGTGGAAGTCGATGCGCCCGCGCATCCGGTAGCACGGCACGATCACGCGCGAGCCCGCGACGACCGGCGCGGCGCCGACCAGCATGCGCTCCTGGTAGGGACCGCTCTCGCTGTCCCAGTTCTCGGGCGGGGCGTGGTTCCAGAGCTCGCGCCCCGTCTCGAGGTCGAAGGCGTAGAGCCGCCGCTCCGGGATCGGCGTCAGGATCTCGATGCCCTGGTAGTCGTGGTCCTCCTGGCTCGCGTAGGGGATCTGGAGCGCGGCCACGCAGACGCCGCCGCCCGCCGCCGGAGCGAGCAGGTTCAGGTCGTAGTCGATCGCCTCGAACAGATCGCGCCGCAGCCAGTCGGTCTTCTCGGACCAGCCCCGCGGCTCGTCCGACTTCCACAGGAGCTCGGAGGAGAAGGCGTCGTAGCAGAGGAGCCGCAGCGTCGTCGAGACCAGCACGCGGTCGTCCGCGAGCACGGGGAAGAGGTTGTACTTCTCGTGCCGCCCGGACTTCGCGAAGGGCCCGAGGTCGAGGTTGGTGAGCTCCCAGCGGTCGGAGCTCTTCATCGGGATCGGCCCGGGCCCGCCGCCGGGAGAGGGAAGCGTGAACCCCTCGCGGCTGTCGACGTCGGCGTTCTCGATCGCGGCCACCTCGGCGGTGCCGTCGCCGATCGCGGCCGCCAGCTTGATGCGCGTCGCCGCGCCGGGCGAGGGCATCAACCCGCAGAGCTCGAGCGCTTCGCGCCCGCGTTCCCAGCACGCGCGGGCGGCCTCGACGTTGCCGAGCTCGAGCTCGAGGTCGCCCAGGGCCCACCAGGCCTCGATCCCGGCGTCCGTGAGCGGCCAGCGGCGCGCGACCTCTCCCAGGGCCTTCCGGTCGCCCTTCCCGCGCGCGTCGTCGAACGCGATCCGCGCCATGTCGGCGTAGCGCTCGCGGTAGCGTTCGCGGACTTCGTTCGGAAGCTCGCGCAGCCGGCGGTGCGCCCAGGTCGCGGCGCCGGGGTAGACCGCGAACTGCGAGACGCCGCCGGAGCCGTAGCTCTCCGGCAGCACGTCGCCGCCGTGCTCGTCCAGGAGCATCTGCAGCTCCTCGACCACCTCGAACCAGTTCTCTTCGCGGACGAAGCCCTCGGCGCTCTCGGCGAAGGTGCGCGCGTCGCGGGTGAGCGGCACGCGGAAGAAGCGCGGCGCGTCGTCTTCGGGATCCTGCGCCGCGCGACCGGGGGTCGCGAGCGCGAGGAGGCTCCCGAGAACGAGCCAGGTTGCCGAGCTTCGTGTCATACCAGCTCCACCCGCTTGCGCAGGATCCACTCCGCCGACAGGAGCCCGAGCGCGAGGAGCAGCGTGCCCCAGTGGTCCCAGGCGTCGTCGAGGCGCGAGGAGATCGGCTCGCGCCGCTCCTCGTCGCCGGGGAACTCATCGACCAGATCGTCCACGTTTGCCAACCCAACCGCCTTTCCGCCCGTCGTGGCCGCCAGAACGCGCAGGGCCTCGGGGTCGGGGGACGGATTGGCGTTCTCGCGCGAGGGCAACACCACCTCGAACTCGGTGGAGCTGATGCGCTCGCCGGCCACCTCGATCCAGGCGCGATAGAGCCCGGGGCGATCCACCTGCAGCGCCGCGCGGTACACGCCGGGGCGGTCGGGGACCGCGAGGAGCTTGAGCGGGTTCGGACGGCCGTCCGGCCCGCTCCAGGCGACGTCCTGCGACGGCCGCTCGCTCGGGCGGAAGTCCTCGTCGAGCACGCGCGCCTCGAGCGCGACGCGCTCGTCGAGGTTGTAGGTGGTGCGCGGCGTCTCGAGCCGGTAGCGGCGGTCGCCGCTCTTCAGGCGCCCGAGCGCGAGCCAGCGGATCGCGTTGCGCCAGAAGCGCTCGTGGTAGCGGTCGCCGTAGTGGTAGCGCCACATCCAGGTGGCGTCGACGGCGAAGAACATCGTGCGGCCCGAGGGGAAGTAGCCGACGGTCAGGAGCGGATAGCGCCCGTGGTTGTTCTCGTGGGCGGGGTGGCGCAGCAGGACCTCGGCTCCGGGCTTCGCGCGCTCGACCGGCGAGTACCAGTAGAAGCCGCGCAGGCCGCCCGGCCCCTCCCAGAGCGTCTGGTTTGTCTGCACGTCGCCGTGCAGCCGGACGATCTCGTGCGGGTTGGTCGGGTCCTCGAGCACCGGATTGAACTCGTTGCGCGTGTCGCCTTCGAAGCTCAGGACGCCGGTCGGGTCGAGCACGACCGGCAGCAGGTCCTCGAGCGGCGTCTGCACGTAGCCGCGCGGGTTGTCGTACTCGCCCGCCTGGAAGAGCAGGCCGCCCCCGGCCTCGACGAACTCGCGCAGCGCGATCAGGAACGCCTCGCCGTCCGCCGGATCGGCGGAGATCGCGTAGGGGTTCACGTCGCCGAGGATCACGACGTCGTAGTTGTCGAGGAGCTCCTGGCGCGACGTGGGCACGCGCGCGAGCGGCGGCAGGTCGCGCGAGCTCTCCTGCGGGAAGTCCGCGGTCGCGGAGAGCAGGAAGCACTGCACGTCGATCTTCTTGTCCGCGCGCAGGAGCATGTTCTTGAGGTAGCGGTACTCCCAGCGCGGGTATCCGTCCACGTAGAGAACGCGCAGCATCGCCGTGGAGACGTGGACGCTGAACTCGACCCTGTTGTCGTCGGTCATCGTCTCGCCCGGAAGCGTCGGTACCGAGACGCGGAAGCGCCGCTCGCCGGCGAGCGCCTCCGGCGGCGCCACCAGGACGACGCGCTCGCCGCCCTCGGTGAGCGCGACCTCCTGCTCGGACAAGAGCCGCGGGTCGCCGGAGCCGGAGACCTCCTCGAGCAAGACCTGGGCGAGCCCGACGTCCTCGGTCCCGCGGCCGAGCACGCGCACGGCGACGGCGATCTCGTCGCCCTCGAGCGCGCTGTTCGGCGCCTCGACGAGCTCGATCAGCGCGTTGCGCTCGGGCCGCGTGTCGCCGACGACGACGGTGTGCACCGGAACGCCGGCCGCGCCGGCGGTGCGCGCCGCCTCGAGCACGGGCAACCCGCCGTTCTGCCGCCCGTCTGAGAGGACGACGACGTCGGTGACGTAGCGACCCCGCTGCGTGGCGAGGACCTGCGCGACCGCGTCGCCGACGTGCGTGCCCGCGCCGCGCCCCGTCGCATCGTCGGGGGAGGTCCAGGCGGTCGCGCCCTCGGCGAAGCCGAAGAGCTTCACCTCGTAGCCGCGCGACGCGAGCGTGCCGAGCAGCTCGTCGTTGAGGGCGCGCTCGACCAGCTCGGCGCGCGTCGTGTCGCCCAGCGGACCGGGTGCGAGCTTCGCGAGGGCGTCGCGCGTCTTCGCGTCGCCGGAGTAGGAGTCCTTGCGGCGCATGCTGGCCGAGTCGTCGACGAGGACCATCACCTCGGCCGGGTAGACCTCTTCGCGCCGTTCGACGAGGACCGGACGCGAGATCACGACGAAGAGCAGGGCGAAGGCCGCGAAGCGCAGCGCCGAGAGCACGGCGCGCGCCGGCGTGGAGATGTTCTCCTTGCCGTAGCCCAGCCACGTGATGACGGCGAAGAGCGGGAACACGATCAGGACGACGACCCAGAGCGGCGGCACGTCGAGGAGCCGCAGGCTCTCGCTGGTCCCGGCCTGGGACTCGACCGCTTGCGCCATCGTTGCGAGCGGGAGGGTCATGCGATCCTCCGCCGGAAACCGATCCACGCCGCCCAGAGCGTCTCCGCCACCAGCGCCGCGAGGCAGAGGAAGGCGAGCCAGCGCCAGAGCTCGCCGCGGCGCGGGTCCTCGTCGGGATCGTCGGAGCCCGACGACTCGTCCGCTCCGGCGAGGTGGAGCGCGGGGTGCAGCGTCTCGAGCTCGTCGCCGCTGATCCTCAGGAGGTCGCTCTCCGCCGGATCGAGCTGGACCGAGAAGACGATGTCCGGCGCGTCCTCGCGCTCGATGGTCCAGGTGCCGACTTGGTCGGTCGGCCCGACCGCCGGCAGGCTCCAGAGCCCCTCGCCGATCTGCGTCGGCTCGCCGTCCAGGCTGCGCCGCGAGCCGTCCGGCGGCACGACGGAGAGCCCGCGCGGGAAAGCCGACACCTCGGCGACGAGCGCCGTGCCCACGGGCACGTTGCGCGACGGCTCGGAGCCGCGGCCGGCGTAGCGGAGCAGCTCGTGCGTCAGCGGCACGAGCGTCGCCGGCGACTCGGGCAGCTTGGTCCACGCGTTGTCGATCGTCGTCGTCCAGAGGAAGACGCGCCCGCGGTCGTAGGCGCGTTCGATCAGGAGCGGGCTCTTGTCGTCGTCGTCGATGCGGGCCAGCACGCGCGCGTCGTCGCGCGGCCGCGTCGAGAGGAAGCCCCAGATCGGCACCTCGGTCAGGTACGGCTGCCAGCGCTCGTCCGCGAAGAAGGCGAGGGCCGGGTGCAGGTCGTCGAAGGACGCGGCGCGGTAGTAGCCCGTGCGGCGGTCGGGCACCTCGATCGGCCGGCCGAGCTCGGCGGGCAGGAGGCCGCTGCCGTCCGGGCGGAAGAAGCGTTCGTTCCAGTCGGCGCTCGAGGCGGCCACGTTCGCGCCGCCGGTGATCAGGAGCGCCTTGCCCGCGGCGACCTGCGCCTCCAGGCGTTCCATCGTCCGCCGCTCGGGCGCCGGCGTGTTCGCCAGCACGTAGACGTCGAAGTCGGCCAGGTCGACGTCTCCTCCGGCGAAGCCGAGGTCGTTCACGACGCGCGGCACGAAGGGCGAGCGTCCGCCCGAGGCGAGCGATCCCTCGAAAGAAGCCTCGTCCGGCGGCTCGAGCACCGCGCGGAGGAAGCCGATCTCGTCGCGCTCGATCTCGGCCGCCGGCTCGCCGTTGACGAGCAGGACGCGCAGCGGCGGCGGAACCGGAACGATTCGCGCGCGCGTGTCGTCGATCGGGAGCCGGTCGCCCTCCAGCTTCGCGGTGACGGTGTGGTAGCCGTCGTCGGCGAACGTCACGGCGAAGACCACCTCGGTGCGCCCGCGGCCGGCGATCTCGACCTGGCGGCTCGGCTGGCGCTCGCCGTCGATCTCGAGCGCGACGCGCGCCGTGGCGGGGCCGCCGCTGCCGTAGCTCGCGATCGTGACGCCGACCTCGACCGGCGCGCCCGGTCCGAGCACGGGCCCGAAGGTCGACACCGATTCGACGGCCAGGTTCGGCGGGTCGATGGCGCTCGGGCCGTGGTCCTCGACGATCACCCGGACGCCGAGCGCGTCCAGCTTGTCCAGCGCGGCGAAGAGCGCCGGCACCGCGGGCTCGGACGCGCCCCCGTCGTACGTCTCGACGGCCGACACCTCGGGCGTGAAGGCGCCGCGCTGCAGGTCGGTGAGCAGCCGCACCTCGAGGCCGCTCTCGCCGGTCCCCGCCGCGTCCTCCTCGGCGTAGCGCGCGATCTCCGCGAAGGTCATGCCGAGGTCGAGCGGCTCGTGCGCCGGCGCCGTCAGCGTCGAGAGCACCGCGAGAGCGTCCTCGGGAGCGCGCGCGGAGAGGAGCCGCGGGCTGCCCGCGGCGAACACGAGCCGCACGCGGTCGCCGCGCGTGCCGTCGAGGCTCGTCAGGATCGTGCGCGCGCGCTCGACGACGACCTCGAAGACCGTCTGCACGTTCTCGCGGTAGCCGGTCGAGGCCGAACCGTCGACCACGAGCACGAGGTCGCGGCGGCTCTCGGTCAGCGGCGCGAGCGGGCTGTCCTTGCCGATGAACGGCCGCGCGACGCAGAAGGCGAGCAGCGCCACCGCCGCCATGCGCAGGAGGAGCAGGAGCAGGTTCTCGAGCTGCGCGCGCCGGCGCGTCTTCCGGTACGCCGCGAGGACGAACTTCATCGCCGCCCACTCGAGCGGGCGGTGGCGCTGCCGGTTCAGGAGGTGGATGAGCAGCGGCACGGACGCCAGCAACGCGCCGAAGGCGAGCGCGGGGTGAATGAAGCCCTCGAACATCAGCTACGCGCCCTCGCCCGCGCGGTGCGGTGCGCCAGGTAGGTCGAAAGGGCGACGTCGAGGCCGGTCGACGTCGAGATCGGCACGAAGTCGACGCCGAGGAGGCGCGCGTTCTTCTTCACCTCCTCCTGGTGATTGCGCACCTCTTCCTTGTACGCCTGGCGGATCGCCTTCGGGTCGATCTTGACGCGCCCGAGCCCCTCCAGGCCGTCGAGCCGCAGCAGGCGCTCGTAGTCGAACTCGAGCTCCTGGGGATCGAGGATCTGGAACAGGATCGGCTCGTGGCCGGCGTGGGTGAGCCGCGTCATCGACTCGACGAGCTTGTCCACGTCGTCGAAGAAGTCGGAGAAGATCGCCACGATGCCGCGCCGCCGCAGCCGCGTGCTGATCCACTGGAGCACGTCGCCCACGCCGGTGGCGCCGGCGGGCTCCGCCTCCTCCAGCGCGCGCACGATGTCGGCCTGCTGGTGCATGCCGCTCTTCGGCGCCACCTTGTCGCGCACGTCCTCGTCGAAGACCACGAGGCCGGCGGAGTCGCGCTGGCTGATCACGAGATGGGCGATGGCCGCGGCGCACCAGCGCGCGTAGTCGAACTTCGTCCAGTCGAGCGACGAGAAGGCCATCGACTCGCTCGCGTCCACCAGGAGGTGGCAACTGAAGTTCGTCTCCTCGATGAACTCCTTGACGACGAGGCGGTTCGAGCGCGCGAAGATCTTCCAGTCGACGTGCTTCGTCTCGTCCCCGGGCACGTACTGGCGGTGTTGGGCGAACTCGATGGAGCTTCCCTTGTGCGGCGAGCGGTGCTGCCCGGCCATGAAGCCCTCGACGACCGTGCGGGCGACCAGCGACAGGCTCGAGAGCTTGTCGAGAACCCTCGGGTCGAGGGACTTGAGAGTGGCGGCGGACTCTGCCACTCCGATCAGGCTTCCTTCACGCTGGGCACGCCCGCGCCGACGCCGGCGCCGGGATCGACTTCCTGCAGCAGGCGATCGACGATGTGGTCGGCGGTGACGCCCTCCGCGGCGGCGGAGAAGTTGGTCACGATGCGGTGGCGCAGCACCGGGTGCGCGACCGCGCGCACGTCTTCGACCGCGACGTGGTTGCGGCCTTCGAGCGCGGCGTGCGCCTTGGCGCCGAGCACGAGGAACTGGCTCGCGCGCGGGCCGGCGCCCCAGGTCACCCACTGCTTCATGAACGAGAGCGGTTCGTCGGAGTGCACGCGCGTTCCGCGCGTCAGCGCCAGCACGTAGTCGAACACGTGGTCGGCGATCGGCATCGCGCGGACCGCGTGCTGGAGCTTGAGCAGCTCGTCGCTCTTGATCACCGGCGTGAGGTCGGCCGTCTCGCCGCCGGTCGTCCGGCGCAGGATCTCGCGCTCCTCGTCCGCGGTGGGGTAGGGGACCTGCACCATGAACATGAAGCGGTCGAGCTGCGCCTCCGGCAGCGGGTAGGTGCCCTCCTGCTCGATCGGGTTCTGCGTCGCGAGCACGAAGAACGGATCCGGCAACGGGTGGCGCACGCCGGCGGAGGTCACCTGCCGCTCGACCATGGACTCGAGCAAAGCGGCCTGCGTCTTGGGCGGCGTGCGGTTGATCTCGTCCGCCAGCACCACGTTGGCGAAGATCGGCCCCGGCGCGAAGCGGAACTTGCGCTCGTTCGTCTCCGGGTCGATGTGCAGGAGCTCGTTTCCCGTGATGTCGCCCGGCATCAGGTCCGGCGTAAACTGGATCCGGTTGAAGGAGAGGTCCATCGTCTTCGCCAGGCTGGAGATCATCAGCGTCTTGGCGAGACCGGGCACCCCGACGAGGAGGCAATGGCCGCGGGTCAGGACCGCGAGCAGGAGCTCGTCGATCACCTCCTCCTGGCCGACGATGACGCGGTGGAGCTCCTCCTTCATGCGGGCGTGGGCGTCGCGCAGGTGAGCGAGGGCTTCGGGGGCGGATTCTTGTGATGTCATGGAGGGGTCGGGGTCGGAAAGGGGTGGGGCCGTCCGACGGGCTTCTACCCGTGAGGCCACCTTTAACTACGGTCGAGGGAGCGAACCTACAGCGGGAAACCGAACAGGGCTGCAACTCCCGCCGAAACGGAGGTTTCTCCCACAGCCCTTACTATCGTCCGGGCTCAGTCGCAGCGGAAGGCCCAGACCGCCCGGGCTCCCACCACGTACGCCCGATCGCCCCAGGGGACGACCTCGCCACCGCGCGGCTCTCCCGGACCGAGACCCAGGTCGTCGAGGCCGGCGTAGTCCAGGAGGTAGAGCTCGCGCTCGTGGTCGAAGAGGTAGAGGCCCCGGTCGGTGCAGGCCAGGGTCCGTGCCTCCGAGCACCGTCCGGAACCCGCGAAGCGCTCCTCGCGGGCCAGGTAGATGGCGTCCACCGGCCGGGCTCCGCCGTCGCGTAGGCCGCGGACCGTGCGTTCTTTTCCGGCCCTCCCGAGGACGACCACCCCCCGCGGCTCGGAGCCGACCACCACCTCGGCCTCCCCGCGCGGGAGCGGTGCGGCCGCGAAGAGGGCCTCCGCCCCGCGCTCGAGGGGCAGCTCCGCCCTTGGCCCGAGCGTGTACAGCCGGTCGGAGTCCGCGGGCCCCCAGAGGAAGCGCGTGGGACCGCCGCCGGCGGCGAACGGGGGGCGGTCGCCGGTCCAGCCGGCCTCCGCCGGGTCGCGGCGGCGGTTCTTCAGGGCCCAGAGGACCTCGCCGTTCAGCGGGTCGACGAGGAACCCCGCGCCGAGATGCGTGCCGGCGAAGACCCAGCCCTCGCCCTGGAGAAGCGGCTGCGCCGCGTAGCCGCGGCGGGCCGTCCCGCCCGAGAAGCGGCCCTGCGACTGCCCGAGGTCCGAGCCCTTGGCGAGGAAGCGCTTCCAGAGGAGCTCGCCCGACAGGAGGTCGAAGGCGACCAGCCACGCCCGCACGTCGCCTTCGAGATGGCGCGCCTGGACGAGGACGCGTCCGTCGGCCACCACCGGGCCGGGCTGGAGCTCGACGCCGGCGAGCTCGGCGAGCGCGGGATCGGCGCGCACCTCGAGTCGGTCGTTGACGAAGAGGTCGCCGAGGACCGCCCAGCGCAGCTCCGGCAGGGCGCCGCTCGCGTTCGGATCCAGCGGACCCCGCGGCCGGTCCGGCGGCCGCGCGCAGAGCAGGAGGTTCGGCACGACCTCGGTCTCGTCCTGGATCGTGGGGTAGAGCGCGGCCCGACCCTGGACAAGGACGAGGTCGCGTCCGTCGGTCGCCGGCAGCAGCGGCCAGCCCGGCGCGCCGTCCGCCCGGCGCACGGGGGGCGGGCGTTCGACGGAGTTCTGCAGGAGCTCCGCCGGGCGGAAGGCGAGCTCGCGCTCGATCCCGTCCGGCGTCGGAGCCAGAAGCAGCACTTCCTCCGCCGTCTGGACCGCGAGCCTTCCGTCGTCCAGGAAGGCCACGCCCGGCCGCACGCCGCGGCCGGGACCGGGGTCGGGCAGGCCGCGGTCGCGCAACGGCGAGCCCGGCCACGTCACGCCGCCGAGCGCGACCAACCGCGTTGCGGTCCGCCAGGGCTCCGGTTCGTCTTCCGCCGGCGGCGCCTCCGCGTAGGCGACGCGCCGTTCCACGGCCTCGGCGAGCCGCTCCGAGGCTCGCCCCGCGAGCTCGAGGTCGAGCGCTCCGCGCCTGCACCAGCTCAGCGCGGCCTGGGGCCGCCCGCGCTCGATCTCGCGGTCGGCCAGGAGGACCGCGGCCTCGGCCGCGGCGGGCGTCGCGGGGTTTCGCCGCGCCGCCGTGGCGAGGAGCACCGGGTCGTAGCCCGCGGCGAAAACCTCCTCGGCCGCGATCGGCGCGAAGCGTTCCGTCCAAGAGGCCCGTTCGTCGTGCGACAGGGCGCGCAGCCGCGCCCGAACCGCCCCCTCGACGCCGACGGCGAGCCGGCCCGTGCCCTCGGCCAGCGCGGCGGCGCCGTGCCAGACGGTCTCGCCGGCCGCCGTCGCCGTCAACGCCTGCCGCCAGGCCTCGAAGGCTTCGGCGAGCATCCGCTCGCCGTCGCGGCCGCCGGTTTCGCGGGCGCGCCGCACGGCGCGGTCGCCCTTGGCGAGCTCTTCGCCGGCGAGCGCGGAGACCGGCAGGAAGACGTCGTTCGAGAGCGGCCCCTCGGCCCCCGGCGGAAGGTCGGGCGCATCGCGGTCCTGGGCGAGGCGCGGCGCGGCGAGGGCCGGGAGCACGACCAACCCCAGGGCCACGGAGAGCACCGTCCGCGCTTTCACGCCGGCCTACTCCCGGTCGCGCGGCGGGCTCATCGGGAGCGCGAGCGGCCGCGGGGCGGTCTCGAAGCCCGCGGACGCGCGCGCGCGGCGGACGCGCTCGCGGAAGATCGGATCGGCGAGGGCGCGGGCCTGTCGCTCGAGCGCCCCGTAGGTCTCCGCGAGCCGTTCCGCCCGCGCAAGCTGGCGGTGCTCTTCGCCCGCGAGCCGCGCGCGCTCTTCGAGCGCCGGCGCGAGGCCGAGCAGCGAGATCTGCGCGAAGAGAGCGAACGGGAGGATCACCGGAAGCCAGTGCAAGAGGCCGTGCGCCGCGCGTCCGGCCGACGCGAGGCCCCGCCGGGCGAAGCTCTCGGTCCCGTAGTCGAGGTCGAGCTCAAGCTGGCGGCCGTGGTCTTCCATCGTCACCGGGGCTCAGGCGAGGTAGCGGGCACCGTACACGGCGGCGTCGCCGAGGTCCTCCTCGATGCGCAGGAGCCGGTTGTACTTGGCGACGCGGTCCGATCGACACGGCGCGCCGGTCTTGATCTGGCCCGTGTTGGCCGCCACGGCGAGGTCGGCGATCGTCGTGTCCTCGGTCTCGCCGGAGCGGTGGCTCATCACGCAGCGGTAGCCGTTGCGGTGCGCGAGCGCGATCGCGTCGAGGGTCTCCGTCAGCGTGCCGATCTGGTTCACCTTGATCAGGATCGCGTTGGCGGCGCCCTTGTCGATGCCTTCGTGCAGGCGCACGGAGTTCGTGACGAAGAGGTCGTCGCCGACGAGCTGCACCTTGTCGCCGAGCGCGGCGGTCAGGTTGCGCCAGCCGTCCCAGTCGTCCTCGCCGAGGCCGTCCTCGATGCTGAAGATCGGGTACTTGTCGCACCAGGACGCGTAGACGCTCGCGAGCTCCTCCGCCGAGTGCCCCCGGCCCTCGATCACGTACTTCCCGTCCTTGAAGAACTCGGCCGAGGCGGCGTCGATCGCGATGCGCACGTCGCCTCCGGGCTGTAGCCCGGTCGCTTCGATCGCGGAGAGGATCAGCTCGATCGCCTGTTCGTTCGAGCGCAGGTCGGGCGCGAAGCCGCCCTCGTCGCCGACGCCCGTGGAGAGGCCGCGCTCCTTGCACACGGCGCGCAGCGCGTGGAACACCTCGGCGCCCATCCGCAGCGCCTCGCCGAAGCGCGTCGCGGCGAACGGCATCACCATGAACTCCTGGAGGTCCACGTTGTTGTCCGCGTGGGCGCCGCCGTTCAGGATGTTCATCATCGGCACCGGAAGGACGCGCGCGGAGGTTCCGCCGACGTAGTGGTAGAGCGGCAGACCGCACTCCTCCGCCTGCGCCTTCGCCGCGGCGAGCGAGACGCCGAGCAACGCGTTGGCCCCGAGGCGGC
>JANQEJ010000056.1 GCA_028278425.1 Planctomycetota bacterium | reverse complement strand
GCGCGCACGATGCCTCCGACGAGCATCACCGTGATCGCGGCGGTCGCAGCGGCCACCGGAAGGACGACTCTCAGCGAGATGCGCAGAAATCCCTCCGGCGAGTCCACGAGCATGGTGCCGCCGAGCACGAGGCACGCGAGGCCGCCGAGCGCGAGCACTCCGTAGCTCGTGACGAAGACCTCGGCGACGAACATCCCGAGTGCGACCGCGATCAGAAGCACCGCAACGTAGTTGAGCGGCAGGAAGGAGAGACCGAACAGGCCGAGGACCAGCGCTACGGCTCCGAGGGTCCCGGCCACGCCCCACCCGGGGCTGTAGAGCTCGAAGAGGACGCCATAGAAGCCGAAGACGACGAGCAGGAAGGCGACGTTGGGGCGGCACAGCACGGCGAGTAGGCGCTGGCCCCACCACGCCTCGATCTCCGCGACGAGCGCACCAGCGGTCCGCAGGACCACCGGGCCCTGCATGAGCTCGACCTCCCGGCCGTCGACGATCGCGAGGAGCTCCGCCACGTCGCGCGCCAGGAGATCCACCACGCCCTCGCGCTGTGCTTCCTCGGCGGTGACCGACCGGCTCTCGCGAACCGCCGACGCGGCCCAGTCGGCATTGCGGCCCCGGAGTTCGGCGAGCGAGCGCGCCCAGGCCGTCGTGTCGTTGACGGCCTTCTCCTCCACGACGGCGAGGGGCCGAGCGCGATCGGGTTCCTCCGGTCCGGGCGGCCCGCCCTCCGCCGGCTCGGGAGGTGCGATCGGCAGCCCGCCGACCCGGACGGGGTGGGCGGCGCCGATGTTCGACCCCGGCGCCATCGCCGCCACGTGGGCCGCGAGCGTCACGAAGACGCCGGCCGACGCCGCGCGGCCGCCGGGCGGGACGAAGACGACGACGGGAACGCGCGCCCGCAACATCGCCTTCACGACGGTGCGCGTCGAGTCGACGAGCCCCCCCGGTGTGTCCAGCACGACGACGAGGCACGCGGCCCCCTCGTCCTCGGCGCGGTCGATCGCGCGCTCGACCCAACCGGCTGTGACCGGGGTGATGGCCTCGTCGTGGAGTGCGAGCAGGAGGGCCCGGCGCGGCGGCTCGGCGTCCTCCTGAGCGATGGCGGCTGCACCGGCGAGGGCGAGCCCCACGAGAGCGACGATCTTCCACATGGCTCCGCTCGCAACGGTTCTCCTCCATCCAAGGGTCGCGGCCCCCGGGGAGCCATTGGCACGTGTGCGCACCGCGGGGAGGCACGAGTCCGGAGGACGACCTCCCAGCCGACCACGGCGCCTACGCAACCGGGCGCCGGACTCTACGCCGCTCGCCGGATGGGGCGCGCGGCCCTCTTCTCTAGGCTCGGACAAGGCATGGAGTCGGAAGGATGTTCTGCGACGCCGGCGTGCCCGGAGTCGCCAACCGCGTCCAGGAGATGAACACGTGACCACCGACGACGAACCGACGCTGCACGAGCCTCTCTCCACGGACGAGCTGCGCGCCCACAAAGAGCGCCTGCTGAGCCTTCTCCGCACGCTTGGGGAGAAGGTGGAGCGCGAGGAGGACGAGTTCCTTCTACCGTCCGGCGGCGAGCGCGGGCAGCCCGACGACCAGCCGATCGAGGACACGGCGCTCGACGTCGAGGCGGGCACGCTGGAGGCGGCAGACGAGCTCGGCTACGCCGTGCACGAGGCTCTGGATCGCATCGGGGAGGGAACCTTCGGCCTCTGCTCGTCATGCGGCGAGCGGATCTCTCGCGAGAGATTGCTCCTCGTGCCGTACGCGACCACGTGCAGGTCCTGTGCGGCCCGGACAGGTTGAACCGGGGACGAGGCGCTCGGCGAGCTTGCGTCGTCCCTGCAAGTCCAGGGTCGCCGGGGTGTACGCCCACTTGCGTATTGGACGTCGAGCGGCCTCCCCACTCACACCGACGCGGATGACCCGTAGCCACCCTCGCCATGGGTTTCCAGATCGTCACCGAGCACGGCGCCGATTTTCTCCGCGTTCGCACGAGCGGAAACCTGGCCAGTCAGGAAGACCTGCTCGCCTACGGTCGCCGCGTGGCCTCCCTCTGCGACGCTCGCGAGACCCGCCGGATCCTTCTCGACGAGCGGCGAGCCCACGCGACCGTCGCCCTCCACGACCGCTTCAGCGTGGTCGACGAACTGGCAAGCGAGCTGCTCCGGGCGCGCATCCAGCGCGTTGCCTGCCTGTCCCGGGCGAGCGTCAAGATCGCGCAGCCGATCGAGAACGCCGCCCCCCTCCGCGGCCTCGAGTATCGTTTCTTCCCGAACGCCGATGAGGCGGAGGCTTGGCTGCGGGAGGACTTGGCCTGAGAGGAGGCGCCGCCCTTCTCGAACCGCCGGGAGCCGTACGCACGACTCCGGCTGTTCCCTGCGCTGAAGGGAGGTTTGTGGGGCACGGTATCCGAGCGCTACCCTACCGTCGGTTGATCGGGTCTTTGAGAATTCGGAGTCGGGTGTGAGTCTTCTCGCGACCGCAAGGTCGCAAAGCCCAGAAGGGTTGGCAGCCGGAGACGGCAAGCCGCTTCCACCGTTACGCAACACTCCAGGGCGCCGCGTGCCGACGACCGACGGGTCACGGCACGGAAAGCGCGCAGGAGGATGGCCCGGGAGAACAAACCGTGAGCCAGGGCGGTGGCGGAGAAAGCCCTAGAGGGGAACCCTACGAGAGTGGCCGGAGGTGCCTCCAACGACCTCCAGGCGCTCCGACCGGGGAACGAAGCCCTGAAGCGGGCTCAAAGCGGCAGTGGAGTGCCGCGGAGGGAACCACAGGAGGGCAGGGGCCGGGAAACCGGCACCCATCCGGACGGAGACAAGCTCTGAAAGGGGATCTGCAACGCGCGGACGGAAAGGCCGACCGTAAGGACGGCCTTCCGGCAGTCCGGAGCGACGGCACGCCGTCGACGGCCCCGGGGACGGGCGACGGTCCGACCCGGATCGCCGCAGGCGATGTCCGTCGCCTCGGGCGCAAGCGCGCCGGATCGAAAACCTCAAGAGAGCCATTGTGGATGATCGCGATCCACGAGGAGACCGACGATGCAGACTCGCAAGACGGGTTACGACCCGGGGAGCGCCGTCCCGAGGTAGCGATTTCGGGAGGGCTAGGAGCCAAAGCGGTATTGTCCCACCGGCAGGTACGCCAGCCGGTGGGAACGTGAGCAACTCCGGTTTCTCACGACCGTAGCACCAAATGCCTCGGGCGTCGGGCCAACGTCCTACGAGGAGCCGTGAGGGGAGGAGACCTCACGAAGTCGTCGGTTCGTCTCAAAGCTCTGAAGGGGAAAGCGAGAACCCTCGCTCCCGGCTCCGTCCCGCTCCTCGTACCGCAGTGGAAGAGTCGGCCGAGGCTCAGCTCTCGCGTCGGACTCGCCGCCAGAGGGGCCAGACCACCCAGATCGCGAAGAACGCGATCAGGACGAGCCCGTACAACGAGCCGGTCCGCCACGGCCATGGACCGAGCCACGCCAGGACCGTTCGATCCGCTCCCGCCGCGCCGAGGAAGCCGTAGTTGAGGTCGAAGGCCAGATCGATGGGCAGAACGAGGACCCCGTAGAGGAACGTGCCGATCGCCGCGATCGCGAGGTCGCGCGCCGTCGGACGAAACCCGAGCACGGCCACGTCGTAGACCGCCGAGCCGACGATCTGCAGGTGCATCGCCCAGAAGAGCCAGAAGGCGACGTGTGCCGGTCCCTCCCGGAGCGTGGGCGTCACGTAGGCCTGGGTACAGAGCCCAACGCCCCAGAAGTAGGTGAGGGCGCGCGTGATCCGGCCCCCGCGCGCCAGGCAGAGGATCGCGGCAACGGCCGCCCAGTCACAGACGTGCAGCGGCCAACTGTACCGCGGATCGTAGCGCGAAGGCTGGAACGAGAGCACGAGGATCGCGGCCTGGACCAGAACGATGCTCGCGATCCATACGCATCGTAGGCGTCGCTCCCGCCCCCTCCTGCGCTCTGCGCGGCCCGCCAACACAAGCGCGACGATGCCCGCAATGCAGGTGCCCGCGGCCACGCCGTGCATCGCCGAGAAGGGCTCGAACGCCTCCATGGGATCAAGTCCCCAGCGTACGGGGACTCCGTCGGAAAGAGCACGCCAACCGTACCCTCGGGCGAGCCGGGTCGCGCTACGGCACCCGGTGTGAGGGCACCCACCTCGATGCCCGGCTCCCGGTCAAGGGGGCTTGGTCCCGTGCTCGCAGAATCACCTCTCGACCTCGAGCCGGCGCACCTCGTCGTCGCGGAAGACGACCCGAGCCCCGCGCCGTGAACGGGGCCGGGAACACGCACCGAGCTGTTGCCCTGAACCAGGGCTAGTCGGCATGAACCGGGATCTTCCCGGCCGGGGTCTTCTCGAGCTTGGGCACAGTGATCGTCAGGATCCCCTTCTTGTAGCTTGCGTCGACCTGCTCGGGCTCGTTGCGGGCGTTTTCGGGGAGCTCGACCGTCCGCTCGAACTTGCCGTACTGGGACTCGACGCGCCGGAACTCCTTGCCCTTCTTCTCTTCCTCCCACTTCCGCTCGCCCGAGATGATGAGCTGCCGTCCCATCGCCTGGACCTCGAAGTCGTTCTCCTCGAGGCCGGGGCAATCCATCGTGATGCAGAAGCTGTCTTCCGTCTCGGCGATGTTGACGGCGGGGAAGCGACGAGTCCTGAACATCTCCGGAAGACGGCTCGCCATGCCTTCTCCACCGTTTCCCCAGAAGCGACTCCAGAACTCGTCAAAATCGAAGTCGCCCGACGTCGGACTCTCTCTACGCAACCGCGGGATGAGGTTCATGATCGATCTCCTTGCCTCACTACGATATTGGAATCCAAGGGCACACCACGGTGCCGAATGCCGATCAGGCTACGGGTCGAGTCGGTCGCCCGGATACTCGACAAGCCGCGTAGCCCGTTGCGAAGAAGTGCGGAAGCGACAAGAGCCGTGGTCGACTTGCGCCTCACCGACGCGTCTGTGCGAAGGAGTCATGGTCTACGCGCTCGAGATACGTCCTCCACGCCGACCCGCTCGGTATTGGTGCCCCATCAAGCACGCGATCCACCTCAAGACCAGACACAGCCGTTACCGGCACTTCTTGGATCACGGCGACGCCGAGCAATGCCGGAAGCGGATCGAAGAGATACGCAGGGACTTCGACGACCTGCGAGAGTCCTGAGGAGCTAGCCGCCGATACGCTTGCTTTCGGCGGTCCTCGATGCGCCGAGCCGCACCCGGACTTCGTGCGGGCCGCGGAGATCTCGCAACGGCACGACGTTCGTCGGCAGGCGCTCACCGTCCAACGTGACCTCGGCGACGCCTCTCCCGACCGAGCCGGGGTCCTCGATCCGGATCCGGCACTCCCACTCAGCGCCGCGGACGACGGCCTCGCAGCTCTTCCACTGCCGCGGGATGCACGGGGCGATCTCGAGATCCCCCGCAACCCGCCGGATGCCGAGCACGCCCTCGATACCCAGTCGCCAGGTCCAGGCGGCCGCCCCGGTGTACCAGGTCCATCCGCCGCGGCCGGTGTGCGAGCCCCCCCGGTAGACGTCGGCGGCGATCACGTAGGGCTCCACCCGGTAACGGCGCGCTTCCTCCAGGTTCCGCGAGCGCGTGATCGGATTCAGAAGCCGCAGGATGCGCGCGGCCCGGTCTCCGTCGCGCTGCGCGACGAACGCCCAGCCGAGCCACGCCGCCGCGTGCGTGTACTGGCCGCCGTTCTCGCGTACCCCCGGCGGGTAACCGCGGATGTAGCCGGGATCGTGTCCGTCCCGCGCGGCGTGGAACGGCGGGTCGAGCAGCAGAACGAGCCCGGAGTTCTGGCGCACGAGACCTTCCTCGGCCGACGCGAGCGCACGGCGGACGCGCTCCGGCGAGCCCGCGCCGGAGATCGCGGCCCAAGCCTGCGCGATCAGGTCGATGCGACACTCGTCGGATCCCGCGGAGCCGAGCGGAGCGCCTTCGTCGTACCAAGCGCGTAGATACCAGGCGCCGTCCCACGCGGCCGCCTCCGTCGCGCGGCGCAACTCCTCGGCTCGCCGGCGCCACCTCTCCGCCTCGGGGCGGTCGCCGACGTCTTCCAGCAGCGCCGCGAAATCGCGGACGGCGGCGATCGCGAACCATGCCAGCCAGACGCTCTCGCCGAGCCCCTTGGCGCCCACGCGATTCATGCCGTCGTTCCAGTCCCCGCCGCCGATCAGCGGGAGGCCGTGCGGGCCGAGCTTCAAACCGTACTCCAGCGCGCGCCGGCAGTGCTCCAGCAAGCCGTGCGCGCGGGGCGTAGTCGCGAAGTCTCCGTACCGCTCGGCCTCGCCCTCGCGCAACGGCTCGCTCTCGAGGAAGGGAACCTCTTCGTCGAGGATCCCGCGATCGCCCGTGCAGCGCACGTAGTGGGCCGTGACGAACGGAAGCCACATGAGATCGTCGGAGCAGCGGGTGCGGACTCCCCGTCCCCCCGGCGGGTGCCACCAGTGGAGGACGTCGCCCGCCTCGAACTGGCGGCCGGCGGCGGCGAGGAGGTGGGCGCGCGCCCGTTCCGGCGCGCCGTGCATCAACGCCATGACGTCTTGCAGTTGGTCGCGGAACCCGAACGCCCCGCTCGACTGGTAGAAGCCGGTTCGGCCGTCGATGCGGCTGGAGAGCGCCTGATAGGGAAGCCAGCGGTTCAGCAGAACATCCATCGCCGGCTCGGGCGTGCGCACGGTGACCGCTCCAAGGAAGCGCTCCCAGAAGCCGCGCAGTTCTTCCCACGCCACGTCGACGGTCGAGCGCTCCCGATAACGCCGGACGAGGTCGAGCGCGTGCGCGCGGTCGTCGCCGTCGCCGAAGACGAACCGGACGTTCCGCGTGGCACCCGCCTCGAGATCGACGTGGACCATCATCGCCAGGCACGGGTCGACGCCGCACTCGAGGCGTCCGGAGAGCCCCCAGCGCTCCAGCGCCGCGGGCCGACGCACGTCACCGTCCAGGCCGAGGAACTCGTTGCGATCCGCGGTCACGCCGTGCGGGGTTTCCGCGGCCGCCAGGAACGCGACCCGCTCGGCGAAGTCGGGGTTCCAGGGGTTGCGCGCGAGGAGCGCGCCGTCCTCGTCGTCGTACTCGACCACCGTGTGCGGTGCAAACTCTTCCCGCGCCTCGCCGAGAACCAGCTCGGCGCAATACGTGACCGTCACGCGCCGCGCACGCGCGCCCGCGTTCGTGAGCTCGAGCTCGACGACCTTGAGCGGATCGTCGCGCGGAACGAAGACGCGCATCCGCTGCTCCAGGCCGCGGCTGTTGCGCCGGTATTCGGTGTAGCCCGCGCCGTGCGTGATCCGGCAGGCGTCGGGCTCGCCCGCCGGGAGCGGCGTTGTCGACCAGACGGCGCCGGTCTCCTCATCGCGGAGGTACACGGCCTCCCCGGCCGGGTCGGACACCGGATCGTTGCTCCAGGGCGTCAGCCGCCGCTGGGAGGCGTTTTGCGCCCACGTGCAGCCGAGGCCGCCCTCCGACACGAGGCAGCCGAAACGCGGGTTGGCGAGCACGTTGCACCAGGGCGCGGGCGTGCGGACTTCCGGCTCCAGGTGGCAAACGTACTCCGCTCCGTCGCCGGTGAAGCCTCCGAGCCCGTTGTCGAAGAGCAGGTCCGGCGAACGCTTGAGCGGAGGGACCTCCTCCACGGGCGGGGCCTCGAGGAGCGGCGGCTGAAAGGGCGCCGGATGCTGTGACTGACCCCCCAACCGTCCGGCCTGATCCGCAAGGCCGCCGCGCGAGCCGTCGAGCACCACGCGGGCGGCGGCGTGAAGCAGCGTGCGCTCTTCGGGGGGGACCTGATCCGCGTGGACGAGGAAGATCCCGCCGGGCTGATGCAAGCGATCCGACGCTCGGCGCTCGCTGATCAACCGCAGCACACGGCCCTCGTCCTCGCCCGCGTAGCCGCTCGATCCGAGGAAGAGAAGGACGATGTCCACGGCCAGGTTGCGGCGACGCCAGAGCGTGTGCGCATCGAGAAGCTCGGGGAGGACGCTCGCGTCCTTCGGATCGCCCAGCAGGAGCAAGACGATCGGGTGGTCGCCCGAGATCCCGTGGCCCCAGAGCCGCGGCTTGCCGAGACGATTGAGCTCGATCGTGGCCGGCGTGCACCGGAAGGCGGCGCAAGGGTAGAGCAACGCCGACCCGAGGCGCTGAACCGCGGGCAGGAGCTCGGGCTTCAGATGGAGTTGCTGGACCTCCTGCTGGCTCTCGGCCTCGGCGTCGCGGAACACCCAGTCGATCGATCCGAGCGAGCGAAACCGGCGGGCGAGCTCGAGGACGCCAGCGCGCGAGCCGGCCGCGACGGTGACGAACGCGAAGCGCGCCGTCGCGAACGGTTCCAGGTCGGCGACGCCGCGAAGGGCCATGACCGGATCCAGGACGCGGCCGGTCGTGTTGCCGAGGGCGGCTCCGGGATCGAGCGCCGCGGGATTCGCGAAGGATCGGCCGCGTCCAAGGAAGCGTCCGCGGTCGGTCTCGTGCCCACCGAGCCTCACGCGCCTTCCGTCCGCGAGCAGGCGATGCAAGAGGACCACCGGCCGTTCGTCGTCCGAGCGCAGGCGCCGGTGGAAGAGCAGCGCCTCCTCCTCCGGGACGAGCTCGGACTCGACGAACAGCTTCGAGAAAGCCGGATGGCGGCGGTCGTCGGCGTGCGGCGCGAGGACGGGTTCGGCGCAGCTCGTCACCGACAGGCGCCGGCGGCGCCCGCTCTCGTTCACGAGCGTGACGTAGCGAACCTCGGCGTCCGCGCGCGGCGCGACCGCCACCTCCAGACGCGCCAGGATGCCGTGCTCGCGGCGGTGGTACTCGACCATGTGCGCGTGGAAGACCGCGCTCTCGCCGTCCTCCCTCCTACCCGTCGGGTTGCGGCCGGCGGACCACAGCCGGCCGTCCTCCTCGTCGCGCAGGTAGATCCACTGGCCCGTGTCCTCGCGCGTCGGATCGGTGCACCGTCGCGTCAGGTCGAGGCCGTTCCAGCGAAGCCAGCCGCCGCTGGCGTCCGTGAGAGTCGCGGTCATCCTCCCGTTCGAGAGGAGGTGCGCCTCGCGGCGGGCGCCGTCGCCTGACGGCGTCCAGGGTTCGAGCGTGCGCCGCATCGGGACGGGCAGGGGCGCCTCTTCCGCCGCGCCGTCGGCGTCCCTCTCCAGCGCGACGCCGACCGGCACCTGCTCGTGGAGCAGGAGCTCCGCGGCCTGCACGAGCGAGCTCGCGTGAAAGCGGCGGACCAGCGCGTCGCCGTACATGAAGTTGTCGAGCGCGGAGAGGATCATGCCCTGGTGGTGGGCCATGTACGCGCGGACCACGGCGAGCCCCCGGCCGCGCGGTACGCGGTCCGGCGTGTAGTCGACGGCCTCGTAGAGCCCGTAGGTCCCACCGACACCGGACTCTTCGAGACGGCGGAGGTTCCGCACCACCGCCCGCGGTCTGAGCTCGAGCGCGAGCGCGGACGCGTAGGGAGCCACGACGAGGTCCTCGGAGAGGCCGCGCCGCAGGCCGAGCCCGGGAACGCCGAACGAACGGTACTGGTAGTTGTTCCGGGCGTCGAAGAGGAAGAACCCGGACTCCGACACTCCCCACGGCGCGTGGTGACGCTTGCCGTAGTCGATCTGCGCGTCCACCGCAGCGCGCGCGCTCTGGTCGAGCAGCGTGCGCCCGGCGCTCTCCATCCAAAGGCGTGGCATCAGGTACTCGAACATGGTCGCGCCCCAGGAGAGCAGCGCCGTCCTTCCGCGGATGCACGTGAGCGGCCGCCCGAGGAAGAACCAGTGCTTCACCGGCACGTCGCCCTTGCCGATGGCGAGGAAGCTCGCGATGCGGGCTTCGGACGCCAGCAGGTCGTAGTGGTTGGCATCCGGCTCACCCTCGGTAGCGTTGAAGCCGATGTGGAACAGGTGGCGGGAACGGTCGTACAGCAGGCCGAAGTCCATCCCCCGGACCTCGCTCTCGGCTTCCGCACCGATCCCGAGCAGCTCGCGCCTCACCTCGGTCGCCTTCGACCCGGCGGACGCGAGCGCGCCGCGCAGCTTCTCGCACCACGCGCGGGTCTCGCGCAGGCGCTCCTCGTCGAGCGGCGCGTCCGCTACGGCTTGCTCGAGCCGCTCCAAGGCCGGCCGCGCGTCGCCGAGGGCGGCGATCACGTTCGCGACGTCCGCCTTCACCGGGAGACTCGCGCGGACGAGCCGCCAGGCGGAGCCGACCTCGTCCCCCCCGCCGTTGCCGACGAGCGCCGCCGGCGGCTTCGAGAGCAGTTCAAGCCACGGCGCGAACGCGTCGAGGTCGCGCCGCATCGCCTGGAGCTGCCGGTGCAGGCGGTCGAGCCACAGCCGCACCCCGCGCAGCGCGGACGGATGCGCGCCGCGCTTGCGCGTGGTGAGGGCCTCGAGCAGCAGGCGGTCAAGCTCCGAACAGAAGGGCCCGGAGAGCTCGAGCAGCGTGTAGGACCAGGTTTCCGGCCGGTCGCGTGTTTCGAGGATCCTGCCCCGGAGCGCGGCGATCTCGACGAGGAGGGTCTCGCAGCGGAAGCTCGGGTCGGCGTCCTGTACGTCGAGAACCGCGCGGTTGAGCAGCTCGACGGCGTCGGCCAGACCGTCCCAGCGTCGCCCGTCGAGAACCGCTCCGCGCGCCGCCGCGGACGCGCAACCGTACTCGACGACGAGCAGCGACGCGGCGAGGTTCCCGCTGTCGACGGTGGACACGTACCGTGGCTGGAGGGGCTGGAGCGTGCGCGTGTCGTACCAATTGAAGAGATGCCCGCGGTAGCGTTCCATGCGACCCAGGGTCTCGAACGTTCGTCGCAGCCGGAACGCCAGCTCGCTCAGGCCGAGGTAACCGAAATCGTGCGCCGCGAGCGTCGACGTCAGGAACATACCGATGTTGGTCGGCGAGGTTCGGTGCGCGACTTCGCCCAGCGGCTCCTCCTGGTAGTTGTCCGGTGGCAGCCACTGGTCCTCCGGACCGACGAAGCTCTCGAAGAAAAACCAGGTCCGACGCGCCAGGA
The DNA here is from genome assembly GCA_028278425.1 of Planctomycetota bacterium. Taxonomy (GTDB): domain Bacteria; phylum Planctomycetota; class UBA1135; order UBA1135; genus JANQEJ01. Next base: position 45,893 of record JANQEJ010000056.1, on the reverse strand, counting down.
GGCGCAGGAAGGCGCGTTCGCGCGGGTCGAGGACGTCGGTCTGCCGGACGAGCCGCAAGCTGATGCGGCGCGCGATCTCCGGCGCCAACAGCCAGAGCAGGAGGAGCGGCGCGGCATACGGAAGGGCGGCGGGGTGGACCGCCAGGACTCCGGCCCCCAGCGCGAGGGCGAGGACCGGGCTGGCGATCATCTCGCTCCACACGAGGGCGTGTGGTCCGCGCTGAGTCAGGAGCTGCGCCGTGTGCTCCGCGGTTCGCCACTCGAGCAGCCGCCGGCGTGAGAAGCAGAGCCGTACCAACGTGCGGATCACGGCGTCCAGGACCACGAACGCCTCGTGACCGAGGAAGACCACGTAAAGCAGCCAGCGTCCCCCGTTCTCGCGAACGCTCTTCGTGGCGCCCGCCGCCCAGGGTCGGATCCGTGTTCGCCGCGCGCCGCGGATCACGCTCGTGACGAGACCGGTGAACACGTGGCCGGCCGGTGCGAGCAGCGCGGCGAGGGTCCAGACCAGCGGATGGCCGGGCAGCCAGATCCAGCCCGCCGCCAGAAGGAGAATCAACACGGGGGTGAGCAGGCTGCGGCGGAGGTTGTCGAAGAGGACCCAGCGGCCGAAGGGCGGGATCGCGTTCGAGACGCGGCGTCCCGATGCGTCGCGAACGCGCGAGCGCAGCCAGGGAAGAAGTTGCCAATCGCCGCGCATCCAGCGGTGCATCCGCCGCGTGTAGGCGAGGTACTGCGCCGGGTAGTCCTCGAACAGGAGGACGTCGGTCGCCAGCGCGACCCGGCCGTGCAGGCCCTCGAAGTGGTCGTGACTGACCAGGGCGTTCTCGGGCACCCTGCCCGTCAGGACGGTGTGGAACGCCTCGAGGTCGTAGATGCCCTTGCCGACGTAGATGCCCTGCCCGCAGAGGTCCTGATAGACGTCGGAGACCGCGCGCGAGTAGATGTCGATGGCGCCGTCGCCGGCGAAGAGCCTGGCGAACCACGACCGGTTCGCGCACATCGGGGCGATCTCGACCCGGGGCTGGACCACCGTGTACCCGCGCGCGACGCCGCCTGCCGGCCCGCTCTCGGCCCGATTCAAGGGGTGGGCGAGCGTTCCCACCAGCCGGGCCGCCGCGCCGCGCGGCAGCACCGTCCCCGCGTCCAGCGTGATGACGTAAGACACCCCCTCGAGCGCTCGCTCGTTCCCCACTCGCCGCGAGAAGGCCGTCCCGTCCGCCTCGCCGAGCAGGAATGCGTTGAGCTCTTCCAGCTTGCCGCGCTTGCGCTCCCAACCCATCCAGACCCCTTCCGACGCGTTCCAGCGCCGCTCGCGGTGGAGCAGGTGGAACGGGCCCTTGCCCGAGCGCCCGTACTTCCGGTTGAGCAGACGAACGCCCGCCTCCGCCCGGTGGAGCAGCGCCTCGTCCCCCGGCATGCGCTTCTCCGGCGCGTCCACGTAGTCGGTTAGGAGGGCGAAGCGAAGGGACGGATCCGGATTGCGCAGGTAGTGGAGCTCGAGCTGGCGCACGAGGTCCTGCACCTCCCCGGCGCTGCCCAGGAGGCACGGAACGACGACGGCGGTCTTGCAGTCCGACGGGATGCCGCCGCCGAAGCTCATCTTGGGAAGCACGCGGGGCGGCAACACGTGGGTCAGGAACCAGTGCACGACGGTGACGCCCAGTGTCGAAGCGGGCAGCAGCGCGAGCGCCATGCCGGCGAGCCAGAGCCCCGCGCTTGCGCCCTGCGCCGCCAGATACCAGGCGGGCGGAACCATGGCACCGGTCGTCGCGACGGCGATTCCGCCGAGGAGCGTCGCGGTCGGGCGGGCGAGAAGGAACCTGCGACAGCCCTCGGGTAGCGCAGGCCGGTATCCGACCGCGCGTTCCAGCTCGCGGACTCCGTCGTCGATCAGGAAGTATCCCACGTGCGACCGCGGCCCGGGCTTCGCCACGAAGCGGTGCGACATGGCGACGGCCTCGTGCGCCAGCTCGAGCTCGCCGCGGCCCGTGCGCCGCGCGATTCGCTCGACGGCCTTGCGGCAGCGGTCCTGCGTCGCGAAATCCATCCGGCGGTAGACGCGCGCCGGGTCGCGCTCGAGCACGCGCTCGACCAGCGAGCAATGGCGGAAGACCGCTCTCCAGTCGATCCCGTCGAACTCGCGCAGCGTGCACACCGCGGAGGCGACGACGTCGTCGTCGTCCATCGATCCAGGCGGAGCCACGGCCTGGAGCGGGCTCTTGTCCTCGGGGAAGATCCGCGCCACGGCGCCCGCGAGCTCCTCGATCACGCCGAGCCGGAGGAACGCGGGCAGCGCCCAGAGCTCGGCCATCGTCTGGGACGGAGCGTCGGGATGGGTCTCGACCAGCGACTCGATGGCACCCCGGTCGGGGAGCAAGCCCGTCTCCCCCAGGATCGACTGCGCCAGCCCGTGGACCCGTGGCAGGCCGGCTAGGTCCCCGGAGGCGGCCGCCGGCAGCTCCCGCAGGAAGCTCCTCGGCATGTCGTGACGAACCTGCCGCACGGCCTTCCGCACCAGGAAGTAGTTGTCCAGGAACCACTCCGCGGCCCGGGAGTGCCCGAAGATCTCACGTCGACGCGACGCGAACAGCTCCCTCGCCCGGCCCAGGTAGGACTCCACGGCGGCGATCCGCCGCAGCGCGGGCGGAGCCTGGGGCGAGCTGTCCATTCGGCTAGCGTCCGCCGGTCCCAGACGATCCGCCGGTCAAGGGCAGCGCAACGGGGCGCTTCTCCGCCGTTTCGCGAAGGCCGGCGTCGCGTACGGGAGCATCCCGGACGATGAGGAGCGGCGCACGGGCGTGGAAGATCAGGTGACGCGTGACGTTCCCGTAGCTCGAGCTCCGGTCCCCCGTCGTGCCATGCGCGGAGAGGACGACGAGATCCACGTCCTGGGACCGCACCATGTTGCAAAGCGCCTCACGTGCGTCGCCGTCGTGCTCGACGAGCGTGTGCACCTCGAGCCCCTCCGCGGCCAGTCGGGCCCGAATCCGTTCCAGGTACCGCTCCGCCACCCGCTGGTTCCGTCCGGCGAGCTGGCGGACCAGCTCAAGCTCCGGACGCGTCGGCGGCGCGGCAGGCGTCAGCTCGGGAGCGGGAACGGCATGCGCCAGGATCAACGTGGCCTCGTGAGCCTTGGCCAGCTTCGTCAGCGGACCGAGCACGCACTCGGCACGCGGTGATCCGTCGAGGGGGACCAGAATGCGCCGGTACCCCGGCTCGCGCCGAGCGCACTTGGAAGGCCATGCCGCGGGGACGAAGAGGACGGAGGAGTTGGCGCGCGCGATGACCTTGGCGGCCGTACCTGAGAGGCTCCAGTCGGTAATGCCCTTCTCGCCGTGGCTCGCCAGCGCGATGAGGTCGACGTCCTGTTCCCGCGCGAAGCGCAGGATCTGCTCGGCGGCGACGCCCTCGAGTAGAGCCGTCTCAACGCGAAGGCCGAGCGCTTCGGCCTCCTCCCGGCGTCGCGCGAGGTATTCGCCCGCCTCTACCCGCTCGATCTCCCACTCGAGCGGATCGGTCGGCTGGTGGCGATCGCCGTGGTGCACCGGTTCCTGGACGCAGATCAGGCTGACGCGGGCCTCGCAGGCCTGTGCGAGCCAGAGCGCATACCGCAGTGCGGCCTCGCCGACCGGCGAGCCGTCCAGGCAAGCCAGGAGGTGATCGATGCGGGCCGGCGCGACTTGTCGTCCATTGCGCATCACGCGCCGAGCGTAGCGGTGCGGGCCCGCCGTCACGGTGAGCAAGGAGGGGTAGTCGCCATGGGGTCATGTGCGTATCCCGCGCGGAGTCGGCGCCCGGATACGCCCTATAGCCCAGCGTGGTTCCCGCGGCTCCCCGCTACGCTCTTCCGCATGAAGTCCGCGGTCGAGATCGTGCGCCGCTATCACCTGCCCGGCGCCAAGACTGGAGCGCCGCGACTCGGCGGAAACTGGTCCGAGCTCCTGCTCTTCGAGCAGGGCATCTTGGAGACGGATTCCCGAGAGACTCTTCGCGGCCGGCCGCCGCGGCCGGATCCGATACAGCGGCCCCGCAGGGTCTGGCGTCTCGGCGTCCTCTCACTGGCGCGCGGGAGATCCAGCGAAGCTGCCTTCAAGCTGAGCAAAGCGCGAGGCCGCCCCGGGTGATTCCCGGCTATTCGAGCTCGAGCGCCACCCGGACGGGGTCCTCGTCGCCGACCTAGAGCTCGCACCCGACCGCCTGCTCGAGGGCGGGCCAACGACGCTCGCGCCGCGTCGCGATCCTGGAGCCCCCCTACTCCAACTCGATCTCGACCTGTACCGAGTCCTCGCCTGCGACGACGAAGCTCAGCTCGGCGTGGCCGGATCCGGCTTCGGCGACGGCCCTGTAGCTCCCCACCGGCAGGTGCAAACGCAGCGCGCCCTCGAACAGGCTCGTGTGCACGCGCTCACCGTCTTCCGTGAACAGCGTGAGGCGCGGCGTCTCTTCGAGCTCGGTCCGCACATGGATCACGACCTCACGATGCGCCGCCAGCGCCGGGTCGACGCGCGTCTCCTCGCCGGAGCGCACGTCGAACGGGACCGCCGGAACGGCGAAGTCGACGCCCTCGATCGCGAGGAGGTAATCGCCCGAGGGCAACGGATCGGTGAACGGCTCGAGCAGCACGCCCTCGTCGACGACGTGGTCGACCGCGTCGCCGCGGCGCAGCAGCATCCACACCGCCCCTTCCGAGGGGCCGTCGTCGGCGGTGCCCCACGCGACGCTTCCCAGGGCGGGCGTCGCGACGGCGCCGAGCGAGGTGGTCTTCCCCGGCACGACCTCGAAGGCGCCGAGGTCGGCGTAGCCGCGGCCGAGCGAGCCGGCGACCGCGCGGTAGGTCCCGACGGGAACGCCGTCGAGCCGGAAGGCGCCGTGCTCCTCGCTCCACCGCATCCAGACGCCGCGGCCGCTCGCCTCGTGCCAGAGGCGCACGTCGAGCGGATCGCTCTCGGTCATCGCCTCGGGCGGAAGGACTTCGACCGCGCCGGTCGCGAGCGCCGCCGCCGGAATCTCGATCTCGATCGGGCCGGTGTCCGGGATCACGCCGTCCACGACGTGCACGGGGAACGGGCTCGCGTGCCCGGGCGTGAAGAGGAGCAGCCGCCCGCCGCCCGGCACGTTCGGGATCGCGAAACGCCCGTCGCGCGCGACCGTCACGTCGCCCCAGCCGTCCGAGCCCTCGAGCTCGACGACGTACTCCGCGAGCGGCCGGCCGGCCTCGTCGACGACGGCGCCGGCGATCTCGCGGCCGCGGTCGAGCAGCGGCTCCCAGACGATCTCGCGCCCGCGGTCCTCCTCGGTCACGGTGAGCGCCTTCGCGGCGAGGCCGAAGTCGCCGCCGCCGGCGCGGAGCTCGAACTTGCCGGTCCGCCACGTCTTGAGCTCGAAGCTCCCGTCCCGTTCGACCCGATCCGACGTCGCCGGCTTCCCGGACTCCGCGTCGACGAGGCGCACCTGCGCGCCGCCCGCGGGCTCGCCCGAGGCGCCGTGAACGGTTCCGCGGAGCACGATCGGTTCCACCTGCGCCTCCGCGCGGCGCTTCTTCTCCGCGATCTCCATGTCCCGAAGCTCCTCGTCGCGCTGGCGCTGCTTCAGCTCCATCTCCTTGCGCCGCAGGTCGAGCTCGAACTGCCGCTCCCGGTCCGCCGCGCGTCGAACCTCGGTCGCGCGCACGGCAACGTCGGGGCCGAAGTAGCCCATCGCCGCGTTCTGCCGCTCCAGCGCCTGCGGCGTCGGCCAGCGGAAGCGGGCGCCGAAGGGGCCTTCCAGCAGGCGGATCTTTTCGCCGTGCGGAGGCGCCTGCGTGCGGGCCGCGGCCATCATGCGCTCGACGAGCTCCATCTCGACCTTGGCCTTCCTCGTCTCCTCGGAGTCGTCGTCGGAGAACGAGCGGACGAGCGTCTCCTTGTTCCGGCGCATGCGCTTCACGACTTCGGAGTGGAGCGCGAGGCGAAGCTGGTTCGTCCCCGCTTCGAACTCGACCCGCTTCAGCACGTTCGCGCCCCAGGGCGTGACCCCGGCGTAGACCACCGCGCTCATCCGCGGCGCCTTTCCCTTCCACGCGACGCGGAACGAGCCGTCGCCGCCGGTCGCCTGCACGAAGTTGAGCGGCTGGCCCTCCGGCGCGAGGTAGAAGCGCGCGCCGTGGGCGGGCAGGTCGTCGCCGTCGACGACGAGGCCCTCGAGCACGTAGTCGAAGCGCGGCGTCGACTCGCTCGTCGCCCGAACGACCTCGGCCGTGGGGTCGGCCTTCACCGGAACCCGCGTGGAGCCGTTCGCCGCGCCGTCGTCGCCGGCGGGTGCTTGTGGCGCGTCTACGTAGCCGATCGCACGCAGCTCCTGCGCCTCCGCCGTCCGCGCCGTCGCGAGGGACTCCTCGCCGTCGTCCGCGCCGCTCCACGCCGTTGCGCCCGCCGCCACCGCCGCGACCGAGGCCGCGCCTGCCAAGAGCTTCCACTGCATCGATAGACCTCCGATCGGACCCGCGGAGACGGCGGCCTCGCCGCTCCATCCGGTGGCGGTCGCCAGGGCGAGAGCCCACTGCTCCCGCTTCCCTCCGGCCGCCTCGTCGAGGTGCTCGCGCAGCTTCGCCCGCGCGCGGTGGAGTTGAGAGTCCACCGTCGCCACCGGCACGCCGAGGCGCGCCGCGATCTCGCGCGGGGTTCGGTTCTGGAAGTAGCGCATCAGGACGGCGGTCTGGTAGGGCTCGTCGAGCCCGAAGACCGCGTCGACCACGTTGCGCAGCGACTCGCGCTCCGCGAGGACCTCGTCGGTCGAGGCGAGCCGCTCCCCGCGCGAAGCGCCGCGCTCGCGCGCGACCCTCCGCCCGTCCCCGCGCCGCTTCTTCAGCGCGAGGTTCCGCGCCACCCGCCGCAGCCAGCCGCCCATCGGCGCCGTGGTCGCGGGACCGTGCTCGATCGCCGCCACCCAGGTCTCCTGCAGAACGTCCTCCGCGGCGTGCTCGTCGGCGAGCAGTCCGCGCACCAGGGCGCGCAGCCCCGCCGCGTGGGTCAGGAGGACGTCGGACATGGAGTCGGGCATCGGATCGGGTCGTGCGTTCGGCAGTGGACTCACCTCTACCCTCCCCTCCCCGCGGCGGGGGTTCCCTTGGCGAGAAACCTCGGACTTCTTGACGAGCGCGCCGCGTCGGACGCGGCCTGGGTTTCGCAAGGAGATCGCCGGTCTTTAGGATGCGGTCATGGCGCGTGTGTTCATTAGCTACCGACGAACCGATGCTCGCTGGGCCGTCGGAAGGCTTTACGATCGTTTGTCCGAGGCTCTTGACCGCGGGAACTTGTTCCTGGACGTGAGCGACATCGAGCCCGGCGAAGACTATGTCTCGAGAATCGAAGCGATCGTCGGCTCCTGTGACGTGCTTCTGGCGGTCATTGGCCGAGATTGGCTCACCGCCAAGGACTCCGTCGGACGGCGGCGCATCGATGATCCGCTGGACTGGGTGCGCGTCGAGATTTCGACGGCTCTAAGCCGCGGCATTCGGGTGATTCCGATCCTCATCGATGAAGCCGACATGCCGAATCGACAGGACTTGCCTGACGAGCTCGGTGATCTGTGCCGTCGCAATGCCAAGCTCGTCAGCTTCACTCGGTTTCACGCGGATCTGGACAGTCTGCTGCGCGTGCTCGAAAAGGTCTTGAGGCCGCCGACGGATTCCGCCGTCGGGTCGAATCAGACGGAATCCAAAGTTGGTGCTTCGGACGCGACGGACAACTTGCGCGCCGCGTCGGTCAAGTCACCGCTCCGTTCACGGGACGAGAATGGTGGAATGCCGTTGACGGTCTGCATCGAGACTCTCGGAGGCGTGGCAACTCCGCTGATCTACAAGGGAACTTCACTCCCGACCGAGGAAAGTCAGACCTTTTCGACCGCCGCCGACAATCAGGAAACGGTGACCGTGACCCTGGTCTGGGGCGAGCGCGAGAACGCAAAGGACAACCTTCCCCTCGGCACATTCAATCTGGACGGCATCCCGCCGGCGGATCGCGGAGTTCCGCAGATCGAAGTGACCACAAGTGTTGACCAAAACCTGATCATGACCGTGACGGCGCGAGACCTCGGTTCTGGAAGGAATGAGGTGCTCGATGCGGTCGACTTGTCCGTCGTCGAAATCCCCGATGACATGCAGAAGGAAGCTGTGGCCAAGCCACGGCGCAAAGAGTCCTTCAGGGACTTCGAGGACATCTTTAGCACGTTTGGGGGGATCTTCGGCGACTTCCGGCAGAAGGCGCCGCTGGATCCCAATGCTACGCCGTGCTCAAAGTGCAACGGCACCGGACAGGTCGACCGACAACAGGGCTTCTTCACGATGAAGGACAAGTGTCCCGACTGCGGCGGAACGGGTAAGGCTCCTTCCACCGAGAGCTGACGTGCCCGGGCGCTCGGCCTACCTCGGCCCGAAGCTCTTCTCCTTGAGCCAGCGGACCGCCGTCACGAAGAGCTCCGGCTCGTAGCGGCCGAGCATCGCGCTCTCGCGCGCGCCGCCGAGGCGGGCGACCTTGAGGCCGTGGTTGGCGGTCGGGAAGAGCTTGACCGTGAAGTCGTTGCCGCCCTCGCGCGCGATGGCCTCGATCAGCTCGACGCAGAGGCGCGAGGGGTTCGAGCGGTCGCGGTCGCCGTAGAGCCAGAGCGCCGGGCAGGACACCGCGGCGAAGTGCTTGCGGAAGTCGTAGTCGCGCGGCCGGAAGTCCTCCATCGCGGCGTAGGCCTCGTCGATGGTCCGGTTCTTCGCGCTCGACTCGTTCTCGGCGGCGAGCTTGCTGAAGCGGCTTTCGTAACCGATCCGCGTCGCGCCGCCGGAGAGCGTGATGCAGAAGGCCACCTCGCCGTGCTCCGCGGCCAGGGGAATGACCCAGCCGGCCTGGCTGATGCCGGAGAGGCCGACCTCTTCGCCGTCGACGTCGTCGCGCGCCTTCAAGGCGGCGACGGCGGAGCGCACGTCGCGGGCGCGGCGCATCATGTGCGGCACGTTGTCGTGTCCGCCGTCGGGCATCTCGTATTTGCCGTCGGACTCCCCAACACCGCGCTTGTCCACGGCGAGGAACGCGAAGCCGCGGTCGGGGAAGAACTGGGCCCAAACGCCGCCCCCGGCCCGGGACGCCCGGCCGGAGCCATGGACCCAAACGACCGCGGGGTGCGGACCGTCGCCCGCGGGAAGCGTCAGCGTTCCGCGGATCGTGAGGTCGTCCGCGGTCTGGAACGCGAACGGCTCGGTGCGGAGGTCCGGCCGCCGTTTGGCGCGAAACGTCGCGCCGGCCGCCTCGCGCAGCGTGAGCCCGACGACCTCACCGGCTTCGTCCCGCTCGAACGCGACGGTCAGCTCGCTGGGCTCGGGAAGGGCGAAGGCCGGCCCGGCGGAGAGCTCGTCCTCGCCGGTGACGTAGAGCACTCTGTGATGCCCGCGGCCGAAGTCGGTGAGGATCAGGTGCTTGGACTTCACGACCGAGATGCGGTGCTCGTCGTCGACGCCGTACACGCCGGCGCAGGACGCCAGCTTCGCGTCGTCGAAGAGCGGCTCGTGAACGAGGAGCACCGGCTCCGTCTCGCGCCCCTCCCGCCGCGTGCCGCGTAGCGCGCCGTCGGCGTAGCGGAGCGAGTACTTCACGTCCCGCTCTTCCCCGGGGTGCGCGAAGCTGAGCTCGTCCCCGTCGAGGGCAACCTCCACCCGGAGGGGCTCGGCGCGGCCGGGGTTGAGGTCGGCGACCAGCTCCTCGCCGTCGCGCTCGAACCGCGCGTACATCGAGCTCCAGCGCGGCTCGTCGCCGTCGGGTACGCCGTAGCCGCCCGACCAGAGGCCGGCGGTGAGGTCGGGCATCTCCGCGTCCTGAGGTGCCGCCGCGAACGGAGCGAGGAGCAGGAGGAGCTTGAGGTGCATCATGGCGGTGGAAGGGACGGTGCCGTCCGGTCCCGGGACTCAGCGTCTTGGGACAAGGATCAACGCCCGCAGGTTGAGGGCGGCGCCGGCGGCCACGCGCGTCGCGCGGACGGCGATCTGCGTGCCGCCCTCCGCCGACGACACCGTGCCGAGTGGAAGCTCGGCGTAATCGTGCCAGGCCCCCGTGGCTTCCCGGATTTCGATGTGGGTCTCGACTCCGCCGACGGAGAGGACGCCGGTGCTCCCCTCCTGGCCGGGCGCGCAACCGTAGACGAGGACGACGTCGTAGACGGTCCCCGGCGCGAGGGCGGCCTCCCAGCGCGCGCCGCTCTCGGGTTCGGACCAGTAGCCGAGGTTCGTGTCGGGCTCGAGCGCAGCGGGCGGCAGCCCGTCGGGGCGTTTGCCGGGCTGGCTCGCTTCCAACCGAAGTCCGCCGCCGAAGGTCTCCGCGGTCGCGGCGTGCAGCACGAGGGTCCCGTCGGCGCCCGGGTGGATGCGATCGTCGACCCGCGGAGCTCCGTCGAGCTCGAGCGCGATCACGGACGCGTGCTCGAACGGGTGCTCGCCGCTCAGGTCGACCTCGACCCCGCCGGTCTCGAGCCTCGCGACCGGCAGAGCCGGCCGGCGCCCTGCGAGCATCCTTGCGCCCTTCGCCTCGCTCTCGAGCCGCGCGACGACGATCCGGTCGTCTTCGGGCCAGTCGTACACGTGAAGGTAGAGGGTCGATCCCCTGGCCGTCGCCGCCCCCCAGGGCGCGTGGCGGAACGGGCTCTTCTCCGACGCGTAGATCGCCTCGCCGTTTGCGTCGAGCCACCGCCCCATCGCGAGCAGCCGGTCCTGCATGATGAGCGGGATGCGTCCGTCGGCGGTCGGGCCGACGTCGAGCAGCAGCGTCCCGCCCTGGCTCACGATGTCGATGAGCAACCGCACGCACTCCGTCCGCGACAGGTAGATCTCGTACGGTTCGTTGCGGTTCCAGGCGAACGAGTGCCCGATGCCGCGGCACTCCTCCCACGGCCGCACGTTCGACGTCGCGTCCGCTCCGCCGTGGCGGCCGTACTCGGTCGTGTAGTAGTCGCCGCTCTTCGCGCGGAGCCCCCGCCCCCAACGGTCGTTGACGACGATCTCGTCCTTGTTCGGCGCGTGGTTGTAGATCCAGGAGAGGAGCTCCGTGCTGCGCCACGTCGTGTCCGGGTGGTTCCACTCGCCGTCGGGCCAGAAGACCGCCGGGTGGTACCTGGAGATCAGGTCCTTCACCTGCGGGAACATCACGGTCTCGACGTACTCCGGGATGTCGCGGTCGAACACCGGGTTGTGCCACTCCATGAAGGAGTAGTAGAGCCCCATCTTGAGCCCCTCGGCGCGCACGGCTTCGGTCAGCTCGCCGAGGACGTCGCGCTTCGGCCCCACCTCGGCCGCGTTCCAGGGGTGGCCGCGCGAGGCGCTCGCCTCGGCGCTCGGCCACAGCGCGTAGCCGTCGTGGTGCTTCGACGTCAGGACGACGTACCTCGCGCCAGCGCGGCGGAAGACGCTCGCCCATTCCGCCGGGTCGTAGAGCTCGGCGCGGAACATCGGCGCGAAGTCCTCGTACGGGAAGTCGGCGCCGTAGTTCTCCGCGTGAAAGCGCCGCTCGAGCCCGTCGTGGGCGTTCGTGTCGACCCAGTGGCGGTACCACTCCGAGTACGTGCTCGTGTCGCAGAACGACGGGACCGAGTAGACGCCCCAGTGGATGAAGATCCCGAACTTGGCGTCGCGGAACCACTGCGGGCACGCGTGGGTGTTCAGCGACTCCCAGGTGGGTTCGAAACGCTCCTGCGGAGCGGCGAGGAGCGAGGCTGCGAGGAGGAACGGCGCTATCATCCGCATCACCCTACTCCCCCAAAGTCCTCTCGCCATGCTCCGACCGCTCGCCCCGCTCGCCCTCCTCGCCTCGTTCGCCCTAGGAGCTTGCACCGCGAACCCGTCGTTGCTCGCGAGCCCGTGGCCCGCGGATGCCGACCGGGTCTGGATCGGCCCGCAGTTCTGGGCGAACCGCCTCCAGGACTGGCGGCTGCGCGACGGGCGGATCGAGTGCGTGGACACCCGGCTTCCGGTTCGCACGCTGCACCTCCTGACGCGGCGCGTCGGCGCCGGCGAGGGCGAGGTGAGCGCGACCGTGCGGCTCGGCCTCGTCGGAGACGAGGCGCCTCCGGAGGCGTCGGCCGGCCTTCTGCTCGGCGCCGGCTCGCCCGACCTCGACTGGCGGGCGGCCGCGCTCGTCCAATCGGCGCCGGGACCCGACGGCGGGCTCTTCGCCGGCGTGACGGCGGACGGCCGGCTCGTCCTGCGCGACAACACGTCCAAGGAGGCGGAGCCGGTGCGGCTCCCCGGGCTGCCCGAGCCGCGCGACGTGCGGCTCGACGTCGTCGCCTCCACCACGGGCGACGGCAACGCGCTCGTGCGCGTCGAGGCGTTCGACGGGAAGAGCGGCGCGCACCTCGGCCGCATCCTGCACGAGGTTTCGGCGGAGCTTCTCGCCGGCAACGTCGCGTTGGCCGCGGACAAGGCGGGTTTCTGGTTCGACGACCTCGCCATGGAGGGCTCGCGCCTCGAAGTACATCCCGAGCGGCGCGCCGGCCCGATCCTGAGCGCGATGCACACGCTGTCGCGGAGCGTGCTGAAGATGACCGCGCAGCTCATGCCGGTCGGCGAAGCGGATCCGCGCGAGGTCGTGCTCGAGGTTCGACGCGACCGGGCCTGGGAGGAGATCGCGCGCGCGCCGGTCGTCACGCCGGGCTGGACGGCGACCTTCCGCGTGCCCGACTGGGAATCGAGGCGCGACGTTCCCTACCGGCTGGTCTACGCGGGCCAAGAGTGGGAGGGAACAGTGCGGCGCGACCCGGTCGACGAGGACGAGATCGTGCTCGCGGCGCTGTCGTGCAACCACAACACGCGCTTCGGCTTCGGGCGGCCGGGCTACCCGTGGAACGCTGAGGCGTTGTGGTTCCCCCACGGCGAGACGCTCGAGCGCCTGCGCGCGCACGATCCCGACCTGCTGTTCTTCGCCGGCGACCAGATCTACGAGGGCGCGAGCCCGACGCGCGCCGAGAAGAAGCACGACCCGGAGCTCGATTACCTCTACAAGTGGTACCTCTGGTGCTGGGCCTTCGGCGACCTCGCGCGCGACGTGCCGTGCGTGACGATCCCCGACGACCACGACGTGTACCAGGGGAACATCTGGGGCGCGGGCGGCCGCGCGACCGACCGCGACAACAAGGGCGGCTACGTCATGCCGGCCGACTGGGTACGGATGGTCGAGCGCACGCAGACGAGCCACCTGCCCGATCCGTACGACCCGACGCCGATCGAGCAGGGGATCGGCGTCTATTTCACGAACCTCGTCTACGGCCGCGTCTCGTTCGCCATCCTCGAGGACCGCAAGTTCAAGTCGGGCTGCGCCGGCCTCGAGCTCGGCGGGCCGCGGCCGGACCACGTCGTCGATCCGGAGTTCGATCCGAAGACGGCGGACGCGCCGGGGCTCACGCTCCTGGGCGAGCGCCAGCTCGCGTTCCTCGACGCCTGGGCGCGCGACTGGCGCGGGACCGACATGAAGGCCGCGCTCTCGCAGAGCCCCTTCGCGAATCTGGCGACGCACCACGGCCGCAACCAGGACTACCTGGTGGCGGACCTCGACTCGAACGGCTGGCCGCAGAGCGGGCGCAACCGCGCGCTCGACGCCTTGCGGCGCTGCTTCGCGTTCCACGTCGCGGGCGACCAGCACCTCGCGACGATGGTGCACCACGGGATCGACGACTGGGACGACGCGACGTGGAGCTTCACGATGCCCGCGATCGCGAACTTCTACGCGCGCTCCTGGCGTCCGCCGGGACGGGCCGAGGTGCCGCTGTCCGGCCGTCCGGACTACGCCGGCTCGCGCTTCGACGGTCTGGGGAACCGCGTCACCGTCTTCGCCGCGACGAACCCCGAAGGTCCGACGGGGCTAGAGCCCGACGCGCTGCACGACCAGATGCCGGGTTACGGCATCGTGCGGTTCCGCAAGTCGGCGCGCACGATCACCGCCGAGTGCTGGATGCGCGGCGCGGATGCGCAGTACGACGGCTGGCCGGTCGCGGTGAGCGAGCGGAGCTGCTACGGGCGCGAGCCGGTCGCCTGGCTGCCCGAGCTGCGGATCGAGGGCGCGGCGGATCCCGTGGTGCAGGTGTTCGACGGCGCGGGCGCATTGGTTTACGCCCTGCGCCTGCGGGGCGACACGTTCCGGCCGTGGGTGTTCGCGCCGGGGAACTACACCGTCCGCGTCGAGGACCCGGACGCCGGGCGCTCCGTCGAGGTCGAGGAGCTGCGCGCCGCTGACGCCCCCGTGGGGAGCATGGTGGTGCGGCTCTAGGCGGAGCGCGCTAGACTCTGGGGGTGAAGCGCTTGAGGCGCGCCTTCGTCGCCTTCGCCGCTCTCACGACGGCGTTGGCCGCGTGCTCGGAGGAGCCCGGTGAGTCGCCCGCTCCGCGAGCCGGGGAGGAGGAAGAGCCGCCTCCGGACGCCGGGCCCACGGAGTCGCCCGCTCCGGATGCAGGCGTGGCCGCCGGTTCGCTCCTGGAGGTGGATCTCTCCGACGAAGCGGTCTCTCGTAGGACCCGCGAGGAGCTTTGGGAGATCGGTGTCGTGTACCTGCGCTGGCCGCGGGAGCTGCCCCCGGACGCGACGAAGCACGAAATCCACCAGCGCTTGCTGGAGGGCAAGTACTCGAACGTCGGGGACTTCGGCGACACGGGCTACGTCGACGACCCGAGCTACCGCGAAGACGACCGATGACGGAACGGGCCGGCGGTTACACTGGCGCCCCGTGAGCGCAAAGGAAGGCACCTACCCCGCGGACGAGCGCAAGACCGTTCTCGAGGCCCGCGGCGTGCGCGTGCGGCTTCTGCGTCTGAGCGGAAGGCAGCGCGTGCCGTGGCACTACCACACGGAGATCACCGACACGTTCTTCTGCATGGAGGGACCGATGCGCGTGCTCGCGCGCGATCCGGCAGAAGCGCACGTGCTCGAGGCGGGCCAGACCCTGGAGGTCCGGGCGCCGAGGCCGCATTGCGTCTCCGCCGTCGACGGCGGGCCCTGCCGGTTCCTCGTCGTGCAGGGGGTCGGCAGGTACGACTACGTCGAGCTGCACGAATGAGCGCGCTCGCCTTCGGCGCCGCGTCGAGCGATCGAGACCTGGAGCAGATCCTCGCCCTGCAGCGGCGCTACGCGCGCGAGCATCTCGGCGCCGAGGAGCTCGCCGCCGACGGCTTCTTGACGGTGCGGCACGACTTCGAGCTGCTCCGGGACATGAACGACGCCCAGGCTCACGTCGTCGCGTGGGCGGAAGGGCGCGTCGTCGCCTATGCGCTCTCCATGCTGCGATCGTTCGACGAGCGCATCCCGATCCTCAAGCCCATGTACGCGGTGCTGGACGAGCTCGCTTTCGACGGCAGGCCGCTGCGCGACCTCCGCTACTTCATCATGGGGCAGGTGTGCGTCGACAAGCCGTATCGCGGGACCGGGGCGTTCGAAGGCTTGTACGGCAAGATGCGCGAGCTCTACGCGCCCGCGTACGACCTGCTGATCACCGAGGTGTCGCGGAGCAACGGGCGGTCGATCCGCGCGCACGCGAAGGTGGGCTTCGAGCTCCTACACCGGCATCCGGATCCCCAGGGGGAGGAGTGGGACCTGATCGTGTGGGATTGGCGCCCGGAAGCCCATCCCTAGCCCTCCACCCACCCCGGGGTGCGTTGGGCTCCCGTTGGACGGACCGGCGCAAGGCGGTTCCGGTTACGGGTTTTCTCCCAACAAAAGTCGCGCGATGCGATCCGCGCCTCCGCCGAGGCCTTCGGGGGCGTCCCGGGCGCCCGCGACGAGGCCCGAGCGCAGCGACTCGGCAAGCGCTGCGTCGTCCAGCTCGTCCGCCACGCCGAGCGGTTGGTGAGGTCCGTGCTCGCCGTACCAGGCGAGCGCGTCGCGATCGCTCGCGTAGTTCGCGAGGACCAGCGCGGGCACCCGCAGGTACGCGAGCTCGTACAGCGTCGTCGCCACCGCCGTCACCGCCGCGCGGCTGCGCGCCATCCACGGCGCGAGGTTGCTCGCTCCCGCCACCACCTCGGCGCCGGGCAGCGCGGCCGCCAGGCGCTCGATCTCCGCGCGCCGCTCCCCCATGTGGGTACCGACCGTCACGGCGACGCGGCCGTCCCAGCCTTGAAGCGCGCCGAGCACCCGCTCGGTCAGCCGCTTCGGATCGCTGCCGCCGAAGGTCACCAGACACCCGATCTCGCGCTCGGCCGCCGGCTCGTCCAGCACTTCGCGCGCGAGCGGAATCCACGGCGCGCCGCCGCGGACCTGCTCCGAGTGCGCAGCGTCCCACGCGTCCGGCTCCCAGTGCAGCGCCGGGTACACGACGAACTCGCTCGCCTCGCGCGCCGTCCGGTTCTCCACCAGGAGCCGCCGTCCGCCCAGGCGCGCCAGCTCGGCGCGCCAGTCCCGAAAGCCGTCGAGCCACGCGCCTGCGGCCGAGCGCTCGCACCACTCCGGGTCGACGCCCGCCTCGAAGCCCTCCGCGCGGAGCGCGGCGGCCGACGCGTCGTCGTCGACGAAGAGGTGCGGCCGCGCGCCGAGCTCCCGCACGGCCTGCGCCACCGCGCGCGTGCGCCGCACGTGTCCCGCGCCGATCGCCGGACCGCTCGCCGCGCGCAGCAGGACGTCGGCGGTCACGGCCAGCGGCCCACCGGCTTCAGCTCGGCGGCGCCGCTCATCCGGCGGTGCGCGCGGTTGTCCGCGCTCTCGCCGACGGTGCGGTTCAAGTCGCGCACCTCCGGATTCGCGTCGAGCCAGCGCAGGACGGTCCGCACGTCCGCGGCGCCTCCGAGCTCCGCGAAGATGCGTCGCATGCGCTCGAGGTCGGCGGGCTCGTCCACCTGCAGGCGGACGTCGTCGCGACGCAGCGCCTCGTCCACGTCGAGCGCGACGCAGCGGAAGCGCGCGCGGTTCTCCAGGAAGAAGAAGCTCCCCGCGTGCTCGCGGTCGCGCGGGTCGCTCGACCCGCCGGCGGCGCGCAGCGCGCGCGTCGAAAGCGACGTCTGCCCGCCGAGGGTCCCGGCGATGCCACCGCCCTCGACCACGGTGAGGTCGGCGTCGAAAGCGGCGAGCGCGCGGAGCTGCGCGTCGATGAAGCCCGGCTCGATCAGCGGACAGTCCCCGGTGACGCGCACCACGTAGTCCGGCTCGAGCTCGTCCGCCAGCTCGAGATAGCGCGAGAGCACGTCGGACAGCGAGCCGCGCCGGAACGGCACGTCCCGGTCCGCGAGCAGCTCCGCCAGCGGGTCGTCGCTTGCCTCGGTCGACGTCAGCACGAACACGGAGTCCACCTCGGCGCAGGCGCGCGCGCGCTCGACCACGCGCAGGATCAACGGCTCGCCGGCGAGGTCCGCCAGGACCTTGCCCGGCAGCCGCGTCGAGCTCGCGCGCGCCTGGATGCCGAGGACCGCGGTCATCGGCGCCAGGCGCGGAACGCCTCGATCACGCGCGTCTGCTCGTCGTCCGAGAGCGCGGGGTACAGCGGGATGCTCAGGCACGTCCGCGCGTGCGCCTCAGCCCGCGGCCAGGCGCCCTCGACGCGCCCGCGGAACCAGGGCTGCCGCGGAACCGGGCGGTAGTGCACCTGCGTTCCCACGCCGCGCTCGCGCAGGGACGCGCGCAGCGCGTCGCGCTCCGCCGAACGGATCACGTACAGGTGCCAGGCGTGCTCGGGATCCCCCGGCGGCAGCTCGACGCCGACCAACTCCTCGGCGTAGCGCGCCGCGAGCGCGCGCCGGCGCGCGAGGAAAGCGGGGAGCTTCGCGAGCTGGCTCGCGCCCAGCGCGGCGTGGACGTCGCTCAGGCGGAGGTTGAACCCGAGGTCGAGCATCGCCCCCGACTCCGGATCGACACCGTGGCACGCGAGACGGCGCACGCGGGCCGCCAGCTCCGCGTCGTGCGTCAGCACGGCGCCGCCTTCGGCGGACGTCACGTGCTTGACCGGGTGGAAGCTCAGGACGCAGGCGTCCATCTCGGGATGCTCACCGACGCGGTACCAGCGATCGCCGACGCGATAGCGCGCGCCGAGGGCGTGCGCGGCGTCTTCGATCAGAAGGAAGCCGTACTCGCGCTTGAGCGCGAGCAGGCGCTCCACGTCGAGCGGCATCCCCGCGAAGTGCACCGCCACGACCGCATCGGCGCGCTCGCCAGCGGCGAGCCGCTCCGCGAGCTCGTCGAGGTCCATGTTGGCCGTTTCGGGCTCGACGTCGACGAAGCCGACCTCCGCCCCGCAGTGCACCGCCGCCGTCGCGGAGGCGAGAAAGGTGTTCGCGCTCGTGAGCACGCGCGCGCCGCTGCCGAGCCCGAGCGCGAGGTGCGCCACGTGCAGCCCGGCGCTCGCGTTGCTGACGCACACCGCGTGCGGCGCGCCGGTCGCGGCGCACAACGCCTCTTCGAAGGCCCCGACGCGCGGGCCCTGGGTCAGGAAATCCGACCGCAGCGCGGCGACGACGGCCGCGACGTCGTCCTCGTCGATCGCCTGTCGCCCGTACCCGAGGAGCTCCTCGCCCATCGGCAACACTCTACTCGTCGAGCATCCGCCGGAGGTCCTCGGCCCCCAGCCATTCCGCGTTCGTGTCGGAGGCGTAGGTGAAGTCGTCGGGCACCGACACGCCGCGGTCGCCGTTGTCCACCATGTGCTCCTCGCGCTTCCACCAGTGGAAGGCGGGCTCGACGGTGTAGTGGCCGGGGAACTCCACGGTGAGGCGCGCCTCGTCCAGGGGCAGGAGCACCTCGTGGAGCTTCTCGCCGGGGCGGATACCGCTCTCGAAGACGCCGCACTCGGGGCACAGGGCACGCGCGAGGTCGACGATCTTCATGCTGGGCACCTTGGGGATGAAGAGCTCGCCCCCGGCCATGGCGGCGATCCGCTCGAGAACGAACTCGACCCCTTGCTTGAGGGTGATCCAGAAGCGCGTCATGCGGAAGTCGGTGATCGGCAGCTCCTTCGCGCCGTCGTCGAGCAGGGCCTTGAAGTGCGGGACGACGCTGCCGCGCGACCCGACGACGTTGCCGTAGCGCACGACGCTGAAGCGCGTCCCGCCCTCGCCGGAGAGGTGGTTGGCGGCGACGAAGCACTTGTCCGAGGCGAGCTTGGTGGCCCCGTACAGGTTGACCGGGTTGGCCGCCTTGTCCGTCGACAGGGCGATGACGCGCCGGACGCCGGTCTCGATGGCCGCGTTGATCACGTTCTCGGCGCCCGCGACGTTGGTCCGGATGCACTCGAAGGGGTTGTATTCCGCGATCGGGACGTGCTTCATCGCGGCCGCGTGCACCACGTAGTCGATCCCGTCGAAGGCCCGTTTCATGCGCTCGGCGTCGCGCACGTCGCCGATGAAGTACCGCAGACAGGGATGCTCCTCCGGAGAGAACCGCTTGGCCATCTCGTACTGCTTCTGCTCGTCCCGGCTGAGGACGACCAGGCGCCGGGGGCGATGGCGGCGCAGCACCGCGCGCACGAAGGCGCGTCCGAAGGACCCGGTCCCTCCCGTGATCAGGATGGAGCGCTCGTCCAACATCGAGGTCATGCTAGCGGTCGCGACACCGCATCAAAGGGCTACGGGGTGAATCGAATGTTGTGGACGGTAGACTCCCGCGCGTGAAACGGGCCGCGAAACGCGTTCTCGTCGGCTTCGGCGTCGCGACCGCGGCGCTCGTCCTCGCCGCCGCCGGCACAGAGCTCGCCGTGCGCCACTTCGACGTGTACGGGGTCAACTACTACCCCGACGTCGCACGGTACCGGTCGGAGGCGGTCACCATCGTGCCGGAGCAGCCGCCCGACCGCTGGCGCATCTTCGAGAACAAGCCGGCCGTCCGTCTCGAGCTGAAGACCTTCGACTACCTCACCGACGAGCGCGGGCTGCGCACCGGCGAGGACCGGTCGCTGCCCGGGTCCGCCTCGCAGCGCGTGCTCTTCCTCGGCGACTCCGTAACCCTGGCCTGGGGCGTCGACGACGCGGACTCTTGGGTCCGGATCCTCGAGCGCGAGGCGACCGCGGCCGACGGCCGCCCGCTCGCCTGCATGAACGCCGGCCACCTGATGTACGACACGACCCAGCAGGCCGCCCTGCTCCGCGCCTGGGGGCCCGTGCTGGAACCCGAGGTCGTCCTCTTGACGTGGATCTTCAACGACCTCCACCCCACCTACGACCAGCTCGCGAGCCTGCACTCCCTCGAGCCGCCCGAGCCCGAGAACTTCGTCCAGCGCTTCTTCTGGGCCACGCGCTCGCTGCTGCGCTTCCAGAGCGAGCTGTCCCAGGTCCGGGACGAGGAGGAGCGCTGGAAGTACCCGCCCTACTCCTACTACCCGGACGGCTGGCCGCGCTGCGCGGAGGCCCTCGCGGACGTCAAGGCGACGTGCGAGACCCTCGGGGCGCGGCTCGTGATCAACGACCACGCCTCGCCCGAAGTGCCGGAGCTCGCCCGCTGGTGCGAGGAGAACGGCGTGCCGCGTCTCGCCACCGCGCTGAGCGAGGACGATCGCCGGCGCTACCGGAATTCTGTGATCGACTCGCACCTGAACGCCGAGGGCAACCGGGTCGTCGCCGACCAGGTGCTCGCCGGGCTGCGCGAGCTCGGAATCCTGAGGTAGAGGTCAGCGCGCGAGCGCCTGCTCCGCCTCCAACACCAGCCGTTCGCAGGGACCGTCGGGGTTCTCCGGAAGCGTGGCCTTCGCCTGTGCGAGGAGCTCGCCCGCGGCGTCTGCGTCTCCGCCCCGCAGCTCGAGCAGCGCCAGCACCGCGAGCCCCGCCGCCCGGTTCGACGCGAGCATCGGCGGACGGTCCGGCGAGCCATCGAGCGCGCGCGCGATGCTCGTCCGTGACTCCACGTCGCGCCGGGCGCGGTAGCAGGCCACGCCGAGCAGCAGGTGGTACACCTCGGGTCCCGGAACGCTGCGCACGACCTCCCGCGACCAGAGGAGCGCGCGGTCGTACTCGGCGGGACGGCGCCCCGGATCGAGCGCGATCTCCCAGGCCCGCGCGAACACGTCGCCCCAGCCCACCGACCAGTTCTCCGCGGTCCGGATCGCGCGGTCGCGGTCCTCCGGCGTGAGGGACGGATCGCCGCGGAGGAACTCGATCACCGCCGCCGGCACGACGAGGTCGTCGATGAGCTCCGCGACCTTCTCGTCGGCCCGGCGGCGGCCGTCGATCCCGGCCCACATCTCCCGCGCGGTCTCGATCTCGGACTCCCAGAAACCGACCTCGCCGTTCATCGTGCCGCAGGCGAGCCGCGTGTCGTCCGGGCTGAAGGCCAGGCAGTGGACGAGCGTCCGCTGCATCGGCGAGATCGTCGTCATCAGGACGTTGCCGGAAACCGCGTCCCAGATCCAGACCTTCCCGTGCAGCGTGGCCGACGCGATGCGCTGCGCGTCGCTGGTGAACGCCACGGCGGTGACGCTGTCGCCGTGATCCGCGAGCACGTGAACCTCTTCGCCGCGCTCCAGGTCCCAGACCCGCACGGTCTGGTCCTTCGACGCGGTCGCGACGAGGCGGCCGTCCTCGCTCACGGCGAGCGAGCTGACGCGCTCCGAGTGCCGTCCGATCGGCAGCGTCCGGCGCGTTCCGTAGGGGTCCCAGATCCGCACCGCGCCGTCGTCGCAGCCGAACACGACGCGCTTGCCGGGCGCGACCGCGAGGGCGGTCACCGCGGCCACCTGCTCGTCGGACGAGCCCACTTCCTCGGCCGTGCGCGCGTCCCAGAGCCGGACGAGCTTGTCGTCACCGCCGGTGGCGACCAGCGCTCCGTCCGGAGCGAACGCGACCGCGCGGACCCGTCCCGCGTGCGCGGAGAAGGCGGAGGTGATCGCCCACGTCGCGGCATCCCAGAGGATCGCCCGGCCGTCGGAGGCGCCCGAGAGGATCCGCGAACCGTCCGGGCTGAAGTCCACCGCCAGGACCCGGGAGTCGTGTCCGACGAGCGTCCGCAGCACGGTCCCGTCGCTGGCGTCGATGACGCGAACGCTCTGATCCCAGGAGCTCGCCGCGACGCGCAGGCCGTCCGGCGAGAAGGCGAGGCCGCTGAGCGCCCCGCCGGTCTCGGGAACGAGGTTGAACACCGGCGCGGTGCGGGCGTCCCACACCGCGATGGCGCCGGCCTCGTCTCCGGAGACGAAGAATTCGTCGCCCGCCTCGACGGAGGACACGTTCTCGTGGTGACCGGTGAGCTCGTCGAGGTGCTCGCCCGTCCACCCGTCGTACACGTGCAGGGCCTTGTCCGACGCGGCCGCGACGAAACGCTCACCGTCCACGGTGAAAGTCACCGAGCTGATGACGCCGGCGGCGGCGATCTCGCGGTGCTCTTCCGTTTCGAGGTTCCACAGGTGGATCCGGCCGTCCTCGGTCCCGGCCACGACGCGCTTGCCGTCCGGCGCGACGTCGGCGGACAGGATCAGCCCCTGGACTCCGCCCAACTCGCGCAAGAGCTCGCCCGTGTCGGCGTTCCACTCGCTCAGCACGGAGTCGACGACGGGGTCGAGGTTCGTCCGAGCACCCCGGAGGATCCTCTTCCTGGGCACGCCGCCGCCCGAGACGATCCGCGAGCCGTCCGGCGTCATCGCGAGGGCCTGAACCGCCGCGTTGGTCCGGATCAGGATCAACTGTTCGCCCTTGCCGTCGAACACGCGGATCGTCTTGTCCCGCGAGCCCGAGACGATGCGGCCCTGCACGTGGTCGTAGGCGAGCGCCGTCACCTCTTCCACGTGCGGGTTCCAACTGAAGAGCTCCTCCCAGGTCTCCGCGTCCCAGAGGCGGAGGTTTCCGTCCTCGGAGCCCGAGACGAGCCGGAGCCCGTCCCCCCGCACCGCGACGGCGGTGACGGGCGTCGTGTGCCGAGCGAGGCGCTGCACGATGTCGCCGGTCTCGAAGTCCCACACCTTGAGCTGCATGTCGGCGCTCGCGGAGACGAACCACGATCCCTCGGGCAGGAACGCAATCGCGGACACCGGGCCCCCGGCGCTCAGGAGGTAGAGGTAACGCTTGAAGCGGAGGTTCTGGTGGCCCCACTCCCAACCCCGCTCCGTGGGAGGGCAGTCATTAAGGAAGTTGATGGCCCGCAGGAAGTCGCCCCCTTCGAAGCTGAGCTCGGCCGCGCTGAGGTCGGCGCGGTACGCGTGGCGTTCCAGGTTCGCCGTCAGCTCCTCGAGCTCGGTGTTGGACTTCCGGAGCTCGCCCGCCGCCTCTTCGAGGTCGCCCTTCGCGAGCACGAGGTTGTTCCTGCTCATCGTCGCGCTGACCGCGAAGCCGGCCACCGTGAGCATGGCGACGGAGAGGAGCGCGAGCGAGACCCGCGCGTAGCTCCTGTTGCGCTCGTACCACTTGCCGAGCTCCGCCGCGGGGCCGGTGCGATACGCTCGCACGACGCGGTTCGCGAGGAAGGCGTGCAGGTCCGCGCGCAGCTCCTCCATGCTCGGGTAGCGGTCCTCGATCTCGCGCGCCATCGCGCGCTCGCAGATCGCGACGAGCTCGGCGGGCAGGTCGGGCTTGAGCTCGAGCACCGGCGTCGGAGCCTCGTTCCGCACGCGCTCGAGGGCGCCGCGCGCGCCGCCGCCCTTGTCCAGGTACGGCACGTATCCGGTCAGAAGGTGGTAGAGGATCGCTCCCACGGCGTAGACGTCCGACGGCTCGCCGACGCTCTCCACCCGGCCCCGCGCCTGCTCCGGCGGCATGAAGCCCGGCGTCCCGATGTAGTCGCCGTCGACGGTCTGGACCTCGCCCCCCGCCCAGTCGGGCCCGCCCATCTCGCGGATGCGGATGTCCTTGTGGTCGGGTCGTCCGAGGATCTTGGCCAGTCCCCAGTCGAGGATGTAGACCTCGCCGTAGCGTCCGACCTTGACGTGCGACGGTTTCAGGTCGCGGTGCAGGACGCCGGCGCCGTGGGCCGCGACCATCGTCTCGCACATCCGCAAGACGACCTCCAGACCGCGGTGCAGGTTCCAGCCGTCCCTTCCCTCGTGCGACCAGCGGATGATGCGGTCGAGGTCCTCGCCCACCACCAGCCGCATCGTGAAGAACACGCGTCCGCGGTCTTCGCCGAGCTCGTGGACCGGGATCACGCCGGGGTGGTTGAGCCGGCCGAGGATCTCGGCCTCCTCCTGGAAGCGCGCCTTGACGCCCTCGTAGGCCCGCGGATCGCCGTCGCCCACGAGATCCTGCTGCGAGCGAAGGACCTTGAGCGCGACGGTGCGATCCGGACCCACCTGCCGCGCTTCGTACACAACGCCCATCGCGCCGCGCCCGATGCGGCGCACGAGCTGATAGCGGCCCAGCTTCGTTCCGCTCATGTCCTCGCGGACCGGATCCGGCCGGCCGCGCGACGCCCCGCTCTCCGCGGGGTGGGGATCCGCCATCGCGAGCAGCTCCGCGACGTCGACGTAGAGTTCCTCGTCTCCGCCGCAAGCCTCCTCCAGGAAGCTCGTCCGGGCGTCGGGCGAGAGCTCGTGCGCCTCCTCGAACAGCCTCTCGACGATTCTCCAGCGTTCGTCGTTCATTCGTCCGGACAATCCTTGAATTGGTGATCACGGCCCGCGCCGAGACGCGAGGTCACGCGATCAAACGTCGATCCCTTGTTTCGTCAACTTCCGGCGCAGCCAGGCCCGAGCGAACTCCCACTCCCGCCGCGCCTTCCCCGTCGAGATGCCGAGCGCGTCGGCGATCTGCTCCCAGGTGAAGCTTTCGAAATAGCGGAGTGCGACGATCTCGGCCTTGCGCGAGCCTTCCGGCTCCTCGAAGGCCAGGTCCTCGAGAGCGCGCTCCACGACCCGAAGCATGTTCGGGCTTTCCGGTTCCGCCTCGATGACCTTGCCCATCGCTGAGTTGAGCTCGACTACGCCCACACACCCGCGCACCTTGTCCCTCCGATAGAGGTCGTTGAGCACGGAGCGCATCGCCTTCACCCAGAGCGCGTAGGTGTGATCCTCGCTGTTCGCGGCCGGCTCGGCGCCGTCGCCGAAACGCATCGCGGCCCGCCCCACGAGGGACCAGGTGCTCTGGGGAACGTCGGGGAGGTACTGGTACTGCCGGCGCAGAGCCGAAGCCCGGTGCAGGATCCCCTGCCAGGCCTTCGGATCGGTGTCCGTATGCGAGTCCATGCGGTTGGCCTCCCCTCCGTGGGGGTCGACGTTCGCGGGGCGGAACCCCGCAAACGCCAATATACCAACGAACCGGGAGCCCGAACTGCCGGGAAATCTCGTTCCGGTCCCCCGGAATCCGCCTGCGGGACCTCTCCGCGGAGGTACCAAAAGAGTTTCCCGGCTTTTGCCGACAGTTCTTCCGACTCCTGCGTGGGAGTCCGCGCGAAGCGCTACCAAGCGTGCCGCGCGCCCTTTTCGCCGTTTGTCGTTCGATCCCAGACCGAGCGTCGCCCCGGCCTCCGGGCGTGCCAGGAAGAACAACATGCAAGCCCCCGTGTCCACCGGATCCCAGGCGCGCGTCCTTCGCGGCCTGTCCGTGTTCGCCCCGTTCCTTTTGCTCGCTTCCCCGCCGGCGTCCGCGCAGGACTTCGACGCCGACGGGCTCCCGGATCATCAAGAAATCATTTTCGGAACCGATGAGAGCTCGCCCGACGGAGACCTTGACGGGTACTCGGACGCCGAAGAGCTCGCGCGCGGAACCGATCCCGAAAGTGCAACCAGCTCGCCGTCGGGCGCCGTGCACGGCGTCGCGACCTCGGCGCGCAGCGACTCGGGCACGCTCAGCCTGGTGAGCCTGCTCTACGCTCCCGTGGGAAGCTCGAACCTCGACTTCGCCACGTTCATGCTCGTCGGCGGGGTCGAGGTCGAGGTCACGCCGGCCAACCTCCCGCCGGGCACGATCGTCCGGTTTCTGCCCACCGCGGATCCGTCCAGCCTGCTCGTCTACATCGAGCTGCTCCTCCCGGAGTGGCTCCTGACGGCCAACAAGACCGTCAGCTTCAAGACGGAGGTCTACGACGGTGGGCCCGCGCCTCTCGCCATGGCGGGCACGTACGCCGTCGACGTCAGCGGCGTCGCGGTCGCGGTGAACAACCCCCCGTCGGGCGGTGGCGGCGAGAGCGGCAGCAGCTCGACCTACATGCCGCTCCCCAAGGTCTCCGAGCTGCCCGCCGGGTACCAATCCGACGAGATCTGCACGGTCGACCTGGTCCCCGTCGGCACGTCGGGGTCCGCAATCGTCTACCAAGTGGTCAGCGCGCAGTGCGAGGAATACCCGGACGCGCTCTGCATGCCGTCCGACTGTGCCGCCGAGGTCGGCAGCACCCTGGAGCTCATGGAATTCTGATGAGGAGAGGAGGAATCGAACGGGTGGGGGGCGCTTGGTCCCCCAACCTCCCGTTGTTTGGCTAGCCCGCGAACGACCCCTTTTGTGGGCTTTGGTTGACCGGCGCGGCGGGGGGGCTTGCTCCCCCGCCGTGTCGTGTTATCCGCGCTCGGCGATGTGGACGCGCGACGCGGGCAGCCGGTCCCGGGCGATCTCATTCCCGTTTTTGCGATCGACGCTCCCGAATTCGAGCACCCCGGTCGGGCAGGTCTGCACGCAGGCGCTGCAGCGCACGCACTCCGGATCCTCCATCGGGAGCCCCTTGTTGGCGAAGTTCATCACGTCGATGCCCTGGTGGCACGTCCCGGTGCACGCGTTGCACGAGATGCACTTCTTCTTGTCCGCCAGGATGCGGAAGCGGCTGAAGCGCGCGTAGACGTGCATCAGCGCCGCCAGCGGGCACGCGAAGCGGCACCAGAGGCGCCCCGAGAACTTGAAGTAAAGCCCGACGCTCAACACCCCGGCGAGCAGCACGTCGACGGTCCACTTCCACGAGAGCGGGTTCATCGTCATCCCGTCCGCCCGCTTGCCGTCGAGGAGCGCCGGGAAGACGCGGTCCGGCCAGCTCCCCGGGAAGACCCAGCCCGCGACGCGGATCGCGAACAGGACGAAGGCGATCGCGAGCAGCGCCTGGCCGAGCAGGTTCAGCCGGTTCCACTTCGGGCCGTGGAACATCTTGTGGCGCTGCGTGTCGCCGAGCGTCTCGGCGAGCCCGCCGCACGAGCAGATCCAGCCGCAGTAGGCGCCCTTGCCCCAGCGCAGCACGAGGAACGGGATGATCACGAACGTCTGGAGCACCGAGATCGCGAGCCAGCCCCAGATCGGCTCCGGCGTGAAGACGTTGTAGACCATCAGGGGCCACGCGAGGATGAACCCGTAGGCGCGCCAGTAGGCGCGCGGGTGGCCCCACTCCGGCCACTCGCCGGCGGCGTACGCCGCGTCGGAGATGTACGGCTCGAAGAGCGCGTCGGCGATGCTCCTGCCGACGCCCGCGTCGAAGGCGCCGTTGTAGCCCAGCCACGGAAGGATCAGCTCGGGCAGGAGGAAGAGCGGAAAGAGCTGGAACAGGATCAGCGACGTCGTCTGCACCGTGACGTACGGCGTGCGCCGCCGCCGGATGCGCAGGATCCCGAAGATGCCGACGCAGAGCGTGTAGAGCAGCGTGTAGTAGAAACTCGTGCCCTTCATCGAGACCGAGAGCGTGCCGATCACGTTCGCGCGGTCGGCGACCTTCGCCTCCCACCACGCCCCGAGCGACGCGAGCAGCGACGGCACGTTGTCCGGGAAGGTGCTCGCGTCGTGCTCGTCGAAGAGGAACTGGCAGAGGAACCCGTGGTTCTTCCAGTCGTAGAGCAGGAACATCGCGACGAAGAACCCGATGACGCCCACCCACTCGAAGCCCTTGGTCTCGCCGCGCAGCTTGACGCCGGAGCGGCGGAAGAAGTCGAGCGGCGGCTCGCGTCCGATCATCGAGAAGACGACGTCGTTCGGGAGCGTCTCTTCGCCCTCCTTCGTCTTCAGCGTGACGTCCTTCTCCCCCACCTCCGCGACCTGGCTCGCCATCGCGAGGGTGATGCTGCCCGGCTTTCGGTGCTCGCCGAGGAAGGGACCGCTCGCCGTCGTGACGCGCTCGGAGCTCGGCTCCTCGACGGCCACGTCCGCCATGGGGTCGGCGGAGAGCGCGGCCAGCCGCTCGACGTTCTCGGGCTTCGGCCGCGAGAACTCCGGCTTGCGGTAGGACACGGTGACCTTGGCGCCGCACTGCGCGAGCGCGATCGCGGTCTCCAACGCGCTGTCGCCGCCGCCCACCACGAGCGCCTCCCGCCCGCAGAAGTCCTTGGGATCGTGCAGGCGGTTGTAGACCTTGTCGCGGTCCTCGCCGGGCACGCCGAGCTTGCGGAAGTTGCCCGAGCGGCCGATCGCGACGATCACGCGCTTCGCGAGCAGGCTGTCGTCGTCCCGCAGGACGACCTCGAGGAGCTTGCCCTTGCGCGCCACGCGCTCGGCGCGCGCGATGCGCGGCTCGATCCCCTGCTCGACGCTCTGCGCGCGGAGCTCTGCGACGAGCTCCTCCTTCACCTCCGCGGTCGGCTTCAGGTCGCCGACCGGATCCATGTCGGTCGGGTAGGTGAAGATCGGCTTGCCCTTCGGGAAGTTGACGATGGTCGAGAACGGCTCCGCCGCTTCGAGCAGCACGAAGTCGAGCCCCTGCTTCTTCGCCTCGACCGCCGCGCCCATGCCGGACACGCCGCCGCCGACGATCACGAGGTCGTGCACGTGTCGTGCGTCCGGACCGAGCTCGTTCGGGAGCTTCTTGAAAGCGGGATCCGACGCGATGCGCTGCACGACGCGCGCCCCGCCGTCGGCCGCGAACTTGAGCAGCGGAATGCCCGTCAGGTCGCCGGTGACGTAGAGCCCGGGCACGTTCGTCGTCCCGTCCGCGCGCACCTCGGGCAGCTTCTCGACGACGCCGGCGGGCCAGCCGGTGTGCAGCCAGCGGACGTACTTCGCGATCGATCCGATCAAGGGGCTTCTCCTCTCTCCGTCGCGGGGGCGCAGTCTACGCCAGCGCCACCCCCGCCGTGACGGGGGAACTCCCGGGTCTGGTACCCTTGGCGCCCGTGTCCGTCACGCTCCTGATCCCCGGCGTGCTGCGCCGCTATTCCGCGGACGAAGCGGAAGTCACGGTCGCGGCCGACACCGTAGGCGACGCGCTCGAGGCGCTCTTCGAGCGGCATCCCAAGCTGCGCGAGCGCGTGCTCGACCGTTCCGGTCGTCTCTATCCCTATCTGCTCTTGTTCCGCAACGAGCACGAGCTCGAGCGCGACGGTCTGGCGTCGGTGGCCCTCGAGCCGGGCGACCGGCTCGACCTGCTCGCGGCGGCGGAGGGCGGCGCGCCGGAGGACGCGGGGAACTTGGACACGCGCGACGTCCGCATGCGCGGGTTTCGGGAACGCGCGACGGTCGAGTCGGCGCGCGAAGTCGCATTCGGCGGGCTCGCGCCGCTCGCCGCGGAGGAGGTTGCGGTCTCCGCGTGCGCCGGACGCCTGCTCGCCGAAGACGTGACCGCCGCGGTCGACGTCCCACCGTTCCGGCGTGCCGCCATGGACGGCTTCGCGGTCGTGGCGGCGGACACCTTCGGCGCGACGATGTACGACCCGTTGCGCCTCGAAGTCGCCGACGAGTCGATGCCCGGGCCCGGCGAGCCGCCGCCGCTCGACGGCGGACAGGCCTGCCGCATCATGACCGGCGCACGGCTGCCCGAGGGCGCGGACGCCGTGCTGATGGCCGAGGACGCCGAGGAGGACGGCGCGCACGTGCTCGTCCGCGCCGCGGTGACGCCGGGCAAGAACGTCGGCCAGGTCGGCGAAGACATCGCGCGCGGCGAGGTCGTGCTCGCCACCGGCCGCCGCCTGCGGCCGCAGGATGCGGGGCTGCTCGCGAGCATCGGGCACCACCCGGTGCGCGTGCGCCGGCGGCCGCGGGTGCGGATCCTCGTCAGCGGCAACGAGCTGCTCCCGCCGGGCGAGAAGCCGGGGCCGGGACGCATCGTCGACAGCAACAC
This sequence comes from Planctomycetota bacterium, assembly GCA_028278425.1. Classification (GTDB taxonomy): domain Bacteria; phylum Planctomycetota; class UBA1135; order UBA1135; genus JANQEJ01. Next base: position 16,048 of record JANQEJ010000056.1, on the reverse strand, counting down.
GCCGATGTTGACGGCGCTCCTCGAGCGCGACGGCGGCGAGCTGGAGAGCGCTCACCGACTGCCGGACGACGCCGAGGCGATCCGCGCCGCGCTGGCAGCAAAGGGCGCCGACGTGATCCTGGCCGCCGGCGGGTCGTCCGTTGGTCGCGAGGACCACCTGCCGATGCTCGTGCGCGAGCTCGGCGAGCTGCCCGTGCACGGGATCGCGATGCGGCCCTCGTCCCCCACCGGGCTCGGCCGCATCGGCGACGCGCGGGTGTTCCTTTTGCCAGGGAACCCGGTGTCCTGCCTGTGCGCCTACGACTTCTTCGCCGGGCCGGCAATCCGGGCGCTCGGCGGACGTTCGACGGACTGGCCGTACGCGGAAGCGAGCTTCTCGCTCAGCCGCCGCATCGCGTCGCGCATCGGGCGCGTCGACTACGTGCGCGTCACGGTCGCGGACGGCGCGGCGGCGCCGCTCGCGATCTCGGGAGCTTCGATCCTTTCGTCGACCACGCGCGCCGACGGCTTCGTCGTCGTGCCCGCCGATTCGGAAGGAATGGCCGAAGGCGACGAAGTCCGCGTGCGCCTGTACGACGTGCCCGCATGAAGCAGCGCCAGTTCCTCGACGTCGTCGACGAGGACGAGGCGCGGCGACGCTTCGACGAAGCGACGCGGCACATGCAGCCGCGCGCGGAGAGCGTTCCGCTGGAGGAAGCGCTCGACCGCGTGCTCGCCGCCGACGTGCGCGCGCCGGTCGACGTGCCGGGCTTCGACCGCAGCAACGTCGACGGCTTCGCGGTGCGGAGCCCCGACACCTTCGGCGCGGAGGAGCTGAAGCCGGCGCGACTGCGCGTTGCGGGCGCGAAGCTCGCCGCCGGCGCCTCGCCGCCCGAGGGGTTCGAGGTCAATCCCGGCTGCGCGGCGTCGATCGCGACGGGAGCGGTGCTCCCACGCGGAGCGGACGCGGTCGTGATGGTCGAGGACACGGCGCCGGGCGAGGACGCCTCGCTCGAGGTGTTCCGCGCCGTCGCGCCGGGCGCGAACCTGACCGCGGCCGGGACGGACATGGGGCGCGGCGAGATCGTGCTGCGCGCCTCGACGCTCTTGAGCTCGCGCGAAACCGGGTTGCTCGCCGCAGTTGGCGTTCCAGCGGTCGAAGTCATCGTCCGCCCGAAGGTCGCGGTGCTCTCCACCGGCGACGAGGTGCGCGCGCCCGGCGAGGAGCTCGCCATCGGTGACGTGTTCGATTCGAACGGACGCATCCTGTGCGACGCGGCCACCGAGCTCGGCTGCGAGCCGGACCCGCGCGGGATCCTCGCGGACGACGAAACGCGGCTCGAGGAGGCGCTGCGCGCCTGTCTCGAGGACGCCGACCTTGTGTTGCTCTCCGGCGGCACGTCGAAGGGCGCGGGCGACCTGAACGTGCGCGTCGTCGAGAAGCTCGCGCGCGAGCTGCCCGACTCGCCGGGCGTCGTCGTGCACGGCGTCGCGCTCAAGCCGGGCAAGCCCCTGTGCCTCGCCGTCGTCGCCGGCCGCGCGATCGCGGTGCTGCCCGGGTTTCCGACGTCGGCGATCTTCACCTTCCACGAGTTCGTCGCGCCACTCCTGCGCCGCCTCGCCGGCCGGCGCGAGGAGCAGCGCGGAACGATCGAGGCCGTCGCGCCCCTGCGCATCCCGTCCGCTTCGGGGCGCACGGAGTACTGCCTCGTCGACCTCGTCCCAGGTCGCGACGGTCTCGCCGCCTACCCGCTCGGCTCGGGCTCGGGCAGCGTCAGCACCTTCTCGCGCGCCGACGGCTTCGTGCGCATCGACCGGCACACCGAGTACGTGCCCGAAGGCGCGCGCGTCGGGGTGCACCCGCTCGGCCCGCGCGTGCAACCCGCCGACCTGATCGCAATCGGGAGCCATTGCATCGGGCTCGACCACCTGCTCTCGCGCCTGAGCGAGCAGGGCTTCACCACGAAGATGATTCCGGTCGGCTCGCAGGCCGGCCTCGCCGCGCTCGCCCGCGGCGAGGGCGACGTTGCCGGCACGCACCTCCTCGACGAGAAGAGCGGCGAGTACAACACGCCCTTCCTCCCCGACGGCGTGACGATCCTCGGCGGCTACCGCCGCCGGCAGGGCTTCGTGTTTCGCAAGGGCGACGAGCGCTTCGAGGGCAAGACCCTCGAGGAACTGCGCCGCGCCGTCGACGAGCCCGGCGTTCGCATGATTAACCGAAACCCGGGCAGCGGCACGCGCGTGCTGCTCGACCGCTTTCTCGGCACCGCGCGCGGCGAGGAGCCCCCCGGCTACCAGACCCAAGCCAAGAGCCACCACGCCGTGGCAGCGGCCGTCGCGCAAGGCCGCGCGGACTGGGGCTTCACCCTCGACACGTTGGCCGAGGGCGCCGGACTCGCGTTCGTCTTCGTACAGGACGAGCGGTTCGACCTAGCGGTGCGCGAGGACCGCGTCGACCGTCGAGCAGTGGCGGCCCTGCGCGAGGCGCTCGCTTCGGCGGCCGAAGCGCTCCGCTCGCTGGGCCTCACACCCGACGCGTGAGATAAGGAGGCCCAGAGGACAACTGGCAGTTGAGCGGTACCTGCCCGCATCCGGAGCCCGGCGAACCGCCGCTCCCCATTTGAGAGCGAGGGGAGATGTGATATGGAATTCCATCCAAGATCGTAACCTGACTCTCTGCGGAGGCTCCCATGTTGGCTCGCTCCAAATGGTCGTTGCATGGCAGGTGATAGAGGATCTCGCTTACACAGAACGGGTCGCCGCGTTTGCCAACTAACCGAGATCCGTCTTAAGACGCGTTAGGCGCACATATGGCAGACAGAGACAAGAACCCACTGCCGTACGAGATTCTCCCTCCGACGGATACGCCGATCTGGAGGTACCTGAGCCTCGCAAAGCTCTTGGCGTTGCTGAGAACCAGGTCAGTCTTCCTCTGCCGTGCCGATCTTTTCGACAATGCGTTCGAAGGCTCCTTTACCGAGGGGAGTCTGCGGGGTCACGCCGACGAGTGGGGTGCGGAATACCCAAGCAATCTGGTCACGATGGCCCAGTGGCTACCCTGCCGGTCATTCGTCAGCTGCTGGCACGCGTCCGCGATCGAGTCCGCCGCACTTTGGAGAATCTACGGGGGTGTCGAAGGAGCTCTGGCGATCCGAAGCACAATTGGTGCCCTTCAGGAAGCGTTTCCAAGCATGTTGGAGTCCGGCAGCGACCTACTAATCAGCCAGGACGTTCGGCGCGTTCAGTACATCGACTATCGAACAGCTCATCCATATCTGAATGACCTTGCGGGGCCGCTCTGCTACAAGCGACAGGCGTTCTCCTTTGAGCAGGAGATTCGCGTGATTCGACAGGAGTTGCCAACCGGGCCAAGCCCAAGAGAGGGACAACCCGATGGTCGCGCAATCCTGATAGGCCCGCCGCCCGAGGACAGCGGACGGCAGGTTGCGGTCAACGTCGAGCAACTTGTCGAGGCGGTCTACCTAGCCCCATCCTCCCCAGCATGGCTGCTTCCGACAGTCCGCGAAACCATCACAGCACTCGGGTTTCCTGGCATCGACTGTCGGCAGTCCAGCCTCGACGACTTACCAGAGTTTGGGAGAATCGGCGCCTGGCCAGCCGATGCAGCGGACGGGCCTTCAGGCGGCCGCTGATCGATACCCCTTTACGCATAAGTAGGCATGGATCCAAGTCGAAGATTGGCAGAGGGCGTCGGTAGCTGGCTAATGCACGAGTTTAGCTGCAACCGCTCGGGCCTATTCAACGAGAAGTATATGGCTGCACCAATCTCGCAAGTCCTCGCGGCACAGTACGGGTTGCCAGTGACGTCCGAGTATAGGCATCCAGTTCTCGCGCCGGCGATGACAGGGCCTGGCAGGCGACCCGAGGTGGACTTCGCGGTGCTCGATGACCAAAGAATGCTGATGTGCGTACTGGAGTCGAAGTGGTGTGGCGGTTCGGGGTTATCCGCTTCGGACGTGATCTGGGACTTGCTCAGACTTGAGCTGGTCTTTCACCTAACGGTATCAGATGCCTACTTCCTGATCGCTGGCAAACGGAGGGACGTCGAACGCTACTTCAACTCCAAGGCATTCACTGGCCAAGTCTATCGCGGTTCGCATCGCAGGCTTCTCAAGTTGGACTCAAGAAGGAACCCGCGTCTGCGAGTGGACAGTCCGCAGAAGGATCGGCTCCCGATCTTCCGGTCGCTGTTTGCCGGGTTTCCGCAGATCAGTTTCGCTTCAAGGCTCAGCACTTCTCTCTGCTACAGGTATCCAGCCGATGTTCCCCTGTACCAGTATCAAGCATGTGTATGGCGAGTGTTCTCTCCACCGAGGACGCCGCGATTCAAGCCGGACGAGCACGCCTTGTTTCGGTCACCATGAAGCTTTCCGACGCTACTCAATCTGCCTGGGCGTTGGGTACTAACTTCACGCTGTCGGCCTTGATTAGGAATGCACTCTCGGATGGACCCGCCTAACCAACCGATAGAACGGACGCAGCTTCGCCGCGCCGTTGATCGCCACTGCGTCAAGCGCACTGAGTGGGGGCGATTGTGACCTTTCCTACAGACGAATGGAAGTCCTGGGCCGCGGAGTCCGAAGGCATCAAGTGGGCGATCGTGAGGCTCTTCCACAAGCGGATGATCTGGAGAGCCCACAACGAGTCCTTGCGAAGCCGCGAGATCAATGATCCCACGGCCATGGTGCATCAGTGGATCAGGGAGAACTACGCTGACTCGATCACTGTCGGGATTCGCAGGATCCTCGACGAGTCAAGCGGTGTTCTCTCGTTCTGCAATCTGCTGAAGAAGCTTGCCCAGCGTTCTGAAGTGCTGTCCTTCGAGAACTACTACAGGCTATGGGATGACTTTCCTGCAAGTCTCAGGGATTGGAGTGCGCGAGAGGGCTACTCAAAGTTTTCTACGGACGGGGTCCGCATCAGCGCACGCAGGATCAACAGGGACCGTGAGGCGCTCCGCCGGGAGTGCGATGAAGTCCTGGCCTTCGTGAACGAACGTGTCGCACACATGGCTCGCAGGCGAGCGGATCAGTGGGATACTGGAGATCTCAGTTTGCGCTACAGCATGCTCGACCACGCCCTTCAGCACCTTTCGGAGACGTTCAACGACTACTACCTGTTGCTCACGGCAAATCAGGTCGGCGACTTCGAGCCCATCGTGGCCTACGGCTATGAACGCGCATTTCAACGGATGGTCAACAGCGCATTGGACGCCCAAACAACCGATTCAGCGGACGGCGCTTCGCGCCACCGTTGATCGCCAGCGCGTTAGCACCCCCCCGACGCCGTCGGCTCTGACAACGGGGAAGCCTATCGGGCAGTGAAACCTCCAGGGATCCACGGTAGGATGAGCATGGTCATGGCAAGAGAGTTCGACGTCATCATCGAAAGGGACGCGGACGGCTTCTTCGTCGCCTCCGTTCCTGCCCTCAAGGGTTGTCACACCCAAGCGAAGTCCCTCGACGATCTCATGGAACGCGTCAAGGAAGCCATCGCCCTCTGTCTCGAGGTCGAAGGGTCCCCTCCCGAGGCGCTCGATTTCGTGGGCGTTCAGCGCGTTCGGGTCGCGTGACGGACCGACTGCCGCGGATCACAGGAAAGGATCTGGTTGCGGCACTGGGGCGTCTCGGCTTCGAAGTCGTGCGCGTCCGAGGAAGCCATCACTTTCTCCGCCATCGGGACGGGCGGGTGACGGTCGTTCCCGTTCACCGAGGCGAGACGATCGGCCCGGGACTCATCGGAAAGATCCTGCGCGACTGCGACGTACCGCGGGAACAACTCAGAGAAGTTCTCTGACGGCACGCTCCAGCTCGCTGATCCTCGATCGTTCAACGATCCGTTCGACACGCTGGCTCCTTGACCCTTGAATACGCGACGGAACGTCACGCCTTCACTCGACGATGATCAACGGCTGACGGCGGCAGCCTCCGGAGGCTGACCGAGAGCGCTGAGCCCGGGGTCGGAATCAGACCCCCTCCGCCGCGACCATTTCGTCGAACCTGCTGCACACCTTCGCCGACAGCTCCTGGAAGAACCCCGGCGTGTTGAAGTACGGCAGGTCGATCGCGTCGTTCTTCTCGTGGACGTCGGCCGGCATGACGTAGTCCTCGCGCGTGAAGCCCTGGTTGCGCTCCAGTTTGTAGCCGCGCAGGTACGTCCGCATCACGGTCTTGCGCAGATCCTCGACGGATAGCTTCAAGCCGGTAAGCGCCACGATCGCCTCGACCATCTGCTCGTCGTTCAGCGCGGCGAACTTGCAGATGCCGATCAGGTCGTCGCGCATGATCATCGGGCCGCGGCCGGTGATCGCGTCGACCCAGTAGTCCATGCCGGTCTCGCGCTCGAAGACGACGAGGAGGTACGTCCGCATCGACATGTGCCCGCCGGCGAGCGCCCACGGGTAACCCGGGTTCGTCTGCGGGAGGTAGGCGGGGAACTCCATCCCCTTGCAGTGCATCGCGTACGCGATGTCGCCGGTCGCCTCGGAGAGGCGCTTCGAGCCCTGGCCGAGCTCCTCGAGCCGGCCCTCGCCGATGGCGCGGATCGCTGCGGCGGCGGCCTCGTAGTCGCCGTACGCGAGACCGCCCGCCACCGCGTTGCCGTTCTCGGCGCGGCGGCGGTTGTACTCCATCGCGTAGGAGAGCGTCGTACCGAGCGAGATCGAGTCCATGCCGAGCTGGTCGCCGAGCTCGACGAGCTCGAGGCACTCGTGCTGGTCGAAGATGCCGAGGTTCGACGACAGGAGGTTCAAGGGCTCGTAGTCGAGCTTGGCGCGGAACTTCCCCGCCGTCCCCTCCTCGTTCTCGTCGTACACGTTCTTGTGGCAGCGGATGCCGCAGCGGTAGCAGGCCTCGTCCTTGACGACGTACGGGCCCTCCTCGAAGGCGGCGCGGTACATCGGCTGCGAGAGCTCGGCGTTGCCGGTCGGCTGGAAGTTCATCTCCGGCATCGCGGCCACGGGGTGGAGCGCCTCGACGTTCGCCCACGTTCCGCCGCCGCCGTTGCCGCGGTTCTTGTCGCGGAAGCGGCGGCTGCCGTCGCCGCGCGCGACCTCGCCGTTCAGCTCCTTCATCACGGGCGGAGGCTTCGGGCGCGTCTGGTCCTTCGTGTCGGCGACGATCGCGAGCAGGTTCTTCGAGCCCATCACGCCGCCGATGCCGCCGCGTCCGCAGAAGCGCGACTTCATGTCGCCGGACTTGAGCTGGTTCTCCGTCGAGAGGGCGATGGCGGCGTAGCGCACCTTCTCGTAGTTCTCCCCCGCCGGGCCGAGCACGGCGAAGTGCGCGTCCGGATACTTCGCGTAGAGCGTCTGGATCTTGTCGTTGATCCACTTGCCCTTGAGCTCGGCCGCGTCCTCGAAGTCGAAGCTCACTCCGCCGTCGTCGTCGCTCGAGAGGCGCAGGTAGATCGGCGTCTCCGATCGCCCGGTGAAGACCACCTCGTCGACGTCGAGGAAACGCAGCTTCGTCCCGAACTTCCCGCTGCCCGCCGTCCACATCGCCGACGGCTTGCCTTCCAGCGAGCTCTTGAGCGGCGAGTAGGCGTGGAAGTACGTCCGCAGCCCGGTCATGAAGTCGGTGCCCGAGAGGACGCCCAGGTTCATGATGAGGTGCGCGTCCGGCGCGTACGGATCGTCGACCGGGTGGCCTTCCAGAAGCTTGAAACCGCGCGCGCAGCCGCCGAGCACGTCCTCGAGGTCCTCGCACTGCACGCGCTCGCGGCGCACCTCGCGCGTGGCGAGGTCGACGTGGAAGCGGTTCCACCAGAAGTGCTCGGGGAGCCGCTCGCCCACCGCCGGGAGGTCCACCGGGACCTCGCCGCGGTCGTTCAGGACGTTGGAAGGCGCGGGGTCGGTCATCGTCTGTCCTCCGTCGCGAGGTTCGTCAGATCGGGCAAGCGATGCTGCCGAGGCGCTCCGAGAGCTTGTTGTTCTCGGCGTAGTCGATCGGGATCACGACGAGCGCCGGGGCGTCCGCGTTGAACGCCTGCTCGAGGGTGCCGGCGAGCTCCGTCGAGTCCTCGCAGTGGAAGCCCTTCCATCCGAAGGAGTCCGCGAGCTTCATCCAGTCCGGGTTCTCGAAGGCGAGGTCGGTGTGGCGACCGAACTGGTTCGTCTGCTTCCAGGCGATGAGGCCGTACTCCTTGTCCTCCCAGACCATGCAGACGATGTTCGCGCCGATGCGCTTCGCCGTCTCCATGTCCTGCACGTTCATCAGGAAGCCGGCGTCGCCGCTGATCGCGAGGATGCGCCGGTCGGGATGGACCATCTTCGCCGCGATGGCGCCGGGAAGCGCGAAGCCCATCGAGCAGAAGCCGTTGGAGATCAGGCACGTGTTGGGCTGTTCGCACTGGTAGTAGCGCGCGATCCACATCTTGTGCGCGCCGACGTCGCTCAGGAGGATGTCCTCCGCGCCCATCACCTGCCGCGCGTCCCACAGGGCCTTCTGCGGCTTGATCGCGCCTTTCGCGTCGTCGTTGGACCACTGCGCGAAGTCGCGCTGCATCTCCTCGCGGACGCCCGCCGCCTGGGTGTTCTCGAACTTGAGCGGCTCCGTGTCGACGCGCTCGTTCAGCATCCAGAGCGTGTGCGCCAGGTCGCCGACGATCTCGACCGCGGGGATGTAGTTCTCGTCGATCTCGGCCGGCAGGAAGTCGATGTGGATGATCTTGTGCGCGTTCGCGTCCGCGTTCCAGAGGCGCGGGTGGTACTCGACCAGGTCGTAGCCGAGGCAGATGATCACGTCGGCGGCGTCCAGCGTGCAGCTCACGACGTCCTTGGCCTGCAGGCCGATCGTGAAGAGCGAATAGGGCGCGTTGTAGTCGACGCAGCCCTTGCCCATGAACGTGTTGATCACGGGGATGCCGGTCTCCTCGGCGAACATCCGGAGCTGCTTGCTCGCGCGCTTCCGCACGGCACCGTTGCCCGCGAGGATCACCGGGCGCTTGGCCTCGCGCAGGAGCCCCATCGCCTGGTCGACGACCTTGTCGTCGGGCACCGGGCGGCGCATGCGCTGCGGCTGGAGCGGCGTCCCGTTCGCCGGCATGTCGGCGATGTCCTCGGCGAGCTCGATGTGGCAAGCGCCGGGCTTCTCGGTCTCCGCGAGCTTGAAGGCCTTGCGCACGACCTCGGGCACGTTTCCCGGGTTGAGGACCGGCGTCGCCCACTTGGTGATCGGGCGGAAGAGCCCGACCACGTCCATGTTCTGGTGGCTCTCCTTGTGCTGGCGCTTGGAGTCCGCCTGGCCGGTGATGCAGATGCACGGCGCGCGGTCCATGTTCGCGTCCGCCACGCCGGTGGTCAGGTTGGTGGCGCCGGGACCGAGCGTGCCGAGACACACGCCCGACTTGCCGGTGAGCCTCCCGTAGACGTCGGCCATGAAGGCGGCGCCCTGCTCGTGGCGCGTGAGGATGAACTTGATCGAGTCCGACGTCTCGAGCGCCATCATGAAGTGGGCGTTCTCCTCGCCAGGCACGCCGAAGATGTACTCGACGCCCTCCGCCTCGAGACAACGCACGAACAGCTCGGCCGCGTTCATAGTCCTCCTCTTCTTTCTCCGGGGGGGCAGCCCCGGCGCGCCCTAGCTTCGTCGCCGGGCGAGCGAGGCGCAAGGAGATCCCGTCAGAAGCCCAGGGGGCCGACCGAGGAGGTGAACTCGAGCAGGCCGTCGATGTGCTCCCCCTCCGCTTCGGGATTCACTTTGAGCAACTCCGTGAACGTGCCCGCGCGCACCTCGCCGAGGTTCCGCCAGTCCTGGTAGTAGGAGCTCGCCGGACAAGCCTCGCGGCCGTTGGCGGTCGTCAGCTCGACCGCCCCGTGCGCCACGCACACGCAGGTCAGCTCGCCGTTGGTCATCACCCCGAGCGAGGTGCCGACCATGCGCAGGTCGAGGTCCTGCGTCCGGACGACGAGCGGCGGGCCGTCGTAGGCTCCGTCGGTCTTCGCGTAAAGCTCGCCCTCGAGAAGCTGGACGATGAGCTCGTCCTCCGCGCGCTCGGCGCGGATGCGCGCGCCCGGCCGCAGCTCGAGCAGGAGGTGCGGCCCGAAGCCAAAACCGATCGTGTGGCCGACGCTGCCGAGCTCGCCGCCGCCTTCGAGCGCGGCGCCGATCAACGACGCATCGAAGGTCTCCGCCCGCTCGCCGTCGACGATCAAGGGCCCGGAACCCTGCACCGCGAGCGCGGTCCAGCGCGGCCCGGTGGGAACGAAGACGCCGATCGCGAGGATCGCGGCCGCGGCGGCGAGGCCGCCGACCAGGACGCGGAGCGCCGGGTTCGCCCGGCGCGGCGGCGACACGCGCGGCGCGGCCCGCTCCCATTCTCCGTCCGAGTCCTCGAAGTCGCCTTCGACGAACTTGCGCCGAAGCTCGCGAACGAAGGACTCTCGTGCCGGAGGTGGAGCTTGGCCCTGGGAAAGCCAATCCTCGATCACGACCGCGGCGGTACGGCCATCCATACGTTGGAGTGACACGGTTTTTGGATCCGCTTCACCGAGTTTCCCGGCGACGAACCGCGCGCGCAGGGAGGCGCGGAACCCGTCCTCCCCCGCGGGCGCGGGCTGGGAACGGAGCAGCTCCTCCAGCTCGGGGTCGCCCCCGTCGTCCCGCGGCCGGTCGGTCATCCCGCGCCCTCCGGGTGGAGCTTGCGCGCGCCGAGGCTCGCCCGCAGGGCCTCGAGGGCCCGGGAGTAGCGCTTGCGCACCGCCACCTCGTTGCGGTCGAGGATCTTCCCGATCTCCTCGAAGGAGAGCTCGTCATAGACCCGCAGCACGAGCGTCACCCGCATGCCCTCCGGCAGCTCGTCGATCGCCTGCTTGAGCTGGGCGTCGCGCTCGTCCTGGAGAATGCCGGCGTCGGGCGCGGCGCTCCGCGCCGGGGTGAACTCCGCCACGCCGTCGCGCTCGAGGCTGGAGTCGGATTGCGCCTCGCGGTGGCGGCGAGAGCGCCAGTGGTCGCGGAGCTTGTTGGTCGCGATGGTGAAGACCCAGGGACGAAGGGCTCGCGCGGGGTCGTAGGTCTCGATCGCGCGGAAGATGTGGGCGAAGACGTCCTGGGTCAGGTCCTCGGTCAGGTGCTCGTCGCGCACCAACCGCCGGATGAAGGCGTAGACCCGGTCGAACCACACGTCGAAGAAGCGCCCGAGAACCTCGGGGTCCCGCTCGGGCAGGCGGCGCAGCTCGGCGGGCGTCAGCTCGGGTGACGGTTCGGCGTCCATGGGGTCTCCTGGGCGAGGCGGAGAGGCTAACCGTATCGGCTGCGTCTGGCCACGCCGGCCGAGGTTACCGGCCGGACGGCCGCGGCTACCCTGGGCGCATGGCCGCCCCCGCCGTCTTCGCGATCGCCCTCGCCGCGCAGGGCGGTGACCTCGCCGCCGACCTGCGCGACGCGGTGCTGCGCCCGACGCCGGAGATGCGGCGCGAGGCGGCGGAGGAGCTGGCAAGGCGCAAGGAGGTGACGCTCGAGCGGTGGCTCGACGCGGCGCGCGGCTTCGGGACCTTCGCGCCGGCCGCCGCGGGCGTGCGCACCGAGCGCGTGCCCCTGTGGGTCGGCGAAGCGGCGCCCGAGACGACCGAGCTGCACGTCTACGTGCCGGCGAGCTACGACGCGTCGACCCCTTCGCCGCTGCTCCTTCAGACGCACGGCACCGGCGGCAGCGGCGCGGGCGGCCACCGCATGTGGCAGGCGGTCGCCGATGAGCTCGGGATGCTCGTCCTCTCGCCGTCGGAGCCCGGCGAGAACGTCGGCTACACCTTCACCGAGCGCGAGCGGCTGTCGACGCTCTCCGCGCTGCGCTGGGCGCGGCTCGAGTACAACGTCGACGAGAACCGGATCTTCGCGAGCGGAATCAGCCGCGGCGGGCATCTGACCTGGGACCTCGCGCTGCGCTACCCCGACCTCTTCGCGGGGATCGCGCCGATGATCGGCGGGCCGCGGATCATGCTCGACCGCGGCGAGAACAACATCCGCTACCTCGAGAACGTCCTGCACCTCCCCATCCGCGATCTGCAGGGCTCGAAGGACGACGAGATGCTCGTGCACAGTCTGCGGTACAGCTTCGAGCGGCTGCGGGAGCTCGGCGCGCGCGAGGCGCAGCTCCTGGAGTTCCCGGAGCTCGGCCACTGGTTCGATTTCACGGCGGTTGACTGGTCCCCGTTCTGGTCGGGTTGCGCGCGCGACCCGGTGCCGGACGAGATCGTGCGCCGTTACGCGCGCGCCGGCGAGGGGCGGGCCTTCTGGCTCGAGGTCCTGAAGCCCGACCCGGACGTGAAGGAGGTCTTCAAGCTCTCGGTGACGAAGAGCCAGTGGGAGCGGCTCGACCGCTTCGAGCGCCGGGAGTACATCCAGGAGAAGGCCGACAAGAAGACCGCGCGCCTCGAGGCGGTGCGCACCGAGTCGGGCCGGATCAAGCTCAAGGGCGAGGGCGTGCGCTCGTTCCGCGTGCTCTACACGGAGGAGATGCTGCCCGCGGGAAAGACGAAGGACGCGCTCCTGAGCTGGAACGGCAAGACGGTGCGGCGCAAGGTCAAGCGCTCGAAGAAGGTGCTCCTGACCGAGTTCGTCGAGCGGTTCGACCGCACCTTCCTGCCGGTCTTCGAGGTGACCGTGCCGTGACCGCTCAGCGGGACGCGTGCCAGCGGCGGATCAGCTCGTCGTAGAAGATCCGGTCGCCGGCCTGGTCGTTGGACACCAGGAGCTCGAACTGCGAGCCGTCGTCGCGCGTGATCGTGATCACGGAGTTGGCGAGAAAGCCGCCCTCGAAGCGCGCGTCGACGTCGGCCACCTCGGAGAGCTCCGCGTACTCGTGTACGCGGCGGCCGTAGTAGTCCTGGAAGTAGGAGACGACCCGGCTCTCGGTGAAGAAGTTCCCCTCCTCCTCGATCGAGAGGAACCCGTTCGAGTAGAAGTACACGATCGACTCCCCGCGCGGCAGATAGCCCACCTCGCGCAGCCAGTCGACGTCGGGCTGCCGCAGCTCCGAGCCGGGGCAGGCGACCGTGTCCGGGATCACGTGGTTCTCCGCGAGCACGCCCAGGGTCACGAGCCCGCCGACGCCGAGCACGGTGCAGCCGGCGAAGAGGCAGACGAGGACGATGAGGACCGTCTTCACGATCCGATCGTCGGCTGCCGCGGCTTTCGATCTTGAAAGGGGCTGAGAAACCGGACGAGCCGGTCGTCGAGAGGCTCCGGATCGCCCTTAGAAGGTCCCGACCGTGATGTCGAGCGCGTTCGTGAGGCCGACCGCGAGCGAGACCGCGTCCGCGGAGCCGCCCTGCGAGCACAGCGGGAACCCGATCAGCGAGCAGTTGACGGGCACCGGCAGGACGAAGGGAGTGCCCGCCGGAACGCTCTCCAGAACGAGGATCGTGGTGGGATCGCAGAGCAAGGTCCCGAGCCCCGTGCTCAGGTTCAGCGGATTCGGCGTCACGGCGAGCAGGTCGACCGTCGCGCCGGGCAGGAACGTCGTGTGGTCGATGACCGGATCCCAGACCGCGCCCAGCACCGGCCCGCTCGTCACCCCGGGCAGGAGCGCGTTCGGGTTCGGCGGGCTTCCCAGCCGGACGACCTGCGCCGAAGCGGTCGGCGTCACGCCGGCGACGACGCCCATCGCGTCGACGTCGGGCGTGTCCTGCACGGTCGGACCGCGCAGCACGGTGACCTCGAAGTCCAGGGCGGAGGGATCCACCTGCTGGAGGTCGAACAGGACGAAGGGCCACTCGCCGCCCGGCTCCACGGAGATGCCGAAGAAGGACTCGTAGGCCGACGTGGTCACGACGCCGGACGCGAAGGCCTCCGTCGGCGCCTGGAACGCCTCGGTCATGCCGCCCGCGGCGAAGGTCCAGGTCGAGCCCTCGAAGGTGAAGCCGAGCGCGCCGTTTCGCTCGAAGGCCACGAAGTCGGCCTGCTGGAGCACCGCCTCGCTGACGCCGAGGAAGCTCGCGAACGACGCCTCGCCGAAGAACTCGTCGCACTGGAAGGACGAGTAGGTCGCCTCGTCCGCGGGGCCCTCGCCGAACTTCGTCTGGAGGCCGTCCGGTCGCCCGAGCGCGTTCTCGGGCGCGGAAGGCGGATCCGTCGGGTTGGGAACGACCACCTCCGCCCAGCGCAGGCAGACGTCTTGCGCGGTCACCGCGCTCGACCAACCCAGCGAGCAGACCACGACGAGCGGAATGAAGCGACTTCTCATGGCGAGACCTTCCCTGGCGACGTCAAGAAGAGACGGAGTCCGAGCTTTCGCACGGAGAGAGAAGGTAGGCCGGCCGCCCGGCGGAGGATGTACGCCAGTCTCCGCCCGCTCCGGGGGCGAAAGACCGCAGACGGACGCCGCGAAGAGTGCACGCGCGCGGGCTGTTCCTCCGTCTACGGCGCGCTAGACTCCGCGGCTCGTGTCCCCTCCGCGCGCAAAGAGCCCGCTGCACGGCCTGAACGCCGCGCAGCGCAAGGCCGTGACGACCCTCGCGGGCCCGGTGCTCGTCCTGGCCGGCGCCGGCACGGGCAAGACGCGCGTCATCACGAGCCGGATCGCCCAGCTTCTCGCGACCGGGGTCGCCCCGGGCAACGTGCTCGCGGTCACCTTCACCAACAAGGCGGCGGCCGAGATGCGCGAGCGCATCGCGGGCCTCGTCGGGCGCGAGAAGGCGGCGCGGCTCCACGTCTCGACGTTTCACAAGTTCTGCCTGCTCGCCCTACGCGAGCACGGGCGCAAGGTCGGCCTGCCGGCGCGCTTCTCGATCTGCGACGAGGGCGACCAGCTCGCCGCCGCCAAGGCGTCGCTGCGCGAGCTCTCCATCGCCGAGGCGACGGTCCATCCGGCCGCCCTGCGGGCGCGGATCTCGCTCGAGAAGAACCGGCTGGTCGGCGCGGAGGAGTTCCTCGGCCGAGCGGCGGACGACCGCGAGGAGCTGATCGGCCGCGCCTGGCGCCGCTACGAGGAGAGGCTCGGCCACGCGCGCACGGTCGACTTCGACGACCTCCTGCTGCTGACCCTCAAGCTCCTTCGCGAGAAGAACGACGTCCGCGCGGCCTTCCGGCGGCGCTACCGCTACGTGCTCGTCGACGAGTACCAGGACACGAACGGCCCGCAGTACGAGATCCTGCTGCAGCTTGCCGGCGGGCACAAAAACCTCTGCGTCGTCGGCGACGACGACCAGTCGATCTACGGCTGGCGGGGCGCCGACGTCACGAAGATCCTGAACTTCGAGAACGACTTCCCCGGCGCGACGGTCGTGCGGCTCGAGACGAACTACCGCTCGACCGAGGAGATCCTCGACGCCGCCTACCGCTGCATCCAGCACAACCGGGGCCGCCACGAGAAGCGCCTGCGCTCGCACCTCGGCAAAGGGGACCGCGTGCGCGCCTACAACCTGCGCGACGAGAACGAGGAGGCGTTCTTCGTCGTCGACGAGATCCAGCGCCTCGTGCGCGAGAAAGAGGCGCGCCTCGCCGACTTCGCGATCCTCTTCCGCACCGCCAACCAGCCGCGGTCGTTCGAGGCCGAGCTGCGCGCGCGCGGCGTGCCTTACCGCCTGGTCGGCGGCATGTCCTTCTTCGACCGCAAGGAGGTGCGCGACGTCCTCGCGTACCTGAAGCTCCTCGTGCACCCGAACGACGAGGTCTCGTTCCTGCGCGTCCTGAACAGCCCGCCGCGCGGCATCGGCAAGACCTCGATCGACCGGGTGCTCGCCTTCGCCACGGAGCACTCGATCTCGGTCCCCGAGGCCTTCGACCGCGCCGCCGAGGTGCCGAACCTCACGCCCGCGGCCGCGCAGGCGGGCGGCGACCTGCGCAAGCTCCTCAAGAGCCTCGGCCGCCGCGATCCGGGGAAGAACCTCGTCGCCCACGTCGAGAAGGTGATCGACGCGGTCGGCTACAAGAACGAGGTCGAGCGCTCCTACCCCGACGCGCGCCAGCGCGAGGAGCGCTGGAACAGCGTCGTCGAGATCCTGAACTTCGCGCGCAACCACGTCGACCGCGAGAAGGAGCCGAAGCTCCCCGGCTTCCTCGCCGAGCTGGCGCTCACGGCCAACGAGGACCGCGACGACGAGAACGAT
>JANQEJ010000314.1 GCA_028278425.1 Planctomycetota bacterium | reverse complement strand
ACCACATAGGTGGGCGCCGGTTCTTTACACCCAACGGCGCACTCAGAGCACACGCTTTGGTTGCGGCATTGCAGCCTCGTGGTCTCCGATAACTCCGTTTTCCTCCGTGTTAACCTCCGGGCTCCGTGCCCTCCGTTCCTCTCCGCGGTCTCAGGCCCTGAACTCGCGCAACTGCTCGACCCGCAACGGCTGGAACCGCGAGCACCCGCAGTTCCGGCACGGCGGCAGCAGCGGATAGAGGTGCTCGAACGCCGTCTCGTAGGCCTCGGCCCGCGACAGCCGCGTCGCGAGCTCCGCGGCCTCCTTCGGCACGGGGCGGCGCCACACGCCGAGCAGGTCGTCGAGCCGTCGCTTGATCGCGAACCAGGCGTTGTTCGCGCAGAAGAGCTCGCCCCCGTCGTCGCTGACGGCGCGGGTGGCCGCCTCCGTGTCGCGGAGCCCGGGGACGAGCGCGCAAAGGGCCTCGAAGTCGAGCGGCTCGGCCATGCCTCGATCCTAGAATCGCGCGCGTGGATCTCCGAGGCCTTCTTCCGCTGGCGCTTTGCACGGCCGGTTGCGCGGGCCAGACCGACGACGTACCGCGCAACCTGATCGTCATCTCGATCGACACCCTCCGCGCCGACCGGCTGGGGTGCTACGGCTACGAGCGCGACACCAGCCCCGCCCTCGACGCGTTCGCCGAGCGCGCGGTGCGTTTTCAGCACGCGGTGGCGGAGAGCTCCTGGACCCTGCCGAGCCATTTCTCGCTCTTGTCCGGCCTCTACCCGTCGACCCACGGCGTCGTCGATCCGACGCTCCGGCCTTCCGACGAAACGCCCCTCCTCGCGGAGAAGCTCCGCGACGAGGGCTTCTACACCTTCGCGCTCACCGGCGGCGGGTGGCTCACGCCCGACTACGGCTTCGGCCGCGGGTTTCTCGCCTTCGAGGGCCGCCGGCGCGGCCTGCAGACGATCCTGGACGAAGCGCGCGCGACGATCGCGGCGGCGCACGGCGAGCGGCCGTTCTTCGCCTTCCTGCACACCTACGACGTGCACTGCCCCTACGACCCGGGCGAGCCCTGGGCGTCGCGCTTCAACTCGGAGGACGCGAGCCCGATCGAGACCGAAGGCCGTTGCGGCAACCCGGACTTCAACGCGATGGACCTCTCCCCCGCGGAGGTGCGCTTTCTTTCCGATCGCTACGACGCGAGCGTCCGGCGCGCCGACGACGAGCTCGGCGCGTTCCTGCGGTTCCTCGAGGACGAGGGCGTGCTCGCCGACACCGTCGTCGTCGTGACGTCCGATCACGGCGAGGAATTCGACGAGCACGGCAGCATCGGCCACGAGGGGACGCTTCACCGCGAGGTGTTGGAGATCCCTCTCTTGATCTACGCGCCGGGGCAGCCGCCCGGCGTCGAGACGCGGCCCGCCGGCCTGGTCGACGTCGTGCCGACCGTGCTCGCGCTGCTCGGCCTCGAAGCGAGCGCGGAGCTCGAGGGCGAACCGCTGCTCGGCCCTTCGGCGCCGTCCGAAGCGGCGCCCTACCGCTACTCCGAGCTCGCCTGGAACGGCGACCTCGAGTCCTGGCTCGGACCGGACCGCCACTGGATCGTCGACCGCGCGACGGGGACCGCGACACTTTTCAATCTTGAAAGGGACCCCGGCGAGCACGCGGGAACGCCGACCGAGCCTCCGGACTTCGCGCTCCGACGCGTGCGCCGGCGCGCCGTTCGCTCGGGCCCGGCCCCCGAGGGTGCGACGGCGGCCGAGCTGCGCGCGCTCGGCTACGCCGGGTCCGAGGAATTCGGAGGGCGGTAGCCTCCGCGCCGTCGGGCGGCTCGCTACGATGCTCTCGCCTTCCCTATGACCGGCCTCGCTCTCACCCGGTCCGCTTCCATCGTCCTCCTTCACGCCGGGGCTCTCCTCGCCCAGGAGCCGGGCTTCGAGGAGGATTGGCGCTGGTCTCGTTTCGACACCGAGGACGGGTTGCCGGGGGATCTCGTCTTCGAAGTCGTTGACGCCGGCGGAGTGCCGTGGGCTGCCACGGTCGAGGGCGTCGCCTGGTTCGACGGTTGGCGCTGGCGCCGGGCGGAGGAAGAGCTCGGCCTGCCGCGAGGGATGGTCACGTCGATGAGCCTCGACCACGAAGACAACGTCTGGGTCGTCCTCCACGGCGAGGTCTACCGCGGCGGCCACGACGGGTTCCAGAAGCTGACGCCACACGCCACCTTCCCCGCCGGCCTGATCGGACACGTCGTGCACCCCGCGCCCGGAGACGTGCTCCTGAACTACTACGCACGGGAGGAGCACCGCTGGCTCGTCTATCGGTGGCGCGAAAGCTCGGTCGAGCGCATCGACGTGCCCTCCGAGGCCAGCGGCCGGAATCCGAGCCTGCACCAAACCGACGGCGGGCGCGTCTACGCGCTCCAGAACGACGGCCTCTTTGCCTGGAACGGAGCCGGCTGGGAGCTCCGCCTCGGCGCCGTGGGAGAGGGCGTCGCCGTCACGGCCGTTGCCGAGAACGCCAGCGGGGAGGGCATCGCCTCCGTCGAGTACCCGCCGTCCCTGGCCGGCATCTGGGAATGGAACGCCGACGGCGAGCCGAGGCACGCGGCCGGGAAGGGCCCGGGGCGTCTGCGCGCCTGCGCGGTCGGCCCGAGCGGCGAGGCGCTCGCCGTGTACGAAGCGGGGCGCGCGCGCCTCCGGCGCGGCGGTGAGTGGAGCGACCACCTGGAGGAGATCCACGACCTCGGCCAGATCGTCTTCACGACCTACCGCGAGAACGGCGACCTATGGACGGGCACGGACGAGGGCCTCCTGCTCTTCCGGGCAAGCTCGACGCTCTGGACCCGCTGGCACGAGTCCGGTGCAAACGGGTGGCGCGAGTTCGTCAACGAGATCGTTCCGTGGCGCGACGGGACGGTCTGGATCGCCACCGGCGACGGCGTCACCGCCCGGCGCCCGGATGGGGAAAGGCTGCGGGTACCGCAGCTCGTGTCCGGCCTCTCCGTTGCGGTCACCGGCCTCGCCGTCACCGACTCCGGCAGGGTGCTGGCCTCGAGCGGCAGCGCCTTCCAGGGGCTCTTCTCGTTCAACGGCGAGAGCTGGCGGCACATCGCCGTCGACGACGACGGCGAGACGCTCGGCTTCATTCACAAGATCCGCCGCGACGACGGTGGACGGCTCTGGCTCGCCGAGCTCACCGACAAGCCCGATGATCTGCGCGGGGAGGCCGGTACGGTGCGCGTATTCGAGGCCGGAAGCCTCCGGCGCTGGGGACCCTTCGATTCCGTCCGCGACTGCCGCGTTTACGACGTTCTCGTGGACGAGAACGGAGCGGTGTGGGTCGCGACGACACGGGGATTGGGGCGCTGGAACGGGGACTGGACCTGGTGGGACGAGGTGTCTGCGCCGGCGCTGCGCGACCCGCGCGTGATCCGCCTGGGCCGCGGACGGCACGGCCGAACGTGGTTCGCGTGCCGCCACGCTCTGGGATCGATCGGGGCGGACGACGACATCGAGCTCACCGAGCTGAAGGCGGTACGCCCGGGCGAGCTCATGGACTTCGCGATCGACGACCAAGGGCGCATCTGGGTCACGACCGACTCGCACCTCTATTGTCTCGACGGAGAACGCTGGGTCTCGTTCGGGCCGGAGAGCGGTCTCGACAACATCGACCTTTGGCCGGTGCTTCCTCACGAGGGTCGCGTCTTCCTCGGCTCGCTGGGAAGCGGTACGTTCATCCTGGATCCGGCCGAAGCGGAGACACCTGCTCCCCGCGTCGTGCTCTCGGCGCCAACGGTGGACGGGGCGCCGGTGCGGTGGCGCGCGTTGTCCTGGTGGAACCGCCGGCCTTCCGACAAGATCCCGACGAGCTGGCGACTGGATGGAGGGGAGTGGTCCGCCTGGTCTACCGAGCGCGAGCTCGATCCGACCGGCCTTGACACGGGTCGGCATCACCTGGAGGTTCGCGCCCGCGGAGTGTTGGGCGACGCGGGAGAGGCCTCTTCCATCGAGTTCTCCCTGCCGCTGCCGCTTTACCGGCATCCGCTCTTCCTCGGGCCGCTCGCGGGGCTCCTCGTCGCGCTGACGCTGCTCGGCTTCGGCTTCGTCCGCCGGCTCCGGGAGGACGCTGCGAAGCTGCGGAAGAGCGAAGCCGGGTTCCGGCGGCTGATGGAGCAGGCCTCGGACGCGATCGTGATCTGCGAGCCCGAGACCCGGCTCTGTCCGTACGTGAACTCGAAGGCGGTCGAGCTCTTCGCGCGGTCGCCGGACGCCATCGCCGGGCGACGGTTGGACGAGCTCCTCGTCCGAAGCGACGACGCGCTCGTGCGCGAGATCGTCGAGCGGGGCGGGCTCGTCCGCGAGCTCGACGCGCTGCGGCCCGACGGCCGGACCGTCCCGGTCGAGGCCAACTTCAAGCGGCTCGACGACGGCCGCGTGCAGGCGATCCTGCGCGACCTGACCGAGCGGCGCCGGCTCGAGCGCGAACGCATCGCCTTCGAGCGCGAGCTGACCGAGATGCAGCGGCTCGAGAGCCTCGGCGTTCTCGCGGGCGGCGTAGCGCACGACTTCAACAACCTCCTGACCGTCGTGACCGGCAGCGCGGACAAGGCGCTGCGCCACGTCGAGCCCGGCTCCCCCGCGGAGGTCGGGATGCGGCGCGTTCTCACCGCGGCGATGCGGGCGAGCGACCTGACGCAGCAGCTCCTCGCCTACGCGGGACGCGGTTCGATCCGCGTCGAGCCGCTCGACCTGAACCTCCTCGTCGGCGAGCTCGGGACGCTGTTCGAGGCCTCGGCCAAAAAGGGCGTCCGCTTCGTCCGCCGGCTCGATCCCGACCTCCCCGCCGTCGAGGGCGACCGCAGCCGCCTGCAGCAGGTCGTCCTCAACCTGATCGTGAACGCGGCCGAAGCGATCGAGGCGGAGGAGGGCGAGATCGTCCTGACCACGCGCACCGTTCGCACGGACGAGACGATCCAGCGCGCCGGCTGGCGCGGCGACGTCCCGCCCCCCGGCCGATGGGTCCTGCTCGAGGTGCGGGACGACGGGGCCGGCATGAGCGAGGACACGGCACAGCGCGTCCTCGAGCCCTTCTTCACGACCAAGTTCAAGGGCCGCGGCCTCGGCCTCGCGGCGGTACGGGGCATCGTTCGCGCGCACGGCGGCCACCTGCGGATCGTCACCGCGCGGGGACGCGGCTCGACCTTCAGCGTGCTGCTCCCGGCCGCCGCCGCCCGCCCGCTTCCCGGACCTGGCGGGCGCGGCGACGCGTGGCGCGGCGAGGGCACGGTCCTCGTCGTCGACGACGAGCCCACGGTCCGCGAGGTCACGCTCGAGATGTGCTCGGGCCTGGGGTTCGACGCGCTCGGAGCGGCCGGTGGAGACGAGGCGGTGGCCATCCAGCGCGCGCGCGGCGACGACATCGCCTGCACGCTGCTCGACCTGACGATGCCCGGCATGGACGGCATCGAAACGCTCGACCGGATCCTCGCCATCCGCCCGCACGCGCGGGTGGTGCTGATGAGCGGCTACTCCGAGACCCAAGCCGCGGACGGTCGCTCGCAGCCGTTCCTGCGCAAGCCGTTCACGAGCCTGGATCTCGAGGCCGCGCTCCGCGAAGCGACGAACGAAGGCGTTCGAAGCGGCGCGGGAAGCTCTTGATCGCGGTCGAATCTCTGGAACGGGACACTAGGATGGCCTCGATGCCGGGTCCACTCTCCCGCGCCGTTCGCGGCGCGAGCGTGCTCGCGCTCCTGGCCGCGCTCGCGCTCGGCCAGGAGGACCGCAACGTTCTTCAAGAGGAGTGGCGCTGGACGCGCTTCACCGTCGACGACGGCCTGCCGAGCGACTCCGT
Organism: Planctomycetota bacterium; assembly: GCA_028278425.1. Lineage (GTDB taxonomy): Bacteria > Planctomycetota > UBA1135 > UBA1135 > JANQEJ01. The sequence goes on along the minus strand of JANQEJ010000314.1, from coordinate 3,943 downwards.
CTACGACGTCGTCGAGAACCAGGACGGGACCTGGGCCCTGACGGCCGAGGGCTTGGCCCTCTTCGACGGCTGGCGCTGGGAGCTCGTCGAGGGCGTTCCGCGCGGCCCGCTCTCCTCGATCAGCGTCGACGAGCGAGGGACGATCTGGGTGCTCCTGCACGAGGGCGTCTTCCGCGGCGACGCGCGCGGCTTCGACAGGGTCGAGCTGCCCGAGCCCTACGGGGCGCGCATCGTCGGCGGCCTCGCGCACCGCGGCGGCGGCGCGCTCCTCCTGACGACTTGGAACGCCGACGGCGAGACCTGGGAGGTCGCGGCGATGGACGCCGGCGAGGAGCTCAAGCCGTTCCCCGCGCCGTCCCGCTCCGGGGATCGGTTCGTCCCGAACCTCTACCAGACCGGGAACGGTGCGATCTGGCTGATGCAGCGCAACGCGGTGTACCGCCTCGAGGATGACGATTGGACGCGGCACCTGAACCTGGCGACCCCGTCCGCGCGCTTTACCGATCTGGACGAGAACGCCGCCGGGGACGGCATCGCCGGCCTGGATCTTCCCCCGGAGCTCCGGGGCGTCTGGGTCTGGTCGGAAGGCGTCGAGCCCCACCGCGTCGCCACGGAGAAGAGCGGAATCGTCGCCACCTGCGCGGTGGGCCCCGAGGGCGCGGCGGCGGTGTACTACCGCTCCGGCGCGATGAGCGTGCGGTCCCGCGGCAAGTGGCAACCGGTGTGGCCGCCGCCCGACGCGCTCCGGTACGTCAAGAAGATGCGCTACCGCCAGAACGGCGACCTGTGGGCGTGCACGGAGCGCGGGCTCTTCCTTCACCGAAGGAGCCTCCCGCGCTGGACCGTCCTTCGCCACATGCCGATCAACGACCGGCGCAACCACGTGAACGAGGTGTTGCGCGCGAGCGACGGGCGCCTCTGGTTGGGAACGTCCGGCGGCGTCGAGGTCCGGGACGAAGCGGGAACGCTCGTTCCGTTCGAGCCGACGCCGGGCGAAGCGCTGCGGGTCGTCACCGGCCTGGCCGAGGACGAGGCCGGCCGCGTCTGGGTCTCGGGCCCGAGCTTCGCCGGCCTCCTGTGCTGGGACGGATCGGCGTGGACGGAGGTGGTGCACGACGCCGGCGGTGCGCCGCTCGGAACGATCCACAAGATCCGCGGCGGCCGCGGAAGCCTGTGGCTCGCCGGTCTGGATCGCTCCGACGACGGCCCGCTCGGCTCGGTCGACAAGCTGACGGACGGACGAGCGATTCCGTTCGAGCCCTTCGCGGAGCTCGCCGACGAAGAGGAGCGGGGCGTCCTCGACGTGTTGGAGACCGAGGACGGAGCGATCTGGCTCGCGACCTCGTTGGGCGTCGCGCGCCACCGCGACGGCGCCTGGAGCACCTGGACCCCGGCGGAGGGCCTGCCGGGCCGGACGGTGCTCCGCCTCGCGCCGGCGGCCGACGGGGGCGTCTGGGTCGCGAACGAGCACGCGCTGTCGCGGATCGCGGCCGACGGCACCGTCCACGCCTCCGACTTTGCGGAGCGCACGAACAGCAGGCTGGTCGACGCCGCCGTCGACGGGACCGGCCGCCTCTGGGTGACGACGCTCAAGTCCCTGCACTTCCTCGAGGACGATCGCTGGGTGACGCTGGGTCCCGAGACGGGGCTCGACAACCTGGGCCTGTGGCCGATCCTTCCCGCCGAGGACCGGCTCTACGTCGGATCGATGGGCGGCGGCACCTACGTGCTCGACCTCGCCGAAGCGAGCGAGCCCGGTCCGCGGATCGAGATGCTCGACGCGCGCGTGGACGGCGGGCACGCGCTCGTGCGCTGGCGGGCGTCGACGCACTGGAACCGAATCCCGCCCGAGCTGGTCGAGACGCAGTGGAGGTTGAACGGCGAGGATTGGTCCGCGTGGACCACCGAACGCGAGGTCCAGCTCTCGTCGCTCAAGCCCGGCGAGCACCGATTCGAGGTGCGCGCCAAGAGCCTGTTCGGAACGATGAGCGAGGAGAGCGCGACCGCGACGCTCCACGTCCCGTTGCCGCTCGGCCGCAACCCCGCCTTCCAGGTGCCGATCGCCGGGTTGTCGCTCGCCCTCGTCCTGCTCGGCATCACCTACGTCCACCGCAGCCGCCGGGACGCGGAGATCCTGCGCCGCAACGAGGCGGAGCAGCGCCGCCTCCTGGACGAAGCCTCGGACCCGGTCCTGATCTGCAGCCTCGACGAGCGCGTCGTGCACTACACGAACCTGCGCGCGGCCGAGCTCTTCGGCCACCCGCGCGAGGAGTTGATCCGCATGAGGCTGGACGACTTGCTCGACGGGCTGGACGCCGAGCTGCTCGCCGAGCTCGAGAGCGAGAGGCACATCGTCCGCGAGCTCAGCGCGCGGAGGGCCGGCGGCGGGCCCGTGCCGGTCGAGGCGAGCGCCCGGCGACTCCCCGACGGCCGCGTGCAGGCGATCCTGCGCGATCTGACCGAGCGCCGCCGGCTCGAGGAGGAGCGGCGCACCTTCGAGCGCGAGATCACGGAGCGGCAGAAGCTGGAGAGCCTGGGCCAGCTCGCCGGCGGCGTCGCGCACGACTTCAACAACCTCCTGATGATCATCTCCGGCAGCGCCGACCAGGCGCTGCGCGACGCGCCGATCGAGTCGCGCTCGCGCCAGGCGCTCGAGCGCGTCATGTCCGCGGTTCAGCGCGCCGGCGAGCTCACCCAGCAGCTCCTCGCCTACTCGGGGCGCGGCTCGATCCAGACCGAGCCGATCGACTTGAACGGTCTCGTCCTGGACATGGGGACGCTGCTCGAGTCCTCGGTGCGGAAGGGCGCGCGCATCGTGTTCCAGCTCGACCCGCTGCTTCCCGCGGTCGAGGCGGACGCCGGCCGCCTGCAGCAGGTGGTGCTCAACCTGATCGTCAACGCCTCCGACGCCATCGGCGACGGCGAGGGGCGTATCCTCGTCCGCACCAGCGTCGTCCGCACGGACGAGGACCCTCAGCGCGAAGGCTGGAGCGAGGCGCCGCCCGCGGGTCGATGGGTCGCGCTCGACGTGGCCGACGACGGCGAGGGCATGGACGCCGAAACGCGCGGGCGGATCTTCGACCCGTTCTTCACGACCAAGTTCAGCGGGCGCGGCCTCGGCCTCGCCGCGGTGCGGGGCATCGTGCAAACGCACGCGGGGTATCTGCGCGTGACGAGCGAGCCGGGCGGCGGTGCCACGTTCACCGTGCTCCTTCCGCCGTCGGAACGGCCGGCGGCGGCGGCCCAGGAGCTGCACGCCAGCCCGTGGCGCGGCTCGGGCACGGTCCTGGTCGTCGACGACGAGAGCGGCGTGCGCGAGGTGGCGACCTCGATGCTGGAGAGCCTCGGCTTCGACGTCGTCGCGGCGGCCGGCGGACGGGAGGCCGTGGGGATCCATCGCGAGCGCCGGGACGAGATCGTCTGCGCGCTGCTCGACCTCACGATGCCGGGAATGAACGGGCTCGAGACGATGGCGGCGATCCTCGCGGAAGAGCCGGATGCGAAGGTCATTCTGATGAGCGGGTTCACGGATCTGCCGACGGATGGGCTGGCGACGGATCGGCCGCAGGCCTTCCTGCACAAGCCGTTTTCGACGGAGGAGCTGCAGATGCTCTTGCGGGACGTTCTGGGGCGGACGGAGGAGTTGGAAGAGGCGCGGTAGGTTGCGGGTGGGGGCGAGGGCTTTCCGGGGCCCCGTTTGACCGCTCGCCGGGACGGTCGGTCGCGCGCGGCGGCGAGGGGTGCGGCGCGCGCAGACACGACCGTCTGTCGCTTCGCTCCCTCCGGGCGGACGGTCGTGTCTGCGCGCGCCACACCCCTCGCCTTCGGGTGACCGAAGCCCGCTCGCGCGCGAACGCCCGGAAAGCCCTCGGGCGGGCCTGCTCGGATTAGTGCCCTCGGGCACATATTTCTTCAGGTCGGAGTGAAACCAGCTCCAGCTTGG
>JANQEJ010000307.1 GCA_028278425.1 Planctomycetota bacterium | reverse complement strand
ATCGGGACCCGCGGCCGTTCACCTGGCACAAAAGCGCTGACGAGATCCTCTCCGCCGTGCGCCGCTTCTGCGAACGAACTTCTGACTCAGGACACTAGGAAGCCGGCGGGCTCAGTACCACTTCCACAGGAGGCACTGGAGCGCCACGCGCGCCTCCGGCTCCTCCATCCGGTTCGCGAGTCGCTTCAGACGACCGGCGACCTCCGCCGTCGGGCCGAGCTGGCATAGGCGCGCCGCGCCGAAGAGGACCTCCTCGGGGGAGACTCCGGGCTCCTCCACGAGCGCGAGCAGACGTTCCCGCGTGGCGTCGGTCCGCGCGGCGCTGATCGCCCACAGGAGGTCGAGCCGGCGCAGCGGATCTTCCTCGTCGGCGAGCTGATCGGCCAGCCACCCGCGCCCCGGGTCGCCGGTGTTGGCCGCCTGGATCATCGCCCAGCGGTGCACCGGCAAGCCCTCGAGCAGCTCGCCGTCGTGCTCGAGGGCGAGCGCGCGCAGGAACTCCGCCGCCGCCGGCGTCGGCACCTGGCCGATGCTCTTGAGCGTTCCGGCGCGCTCGTTGAGCGGGAGGAACGCCTCCAGCTCGTCGCGCTCGAGCAGCCGCCGGTAGGTCCGCTCCGCGAGCTCGGCGTCGGACGGCAGCCGGCGGGCCAGCGCCGTCATCGCCTCCTGGAGCTGCAGCGTTCCCTCGCCGAGCTGCGCGAGCGCGCGCTCGCACGCCACTTCGTCGCCGCGCGCGACGAGCATCGACAGGCACGCGCCGCGCACGATCGAAGAGAGGTCGTCGAGCCCGCCGCGCAGGAGGTCGCGCGTCGCGTCGTCAAGCTCGTCCGGCGCGTTCAGGCCCTCGGCCGCCACTGCGCGAATCTGCGGGCTCGGGTCCGACCGGAACGTCGTCGCCAGGAGGTCCCGCAGCCCCGCCTCCGACGCAGCGCGCGTCGCGTTGGTCCGGCGCTGGCGCGCTTCGGCGGTGTGCTCGCCGAGCTCGGCCTCGAGGAACGCGAGCGCCTCCGCGTCCCCGGCCGCTGCCGCCGGCGCAGCGACGTAGGCGCGCACGTCCAGCGCCACGTCCGCGAAGAGCTCCGAGCAGGCCGCGCGCGTCGCGGCGCGCCGCGACCGGGAGAGCGGGATCGCGATGAACTTCCAGAGCCCGGTGCGCTCGCCCGTGCGGATCCACCCGAGGTACAGGTCCTCGGCGCGGGCCGGATCGACGCCGTGGAGCGCCAGCGCGACGACGTGCTTCTGCTCCTTGATCTCGATCGCGAGGTGCTGCTCCAGCCGGTCGAAGTCCTCGGGCTTGCCGTGCCGGTTGCCGAGTCCCTGCACGGCGGCGAGCCGCACCGCGTCGCCCGGGTGCTCGAGGCACCGCAGGAGGATCGGTCGCGCGCCGGGGGCTTCGCTGAGCTTGAGCACGTCGAGCGCGTTCTGCAGGTAGGCGAAGCCCTGCGGCTCGGCGAAGTGCAGGTCGACGAAGCGCCGCAGCTCGGGGATGGCGGCCTCCCCCATCGCGGCGAGCTCTTCCTTGGCGCGCTTGAGCGGCTCGCGCTGGCCGCGCGCCAGCTTCTCGATCAGGATCGGCACGACGTCGGCGAGGTTGCGGTCGTAGAAGTCGCTCCGCGCGCAGCGGCCGAAGAGTGGCGCGATGCGCGGGTCGTCGCGCACGCTGTACGCCGCGGGGTCGCAGACCTCCGCCTCCGCGTCGCCGTTGCAACCGGGGCTCGCGGCGGCGCACACAACGGCCGCGAGCAGCGCCGCCGCCCGCGGGGCTCTCCGGCGACGCGTCATTCGCCCGCCGGAACGCTCACGCGACCCTCGGCGTGCTCGAGCGCCGTCAACGCCTTCGCATACGCCGCGCGGGCCGTCGTCAACGTCGAAAGCGCCTCGGCCAGGTCGCGCTGGAACTCGAGCACCTGGAAGGTGGTCGACAGCCCCTCGTCGTAGCGCGCCTGCTCCGCGGCGACCTGGCGCTCGGCGAAGTCGCGGCTCGTGGTCGCGGCCCGGACGCCTTCGACGGAATACGCCACGCCGCGCACCGCCGAGCGCACCTCGGCCAGCACGGTGAGCTCGACCTGGTCGTACCCGACGCGCGCGGCGCGCAGCGCGGCTCGCGCCGCGCGCTCGGCGAACTTCGCGGTCCGGTTCCTGATCGGCACGTCGAAGGCGAGCGAGCCCGTGTACGTCGGGAAGTCGAAGCCCGTGGCGCTGTTCAGCGCCGCGGAGGGGTCGTCGTCGAAGCCGGTGCTCGTCGCGGACAGCGTGAGGTCCAAACCGGGAAGGCGGGTCGACTCCGCCCTGACCAGGCGCACCTCCGATGCCTCGATCTCCAGCCGTTGCCGTTCGAGCTCCGGGCGGTTCCGGATCGCCAGGTCGAGGCTCCGGAGCCAGTCCAGCTCGATCGTCTCGTCGACCGCAGGCAACGGCGTCAGCGCCACGATCGGCCAGTCCCAGCTCTCGAAGTCGACCTGGACCTCGCCGTCCGAGCGCTGGAAGAGCAGCGTCCGCAGGGCGTCCTCCGCCGCGCGCAGGTTGAACTCCGCCAGGAGGCGCTGCTCCTCGAGCTGCGCCCGGTTCGTCTCCGACTGCAGGACGTCGACCTCCGTTCCGACTCCCACCTCGAGGCGGCGCCGGTCCTGGGCGAGCTGGCGCTCCCCGGTCTCGAGGGCGAGCTCGCGCACGCCGAGCTCCTCCACCGCGCCCACCAGGTCCCAGTACGCGTTGGTCACGTCGCGCAGCACGCGCTGGCGGACCTCCTCGTAGGTGGCCTCCTGCTGGCGCAGGCTCACCTCGGACTCGCGCTGGTCGGCGGTGGCGAAGCGGCTCCAGGCCCCCCGCAGGAGCGGCTGGGTGAGAGCGATCGACACCACGTCGGTCGTCGAGGTGTCGAACACCGCGAACTGGTTGTTCGTCCGCGTGTTGTCGCGGTCGTAGGAGAGGTCGAGCCGGCCGCCGGTGGTAAACGGCACGCCCAGCGTCGTGTTGAGCCCCTGGCTGTCGACGTCGACCACGTCCGCGCCGGAGAGGCTGCTCGACCCCTCGATCTCGGAGTCGCTCAGCCGCCCGGTCAGCGTGAACACCGGGTCGAACGCGCCCCAGCTTCCCAGGTAGTCGTAGCTCGCGATCTCGCTGTTGAGCATCTCCAGCTCAAGCTCCAGGTTGCGCTCGACGGCGATGCGCAGGGCGTCCTCCAGCGTCAACTGGAGCACCCGTTCCGCACCTCCGGCCTCCTGTGCGGAGGTTAGGAGCGGGAGCAGCAGGGGTAACAGGGCCGCCGCAGACCGGGTCATGGGCGGCAGAGGATAGAGGACGGGGGTCCGCTAGGGCAGAGAAAGCCAGCCCCGAACCGCCGGGCTCGCAAGGGCTTCGGGCGAGAGCGACCCGCCGAGCAGCTCGCTCCAGGCGGCGTCATAGGGATCGAGCCGCGGCTCGCTCGGACGGGCGTCGCTCGCCGCCCAGGCGCCGTATCCGACGGCGCGGTCGACCGCGTGGAGCAGGAGCTCCCGCCCGGCGCCGTCCGCGCGATCCGCCACCGACTCGGCGCGCGCAAGGGCGGCGTTGAAGCCCGCGCCGCGCTCCCCGTCGCGCGCGAGACGATCGAGGTGAACCTCGGCCAAGAGCGCGACCGCCGCGCCGTCGGCGTCCCGCGCAAGGTGGGGATCGTCCAACCAGTCCGCCCAGCCCTCCCCATGCAGGTAGCGGCTACGGGCATCGAGCAGGCGGATTTCCAGGGCCGCCTCGGCGCTCGGCGGCTCGCCCTGCGGCGCCGGCCCCGGAGCGGAGACCAGGAGATAGCGCGCGCGCCGCAGCAGGTTCTCGGCGTGCTCGGCCGCGCGGTGACCCCCGTCGACCTCGACCGGCGGGACGTCCGGCAGGGGCTCCGGCTCGACGTCGGCGAAGGGCGATTCCTCCGCCGGCTCGAAGCTGACGTGGAGGTGAGGCTTCGGCTCCTCCCGATCCCGGAAGATGACCCAAGCCGCGGCCGGGATGGCGACGACGTGCGCGACGAGGCTCGCGGCGACGACGCGCAGCAGAAGCGACTCGCGAAGCCGCTGGCGGACGAAGCCGCCGACGAGCCGCAGGTCGCCGCGCCAGGAGAGGTCCTCGCGCGTGGTCTGCTCGAGGATGCGGCCCACGAGCGCCGCGTTCGCCGCCGGCTCGTCCGCGGTCAGGACCGTGCGCGACTTCGCGACGAAGCGCTCGAGCGCCGCGACGCGCTCCGCTCCGTCCGGCGTCGCGCGCAGGGCGTCGAGCTCGGCGAGATCGCTTCCGTCGAGCAGGAGCTCGAGCAGTCGTTCGTCCGGGACCCGCGCGGTCATCGGGGCGACTCCTCGCTCGTGCGCTCCCGCGCCTTCGGCTCGAGCGCTTCGCGCAGCTTGCGCACGGCGTGAAACATGCGCGACTTCACGGTGCCGACCGGGATGTCCAGGATGTCAGCGATCTCGCCGTAGGCGAGCTCCTGCACGACGCCGAGCTCGAACACGAGCCGGTGGTGCTCGGAGAGCTCCGCCACGGCGGCGCGGAGGCGATGGGCCTCCTCGCGGACACCGAGCAAGTCGCCGGGCTCCGCCTCGGGGCCGGCGAGCCCGGCGGCCAGGGCGCCGTCGTCGGCCTCCTCGGGCGCCCGGTCGAGCGACAGCGGCCGCGGCCGGGCGGCGCGGCGGCGCTGGCGGTCGATCCAGACGTTGCGGGCGACGCGGAAGCAGAAGGACGGAAACCGCTCCTCCCGCCGGTAGCGCGGAGCGTTCTGGTGGAGCTTCAGAAAGACTTCCTGAACCATGTCCTCGGCCTGCTCTCGCCCGGCCCCGAGCCGCCGGAAGAACCCCAGGAAGGTGGGGACGGCGGCGCGGACGAAGTCCTCGAACGGCCCCGGATCCCCGTCGCGCAAGGCGGCCAGGGGGTCCTCGGGGCTGTCCCAGGGACGATTCAGGCCCGGCAAGCGCCCTCCCCAACGCAGGTGCAGGGCCCCGGTTCAGCTCGATTTCGGGCTTTCATGCTCCGCGACGAGCCCGGGCAGGCCCTCCAGCGCGTCCGCCGCCCGCCTCAGGTCCGACCGGGGCCCGCGGACCGCAATCGCCAGGCGGCGCTCCGAGGGCCCCCGGTGGTCCAGGCGGATCTCCAGGCGGTCCTCCGGCAGCCAGCGTTCCACGTGGTGGGCCCACTCGATCACGCTGACTCCGTCGGCGGCGAGCATGTCGGCCCCGCCCCCCTCGAGGAAGGCCGCCTCGCGCCCGGCCATCCAGGCGTCGAAGTGGTAGACGGTCACGCGGCCCTCGTACTCGTGCATCAGGGTGAAGCTCGGGCTGGTGACCGGCTCCTCGACGCCGAGCCCGCGCGCAAGCCCGCGCACGAACGTGGTCTTGCCCGCGCCGAGCTCCCCGTCGAGCGCGACGACGGCGCCCGGCTCGAGCTCGGCGCCGATGCGCTCGCCCGCGAGGCCGGTCGCCTCCGGCGAGGTGGAGAGATAGACGCGCTCAGCCACCGTGGACCCAGCCTCCCCTACCGTCCCACTCGACGCCGGCTACGGCCAGGCCGCGGCCGCGCGCGACGCGGCCGATCTCGATCAACCGGGGGCAGGCGCGGCGAGCCCGGGCGAGCGCCGCACGCGGCAGCGCGGCGACGAGCTCGTGGTCCTCGCCGTCGTGAAGCGCGTGCCACTCGGCCGGACGCCGGTCGCGCTTCGCGAGTCGGCGCGCGTCGCCGTGCACGGGAACGGACTCGAGCTCGATGCGCACCCGCGATGCTTCGGCGATGCGCGACACGTCGAGCGCGAGCCCGTCGCTCACATCGATCATGGCGCGGGCGCCGGCGCGGTACAGCGCGCGACCTTCCGCGACCCGCGGTTCGATGCGCAGGTGGCGTCCGAGCGAGCTGCCGCCCGTCGGTCCGGTGACGACGACGACGTGTCCCGGACGCGCGCGGTCGCGCGACGGGGGAGCGCCGTCGATGGAACCGAGCGCGGTCACGGCAAGCGACACCGCGCCGCGGGTGCGCGAAAGGTCGCCGCCGACGAGCGCGGCGCCGAAGACCTCGGCCCGTTCCTTCAACGCGCGGATCGCGCCGCGAATCCAGCGCTCCTCGACGCGCGCGGGCGCGCTGAGCGCCAGCAAAACCGCGCGCGGCCGCGCCCCGGTGGCGGCCAGGTCCGACAGCGCGCGCGCCACCGCCTTCCGCCCGACCGCGGCCGCGGGCGTGCCGCGCGGGAAGTGAACGTCCTCGACGGTCTGGTCGCAGCAAACCGCGGTGCGCGCGCGGCGCCGGGCCAGCACCGCGGCGTCGTCGCCGGGCCGCCCGAGCAGGCGCTCGAGCCAGCGATGGAGGTTCTTCTCGGACCAGGACACGAACCCCGCCCACTCTAGCGTTCCCGCCCCGGGGACCACCACGGGTGTGGGGTCCTGAACGCGCCCGGCGTGGCTGCCATGGAGCGCCCCGCAACCAGGAGGCCGAAATGCAGAGAACGCTCCTCGTCGCCGCGCTCGCATTCCCCGTCCTCGCGGCCCCCTCGGCCGCCCAGTGTCAGCTCGACAAGCTGTTCGCGCCCGACCCCGACGTCGAGGACGAGTTCGGGATCGCCGTGGCGATCGAAGGGAACGTCGCGATCGTCGGCGCGGGAGAGGACGACGAAGCGGCCATCAACGCCGGCGCGGCCTACGTGCTCGCGCGCGGCCCGGACGGCTGGAGCGTGTCGCAGAAGCTCTTCCCGATCGCGGCGAGCGCGGGCGACGAGTTCGGGCTGGCGATCGACGTCGACGGCGATCTCGCGGTGGTCGGCGCCTACGCGGACTTCTTCCCGGGCGTCGGCGCGTATTCGGGGTCGGCGCACTTGTTCGAGAAGACGCCGGCCGGCTGGCAGCCGTTGCTGGAGCTCCACGCGAGCGACCCGACGTCCATCGCGCGCTTCGGTCGCGCCGTGACGCTCGACGGCGGCACGCTTGCCGTGGGCGCGCCGCACGCCTTCGGGGACTCCTTCCAGAGCGGCGCGGTCTACGTCTTCGACGAGGGCCTGGGCTGGGCCGAGACGGCCAAGCTCTTCGCCGTGGACCTCTCGACTCCCTACAACGACTTCGGGCGCTCCGTCGGACTCGAAGGCGACACGCTGCTCGTCGGCGATCCCTACGCCGTGAACCGGGGAGCCGTGTACGCGTACGAGCGAATCGGCGGCGCGTGGACGCTCGTCGACACGCTCGTCCCCGAGGGCGTCCCGGTGCCGGTCTTCGGGTGGTCGCTCTCGCTCGACGGCGATCGCGTGTTGATCGGCGCGAAGGGGACGAGCATCGACGTGGGCGCCGCCTACGTGTTCGAACGCACCGGCGACGGCACGTGGGACCAAACCGCCCGGCTGGACCCGAGCGACGCGGGCCCCGGCGACGAGGTCGGGCAGAACGTCTCGCTCCGCGGCGACGTGGCCCTCGTCGGCGCCTGGCGCCACACGCACGACCCGGACGAGCCGAAGAGCGGCGCGGCCTACGTCTTCGAGCGCACGGCGGACGGTACGTGGGAGGAGACCGCCGAGCTCCTCCCCGACGACTTCGACAACCTCGACGCTTTCGCCTACGGGCTCGCGCTCGGCCCCGAAGGTGCGCTGGTCGGGGCGGTGCGGGAGGACGAGATGGCGACGAACGCCGGCGCGCTGTACGAGTTCCTGCTCGGACCGCGGTTCGTGCCGTACGGGAGCGGGCTCGCCGGGACGGGCGGCCTCGTTCCGCGGCTCACGTCCGCCGGTTGTCCATCCCCCGGGCTCATCACGCAGCTCCTGATCGACGGCGGCCTCGCCGGGGCTCCCGGGTGCCTGGTCGTCGGCATCGCGCCCGGAGCGGTCCCGTACGGCGGCGGGACGCTGCTCGTCCTCGGCGCGCTGTTCGAGATCATCCACACGCTCGACCCCGCCGGCGAGGCGACGCTGCTCCTCGCCGTTCCGCCCGATCCGGCGCTCAAGGGCGTCTCGATCTACCTGCAGAGCGGCTACCTCGACCCGGGGGCGCCGGTGGGAGTGTCGCTCACCGGCGGCCTGCGGATGGAGATCGACTGAGCCGCGCCGCTGGTCAGGGGCCGCACGCGCAGGTCGTCATCAGGTTGCAGATCTCCGTCCGGAGCCCCGCGAGGACCGTCGCGTAGGCGGGATCGTTCTTCAGGTTCACGCTCTCGTCGGGGTCCATGCCCAGGTCGAAGAGGTGCGTCGCGACACCGGCCTTGCAGTCCCACATGAGCTTGAAGGTCGCGTCGCGGATCGTGGCCACGTGGCTCGTGGGAGCCGTCCCGTTGGGCGAGAACTTCTCGGCGAACACGTGCGTGCGCGGGTCCGGGCCGGGGATCTTCCTCAAGAGCGGCTTGAGGTTCGCCGAGTTGAGGCCCGCCGGCATCGCCGAACCGGGAACGCCGGCCAGCTTGGCCACCGTGCGGTAGATGTCGGTCGTGTTGACCAGCGCGTCGCACTCGCTGCCGCGGCGGTCGGGGTGCACGGCGGTGCCCGCGATGATGAGCGGCACGTGGACGCCGCCCTCGAACAGGGATCCCTTCGCCTTGTTCACCTGCTTGGCCGGCGGGGGGTGCGGGAAGAACGAGATCCCACCTCCGGGCGTCCCGTTGTCGCCGACGAAGATGACGGTCATCTTCTTCTCCCAGCCGTTGGGGAAGTCGCCCAGGATGTCGCCGATCTTCGTGTCCAGGGCCTGGAGCTGCGCGTCGTAGCAGTCGCGCACCGTGCTGCCGCCCGGGCAGGCGTCGCATTCCGTCGTCGAGCCGGGGATGTGCGTCTGGAGGTCGGCGGGTGGCAGGTGCGGGAACTCGAAGGGCGTCTGCGGCGCGAGGTAGCAGAAGAACCGCTCATTCGAGGGAATGCTCGCGATCCAGCTCCGCGCCGCCTCCATGATGACGCGCGGCATGTACTGGGACGACGGCGCGGTCCCCGGCGTCGTGCACGACGCGCACAGGTTCTGGGGCCACGAGCAGGTCGGCAGCGCGATCGCCGACATGCTGCCCTCGAACTCCTCGTAGTCGTGCACGCAGACCGGCGCGCACGAGCGCACCGACGGGTTCGCCTGGAGGTGCCACTTCCCGTAGGCCGCGACGCGGTAGGTCATCCCCGGGGTGGAGTTGAGCAGCAGCTCGGACAGCATCACCTCGTCCTCGGTCAGCGAGACCGAGCCCTGCTCGATCACGTGGCCGATACCCGTCTGGAAGCCGTACTTGCCGGTCTGGATCGTGGCCCGCGTGGGCGAGCACAGGGGGTTCGCCCAGGCGTTCGTGAAGCGCACGCCCTTGTCCATCAGCTCGTCGATGTTCGGCGTGAGGTCCTGCGGCACGGTCGCGCCGCCCGGCACGAGCGGGTCGTTCAGGTAGCGGAAGAGCGTGTCGATCCCCAGGTCGTCGGCGAGCACAACGAGGACGTTGTGGTGTTTGAGCTCCCCGTCGACGAGCAGGAGCTGCAGGTCGTCGTCCCCGTCGTCGTCCGGCGGCGAAGCGACGAGAAAGGGAGCCGGCGACGCGAGAGCGACCAACAAGAGCAACCAACGCATGAGAGGTTCTCCTTCGAGGCGGGACAAAAGAAGAGAGCGCCCGGGGAGGGTCAGTCTAGCGACCTCCCGGGAGCCCGAATGCGCCGGCCGTCGACGCCGATCGAGGAAAAAGCAAATCCGGAAACTCCACGCGCCCGTAACGCCGGCAAACTCGGTCCAACCCCCACCCCCCAACGGAGAGGAGTCCCCCCCTTGAAGCCTGCCATCTTCGTCACCCTCCCCCTGCTTCTCGCCGCGCCCGTCGCCGCCCAGTGCACCGGGGGCGACGGCTTCGATTCCGCGCCCTGCTGCAACCCGATCACGCCCAACCTGCCGAACTTCCCCGGCGTGGTGAACCTGCAGTCGCAGGGCATCTGCTGGACCGCCTGCAGCACGACGCCGACGACGACGTGTCTGATCCAGGATCTGTCGCCGCCGTTCCCCACGGGCGGACCGTGCGGTGAGTTCTTCACCCAGTACACGGCGAGCGACTGCAGCTTCACGCCGCTCCTGTCCGGGCTCCTGAACCTCACCTACATGCGCACGTGGCAGGAGAACGCCTCGGGCAGCACGATCCAGGTCTGGCGCTTCGGCGCCAAGATCGACATGTTCGAGGTGTCGCTCGCGCCGCCCGGCTGCCCCAACCCGCCGTGCGCCACGCTGACGACGAGCGCGTTCTACTACGGCTACGTCGACTACGCCCTCGACTGCGTGTCGGGCGTCTGGGAGACCGCGATCGTGCTCTTCCACAACTGCGACGCGTTCATCCACGACCCGGCGCTGTCCTCGACGCCGGGGCCGTTCCACCCGACGGAGACCTTCGCCATCGTGGGGCCGGACACCGCCGCGAACCCCTTCGTGGCGGGGCCGGGTCCCGCGCCCGCGAGCACGCCCGTGCTCGGCGACGCGTTGCGGCTCATGCAGGGGACGCCCACCACGTGCCTTGCCGAGGAGGCGATCACGGCGGGCAACTGGCTCAACCTGATCAGCGGCTGCACGTGCCCGTTCTCGTTCTTCGTCCCGCAGAACAGCGCCATCGCCTTCACCGTCGCCGGCGCCTGCTTCGGCAGCGTCGGGACGCTCAACTTCTTCCCCAACACGCCCTGGTTCCACTGGGTCACCACCTCGATCGGAAGCTGGACGACGCCGGGGGCCTATCCGGGCCCCGAGGTGGCCTGGGTCGGCGAGGGAGTCGTCCGGCAGGACCACCCCTGCGTCCCCGTGACGACGCAGACCGTCGACGTCATGTACGGGAGCATCACCGACGGCGGGTATCCCGTGATCGGACCGCCGAGCCAGACCTTCGTCGACATGGCGGCGAACTACAGCCAGGCGGTGCCGGGACCGTACCTGCCGCCCTACGTCGGCAACGTGCTGCCGTCGTCGAGCGTCGTGTACTTCAATCTCTGACGCTCCGGCGTCGCGCGGCGGAACGGGCTTTGCTTTGCTTCCCGCATGAGGAGTCCAACCAACCTTGCCCTGCTCGCCTGTGTCCTCCTGATCCCGCTGCTGACGTCGTGCTTCACCTCGATGGTCTGGAACACGGATCTGGACTCGACCAGCCTGACCGACGACGCCACCTATGCGCAGGAGGACGACGACTCGTCGATCTGGACGCGGCTCGCCCTCACGCCCTTCGCCCTGATCCTCGACATCATCACCTGGCCGCTTCAGGAGCTCGTCGCGGACGAGAACGACGACGACGAGGATGAGGACGACGGGTACGCGCCACCTCCGTACGATCCGTACGACCCGGACGACGGTCCGAAGAGCCGCCCGAACACGGCGCGCGCCCAGCGCGGCTAGCGGCCTACCGAGCGCTCAGAAGGCCAGGAAGACCTTCCCCGCGATCGCCTCCGCATCGATCGGCCCCAGCGCCCGGCTGTCCGGCGCCGGACAGCGCGGGTCGTCGGCGACGATCCAGTACGCGCCGGCCGCCACGGCCGCCGCGTAGGATTCGGGAGCCGTCTCCGGCACCGTGCCGACCTTGCCGAGCAGCAGCTTGCCGCTCTCGTCGCGGAAGAGCACCGGATCGCCCTCCGCCAACCGGCCGGGCCAAAGGTCGACCACCAGGCGGTCGCCGGGCGAGATGGAGCGCAGCGGCGAGCAACCCTCCTCGGGAAGCGTGATCATGTCGAAGCGCAGGACGAGATAGCCCAGCGCAACCACGACGAACGCGTAGACGGCGTAGCGCGCGTAGCGGACGAACGTGCGCTTGTCGACGCTCAACGCGCCCGCGCCCCCGCCGCCGTGAGGTAGGCCTCCGCCGCGGCGCCCGGGTCCTCCGCGCCGAGGATGCCGGAGAGCGCGCACACGCCGGCCGCCCCCGCGGCGAACACCTCCGGCACGTCCCCGGGACGCAGGCCGCCGATCCCCCACACCGGGAGCTCGGTGCCGCGCACCGCCGCGGCCAGGCCGTCGAAACCGGCGGGCGCGACGAGCCCGCGCTTCGAGGGCGTGTCGCGCACCGGACCGAAGAAGAGGTAGTCGGCGCCCTTCCAGCTCGCCTCGCCGTCGCCCGCGTGCGCGGAGAAGCCGACCGCGAGCCCGGCGCGCCACGGGACGCGCGACGGCGGCAGCGAGCGAAAGCCGACGTGCAGCCCGTCGGCCTCGGCGAGCTTCGCCGCGTGCGCGCGGTCGTGCACGCCGAGCCAGCCGTCGACCTCGCGCGTCAGCGCGCGCAGCTCGCGCGCCAGGGCGAGAAAGTCGCGCTCGTCGAGACCCGGCTCGCGGAGGAGCACGCCGCGCAGCCCGGCGGCCAGGGCGTGCCGTACGCGGTCGAGCCACGCCTGCGCCTCCGCCGCCTTCAGCCCGCCGGGCGAAAGGGCGAGGACCGGCGGCGGCAGGCGCATCAGCGCTCCTCGGACAGCTCGATCAGGTAGCCGAGCTCGCGCAGGAGCGAGCGCATGCGGCGCGGCGTGATGCGCCCCTTGAGCTGCACGGAGTGCTCGTCGATCACGCCGTCGACGTACGGCCGCGCACCGGGGTCCTGCTGGAAGCGACGCAGCACGTCGGGGTCCACGCCGCGGAGAACGAGGTCGGGGCTCAGGGTCATCAGCCCCGCGCGCGTCGCCCAGTCGCGGATCGAGAAGTGCACGTTCTGCGGCACCGGGGTGCGCGACTGCGACTCGAGGCAGCGGAGGATGTGCGAGAGCCCCATCCCGTCGGTGAGCGCGCGGCGCACGCCTTCCTCGGTGATGCGGAAGTGCATCAGGGAGCCGTCCTTCTCGCGCTGGCAGAAGCGGTCGAGGTCGTGGACGAGCTCGGCGTCGTCGCCGGTCGGGAAGAGCACCACCTCGAAGTCGGGCGTCACCACGAGGTTGCCCACCGTGACCTCCGGCGGGCCGGAGCCGCGCTCGCCGTCGATGCCGAGCATCCGCGCGCCCGCGTGCGTCATGCGCATCGCCACGGGCCGCCGGGACTTGTCGTAGCCGAGGTCGATGAACCCGAGCAGGTAGAGCCGCTGGCGCACCCACCGCACGAGGCTCCAGGCGAGGCGCTGCGGGTCTTCCATGCCGGTGTACTGCGCGCCCTGCGCGTGCTCGGCGAAGTGCTCCTCGACGCCGAGGTCGTCCAGCTTGGAGAGATACGTGTTGCGCGCCAGGAACGGCAGGTACATCAGGTCGTACCAGACGCCCGATTCCACGCGCTTGAGCAGCCGCAGGAAGATCTGGCGCATCCGCTCCTGGTGGAACGGCTCGCCGCCGAGGCTCCGGTCCTGCATCGCGAAGTCGAGGAGCGCCCGCTGCTTGTCGAGGAGGTCGAGCTGGACCCATTCGCGGCCGCGGGTCGTCACCGCGAAGGTGCGCTCGCCGGTCTTGTCGATGAGGCCCGCGTTGCGGCAGAAGGCGAAGATGAAGCCCAGCACCTCCTCGCGCGAGAGCTCGCGGCCCGGGTTCGGGATCAGGTGCTGGATGATCTTCTTCTCGGTGGTCTTGAAGATCTCGCCGCGCACCGTGAAGCGCACGTCGTTCTCCTGGATGTAGGCCAGGAAGCGCGAGATGTTCGACGCGAGATCGATGCCGAGCGAGAGCTCCTCGTGCGGGCGGTCCGGGTCGCCCGGGACCGCCACGCGCCGCAGCCAGGCCAGCGCCACCTCGTTGAACACGACGAGCGTCTCGTCGTCGTGGTGGATGCCGTAGCGCGTGAGCGACATCTCCTGGACGGTGCCGACCAGCGACTGCTCGAGGATCATCCGCCAGCGCCGCCCGTTCCAGTGCGGCAGCTCGGTGTCCATGCGGTCGAAGAGGCTCTTCGGGAGAATGCCGCCGAACTCGAGGATCGCCTTCTCGACGAGACCGCGCACGCCGTCGGGCAGCCGCTCGATCCGCGCCACGCTCGCGGGCTCCTGCGAGTACATCTTGTACATCTCGCGCACGCGCTGCGGGCTCATCCGCGCGCTGCGATCGGAGTAGGCCCGGTCGAGGTGGCCGCGCAGCGTCAGGAGCTGGAACACCCCCCGCTCGGTCTGCTGGCGCTGGCGCAGGATCCCGTCGCCCACCTCGATCGGGATGGCGATCACGCGCTCGCCCTCGCGCTCGAAGCGGGTGTCCTTGCTCTCGACGACGAGCCCGTGCCGCGCGAGCGCGACCAGGCACGCCTCGAGGTCGTAGGCGCTCATGTAGGCGAGCCGCCGCGCCTGCGCGAGGTCGATCCAGCACTTGCGGTAGCGCGGCGCGCGGATCAGCGTGTTGATGACGTCGCCGAGGCGCCGGCCGAGGCTCGACACGCGCTCCGCCACCCGCGGCGGATCGGTCATCCAGTCGTAGATGCGGTCGCGCAGCTCTTCGTCGCGGTCGGGCATCGACTTCGCCCGCTCGCCGCCCCAGAACTGGTAGAGCTCGCGCAGGTCGTTGCGACGCCGGTCCGCGAGCACCTCGGCCACCCCGAGGGTTCGCCGCGCTCCCTCGCGCGTCTTCGCGGCCGCGCCGCCGTTGCGGTTGGACGATCCGGCGCGCGCGCGGCCGTTGCCGCCGGCACCGTTGCGCCGCGAACCGTTCCTGCTCGGCCGCTTGCCGGCCGCCTTCTTCTTCGAGCCCTTCTTCAAGCGCCGACTCCCGATTCCACGACGTCCTCAAGGTGCGATGCATCGATGATGCGATAGGAGTAGCCCTGCTCCGTCAGGAAGAGCTGGCGCTTCTGCGCGAACTCCTGATCGCGTGAGCCCAGCGTCACCACCGCGTAGAACGCCGCGGCGGAACCGTCCGACTTCGGGCGCAGGATGCGACCCAGTCGCTGCGCCTCCTCCTGGCGCGAGCCGAACGTGCCGGAGATCTGGATCGCCACGTTCGCGTCCGGCAGGTCGATCGCGAAGTTGCCGACCTTCGAGACCATGAGGATGCGCTCGCTCCCCTGCCGGAAGGCGGAGTAGAGCTTCTCGCGGTCGGGGGTCGGCGTCTTGCCGGTGATCAGCGGCACCTTCAGCGTCTTCGCGAGCTGGGTGAGCTGATGGATGTACTGCCCGATGATCAGGATGCGGCCCTCGGGGTGCATGGCGATCAGACGCTTGACCACGTCGACCTTGGCCGGGTTCTCCGAAGCCACGCGGAACTTGCGGCGCGCGTCGGCGTGGGCGTAGGAGGACTTGAGCGACCCGTCGAGCGGGACCCGCACCTCGGTACACGTGGCCGCGGCGATGAAGCCCTGCGCCTCGAGCACCTTCCACGGCACGTCGTAGCGCTTCGGACCGATCAGGCAGAACACCTCGTCCTCCTTGCCGTCCTCGCGCACGAGCGTCGCGGTGAGGCCCAGGCGCCGGCGCGCCTGGAGCTCGGCGGTGACGCGGAAGATCGGCGCGGGCAGGAGGTGCACCTCGTCGTAGATGACGAGCCCCCAGTTCTCCTTGGAGAAGAGCCCGAAGTGCTCGAAGTCGTCGGTGCGCGAGCGCCGCCAGGTCAGCATCTGGTAGGTCGTGATCGTGACCGGCGCGACCACCTTCTCCGCCCCGGTGTACTCGCCCACCTGGTCGGCCGTCAGCTCGGTCTTGTCGAGGATCTCGTCGCGCCACTGCCGCACCGCGACCGTGTTGGTAGTCAGGATCAGCGTCTTCGTCCCGACGGCGTTCATCACGCCGAGCCCGACGACGGTCTTGCCGGCGCCGCACGGGAGCACGATCACGCCGTTGCCGCCGACGACGCTGCCGTCGCGGTAGAAGCTCTCGGCCGCCCCGGTCTGGTACGGCCGCAGGGCGAAGGGTTGTTCGTGGAGCGTGGTCTCCCGGAGCGGCACCGCGAAGGCATCGCCCTCCACGTAGCCCCCGCGGTCGTCCACCGGGAAGCCGATCTTGATCAGGCTCTGCTTGATCGACCCGCGGTTCCCCTCGTCCAGCCAGCAGCGGTTGTCCGCGTCGACGTCGAGCTGCTCCCGGATCGACTTGTGCCCGAGCACCTCCTCGAGCGCGTCCGGGTCGTTCGTCACGAGCTCGAAGCGCTCGCCGCGCCGCTCGATGCGCAAGACGCCGTAGCGCTCCATCCACGTCCGGACCTCCGCGAGCACGTTCTGGGGCACCGGCACGCAGGAGTACTCCTCCAGCCGCGCCTCGATGTCGTCCGGCGTCAGGCCCAGCGCGGCGGCGTTCCAGATCGACACCGGCGTGATGCGGTAGGTGTGGAGATAGTCCGGGCTCTTCTCCAGCTCGGCGAAGGCGGCGAGCGCGTCGCGCACCTCGACGAAGCGCGGGTGCTCCTCGGTGACGGGACGCCCGTCCGCGTCCTTCTTCGGACGCCCGTTCTCGTCCATGACCGCGCGTACCGTGTGCAGCACGAGCGTCCGGTCGCTCTGGACGATCAGCGGGTTGTCCGGAAGGAAGGTCACGAGGCCACCTTCGCCTTTCTCGCGCGCGTCTTGCGCCGCGGAGCGCGCTGAACGGCCGGCCGCTGCGGCGCCAGCCACGGGCCGGTGACCGAGCTCGGCTCGGCGCGCAGCTCGTCCGGCGTGCCCGCGGCCACGATGCGGCCCCCGGCCGCGCCGCCGCCGGGCCCGAGCTCGACGAGCCGGTCGCACGCGGCGAGCAGCTCGGTGTGGTGCTCGATCACGATGACCGCGTCGCCCCGGCCCGCCAGGCGCGAGAGCACCGCGTAGAGGTGCCCCACGTCGCTCTGGTGCAGGCCGGTGGACGGCTCGTCGAGCACCACGACGCTGCGCCCGACGTCGTCGGCGCGCATCAGCTCCGACGCGAGCTTCACGCGCTGCGCCTCGCCGGCGGAAAGCGTCGTCGAGCTCTGCCCGAGCGCGAGATAACCGAGCCCGACCGCCCGCAGCGTCGCGAGCACCTTCGCGATCGCGGGCACGTCGCCGAGGAGCTCGTGCGCCTCCTCGGCGGACATCGCGAGTACGTCGGCGATCGACTTCCCGCGGTAGCGCGCCACCAGCACCTCGGGACGGAAGCGGCGCCCGTCGCACTCGTCGCAGGTGAGCCACAGATCGGCGAGGAACTGCATCTCCACCTTCGTCGCGCCGCGCCCCTCGCAGGCCGGGCAGCGCCCGCGGTTCGAGTTGAACGAGAAGAAGGAGTGCGTGAAGCCGCGCATCCGCGCCTCGGGGGTGCGCGCGAAGAGCTCGCGCAGCGGCTTCATCAAGCCGACCGCGGTCGCGGGCACGCTCGCGGGGGTGCGGCCGATCGGGCTCGCGTCGACGACGACCACCCGGCGTCCGCCGCCCGCCGCGCCGGTGACGGAACGCCAGCGCCCCGCCGGCTTCTCGCCCTGCAAGGCGGGCACGAGGCACTCGAGGATCAGCGTGCTCTTGCCCGAGCCGGAGGGGCCGCACACGCCGGTGAGCTCGCCGAAGCGCGCGTCGAAGGAGACGCCGCGGAGGTTGTGCAGGCGCGCGCCGCGGACACCGACCTTCTCGGCCGGCGTCGCCTCGCCAACCGCTTCGGCCAGCGGCCGCTCCAGGCGCAGCTCGCCGGCGAGCGCGCGTCCCGTCAGCGACGTCGGGTGCGCCTCCACCTCGGCGGGCGTTCCGGACACGACCACCTCGCCGCCGTGGCGGCCCGCGCCCGGCCCCATGTCGACCACGTGGTCCGCGCGGCGCATCAGCGACTCGTCGTGCTCGACGACGATCACCGTGTTGCCGCCGTCGCGCAGCGCCAGCAGCGCGTCGGTCAGGCGGTCGACGTCCGCGGGGTGAAGCCCGACCGTCGGCTCGTCGAGGACGTAGCACACGCCGACGAGCTGCGAGCCCAGGCTCGCCGACAGCCGCACGCGGCGCGCCTCGCCGCCGGACAGCGTCGCCACGTGGCGGTCCAGGGTCAGGTAGCCGAGCCCGACGCGCTCGAGCAGCGACACCCGCGAGCGCAGCTCCTCGACGACTTGCCCCACGGCGGTCGCGGTCGCCTTCGCGAGGCGCAGCTTGTCCAGCCAGTCCCGCACGGCTTCGACCGGCATCGAGAGCACCTCGGGCAGGCGCTTGCGGCTCACGGTCACCGCGCGCGGCCCCGGCGCGAGGCGCTCGCCGTCGCACGAGCGGCACGGCTGGCGCCGCATGAAGCCCTCGAGGATCGCGCGCCACTCCGGGTCCTCCGACTTCGCGTGCCACGCGTCGACGTGCCCGCAGAGCCCCGGCCATGACGCGGAGAAGCTCTCGGTCAGCTCGAAGCGCGCGCCGTGCTTCTCGATCTCGACGCGGTAGCTCTTGCGCGCGCCCGTTCCGTGCAGGAGCAGGTCGCGTTGCCTCGGGCCGAGCTTCTCGAACGGCTTCGCGAGGTCGATCCGGTGCGCGCGCGCGACCGTGCGCAGCAGGTACTCGTAGTAGCCCTTGCCCTTGACCAGGTAGCGCCCGAGCTTGCCGCCGATCGCGACCTTCCCGCCGTCGGGATCGACGAGCGGCAGCTCCGGCCGGTTGACCAGGAGCTCCTCGTCGCACTGCCAGCGCTCGCCGAGCCCGTCGCAGTCCTCGCACGCGCCGACGTGCGTGTTGAAGGAGAAGTGGCGCGGTTCCAGCTCCTCCTCGAGCCGGAAACCGCAGCGCGTGCAGGCGCCGCGGGTCGAGAACTCGAGCCGCGTTCCCCCCTTGACGAGCACGCTGACCCGCCCGCCGGTGATCGCCTCCGCCTGCTCCACCGCCTCGGCCATCCGCGCGCGCGCGCCGGGCTCGAAGGCCAGGCGGTCGATCACCAGGTCCACGCGCGCGCCGGTCTTCGGCGTCTTGAGCTTGCCGTCGAGCCTCCGTTCCTCGTCGTCGACGAGCACGCGCACGAAGCCGGCCTTGCGCCAGGCGTCCACCGCCTCGTCGAAGGCGGCGTCCATGTCCTCGGGCTCCTCGAGGCCCGGCCCGAAGATCGGCGCGACGATCCAGCCGCGCTTCTCCGCCACGCGCTTGAGGAGCGCGCGCGCCACGCCGCCGGGGTCGGTCCGCGCCAGCTTTTCGCCGTGCTCGGGGCAGCGCCGGTCGCCGCCGCGCGCCCAGAGCACGCGCAGATGGTCGTGGATCTCCGTCGTCGTCGCCACGGTCGAGCGCGGGTGACCGCGCGACGTGCCGGCCTCGACCGCGACGCTCGGGCCCAGCCCGTCGATGCGCTCGACCGGCGGCCGGTCGCGCGACGCCAGGAACTGGCGCGCGTAGGTCGAGAGCGACTCGACGAACCGCTGCCGGCCGGCCGCGTGGATCGTGTCCAGCGCGAGCGAGCTCTTGCCGGACCCGCTCACCCCGGTCACCACGGTCAGCGAGTTCAGCGGCATGCGGACGTCGACGCCCTTCAGGTTGTGCGTGCGCGCGCCGACGACCTCGAGCTCCGTGCGCGGGCGGGCCGCGATCGCGGCCGCCGGCGCTTCGACCTCCGGCAGGCGCCGGCGGCGTTCGTCCTTCATCGCCGCGCCGGTGTGCGACGCGGCGGCGGCCTCGATCTCCTCCGGGGTGCCGATCGCCACGACCCGCCCGCCTTCCTCGCCGCCCTCGGGACCGAGGTCGACCACGTGGTCGGCGGCGCGTACGACGTCGAGGTTGTGCTCGATGACGCAGACCGTGTGACCCTGCTCGACGAGGCTCTGCAGGCCGCCGACGAGCTTCTGCACGTCCTTCTGGTGCAACCCGGTGGTCGGCTCGTCGAGCAGATACAGCGTGTGCCGCCGCGAGCGGTGCTGGAGGTGCTTCGCGAGCTTGACGCGCTGCGCCTCGCCGCCGGAGATCGTCGTCGACGGCTGGCCGAGCTGGAGGTAGCCCAACCCGACGTCGAGCAGCGCCTTCAGCGGCCGCTCGATCTTCGGCACGTCTTGGAAGAGCTCGTACGCCTCCTCGATCGTCATCGCGAGCACGTCGGCGATCGACTTCTCGCGGTAGCGCACGTCGAGGGTCTCGTGCTGGAAGCGATGACCGCCGCAGTCGGGGCAGGGCACCGTGACCGGCGCGAGGAACTGGAGCTCCACGTACTGCGCGCCCGCGCCCTGGCAGCTCTCGCAGCGCCCGCCGTGCACGTTGAAGGAGAAGCGCCCGGGCTTCCAGCCGCGCATGCGCGCCTCCGGCAGCCGCGCGAACAGGTCGCGGATCGGCGTGAACGCGCCGCTGTACGTCGCCGGATTGGAGCGCGGGGTGCGGCCGATCGGGCTGCTGGTGATCGTCACCATCTCCTCGACCTGCTCCATCCCCTCGATCGCGTCGTGATCGAGGGGCGCGGGAGCCTCGCGTCCGAGGTGCGCCATCAGCCCGCGGGCGAGCGTGTTCGTGATCAGCGTCGACTTGCCCGAGCCGCTCACGCCGGTGACCACGGTCAGCGTCCCGAGCGGGAGCGCCACGTCGACGTCCTTCAGGTTGAAGCCGCGCGCGCCGCGCACGACCACGGCCTCACCGCTTCCCGCGCGGCGCGTCTCCGGCACGGGCATCGGCAGCTCGCCGCGGAGCAGCGCGCCCGTGGGCGAGGGCGCCCCGGCCACCTCGGCGGGTGGCCCCGCGGCGACGACGCGCCCGCCGTGCACGCCCGCCTCCGGTCCGATGTCGATCAGCCAGTCGGCCGCGCGCAGCGTGGCCTCGTCGTGCTCGACCACGACGACCGAGTTGCCGGCGTCGCGCAACGCCTCCAGCGCGCCGAGCAAACGTCCGTGGTCCCGCGCGTGAAGCCCGATCGAGGGCTCGTCAAGAACGTAGAGCACGCCCTGGAGGCCCGCGCCGAGCTGCGCCGCGAGCCGGATGCGCTGCGCCTCGCCGCCGGATAGCGAGTCCGCGGAGCGGTCGACGCTGAGATAGCCCAGGCCGACTTGCAGCAGGAACCCGAGCCGCCGGCGGATCTCGCCGAGCAGGCCGAACGCGATCTCCGCTTCGCGCTTGGTGAGCTCCAGCGCGTCGAGCCGCGCGCCGAGGTCGCTCACCGGCAGCGCGACGAGCTCCGCCATCGACGCGCCGCCGACGCGCACCGCGTTCGCGAAGCGGTTGAGCCGGCTGCCGTCGCAGTCGGGACACACCTCCCGATCGAGGAAGCGCTCGACCATCTTCTTGCGCGCGCCGCGCTTCCACGCGCTCTGCAGCGCGGGCATCACGCCCTTCCAGCGCCGCATCCAGCTCACCTTGCCCTGGTAGCGCTCGCCGTCCCAGGTCTCGGAGTCCTTGTAGCGCTTCTCCCCCGTGCCGTGCAGGATCGCGCGGCGCGCCTTGGGCGAGAGATCCTTCCACGGCGTGTCGAGGTCGAAGCCGTTGGCCTTCGCCACGCGGCCGAGGAAGCCGAAACCGGCGCGCGGGAAGTTGAGCTTACCGCCGCTCGCGCGGGTGACCGCGAGCGCGCCCTCGCGGATCGATAGGCTGGCGTCGCGGACGACGCGCTTCGCGCTCGGGCGGCGCAGGACGCCGAGGCCGTCGCAGGTGTCGCAGGCGCCGTGCGGCGAGTTGAAGGAGAAGAGGCGCGGCTCGAGCGGCGGGGCCTCGAGGCCGCACTGCTTGCACGTGCGCTGCGTCGAGAAGGCGCGCTCGGACTCGGGGGCGAGAACGATCGCGTCGCCCTTGGAGAGCTCGAGGGCCCCGTCGATCGCCTCGCGGAGGCGGGCTAGGCTCGCATCGTCGTCCTTGAGCTTGAGGCGGTCGACCACCGCTTCGATGGAGTGGCGCTTGTAGCGGGCGAGCTCGCCGACCTCCTCGATCCGGAGCACCTCGCCGTCGACGCGGGCGCGGACGAAGCCCTTCTTGGCGAGGTCGTCGAGGACGGCGCGGTGGTGGCCCTTGCGGTCGCGGATGACGGGCGCGAGCACGTGGATCGCCTGGCCGCCGAAGGTCTCCAGGACTTGGCGGACGATCGCTTCGGGGGTCTGCGTGGCGAGGGGCTCGCCGTGGTCGGGGCAGTGGGCCGTGCCGGCGCGGGCGAAGAGGACGCGGAGGTGGTCGACGACCTCGGTGATGGTGCCGACGGTGGAGCGGGGACCGCGCTGGATCGCCTTCTGGTCGACGGCGATGGCCGGCGAGAGGCCCTCGACGTGGTCGACGTCGGGCTTCTCCATGCGGCCGAGGAACTGGCGGGCATAGGCGGAGAGGGTCTCGAGGAAGCGCCGCTGGCCCTCGCGGAAGAGGGTGTCGAAGGCGAGGGACGACTTGCCGGAGCCGGAGACGCCCGTGATGGCCACCAGCCTGTTCCGCGGGATCTCGACGTCCACTCCCGCCAGGTTATTCTGGCGGGCGCCGCGGATCTGGATCGAGCCCGCGCTCCAGGCGGGGGGTCCGTTCTCCGTGGGACGGGGCATCGAGGCGGCGTAGGGGCGTGTTTTGGAGGGTTCCTGGGGGGTTCCCAACCCCTTGGACGGAGTCGGCAAGGCCTAACAGGTTAGCATCGGGCCGCATCGGCGGGCAACGGCTCTCGGTCGCGGTCTCGCCGGACCGCTGCGGTGCGGTCGGTGACGCTCTCGCCCAGGTCGTACAGGCGGAAGGGGCGGCGCTCGGCTCCGTTCGGGACGGAGGTGCGGGGGTGCTTGCCGGCTTCGTTTCTTCCCTCAGCGCCGCCCCGCGAGCGCCACTGCGCGA
>JANQEJ010000278.1 GCA_028278425.1 Planctomycetota bacterium | reverse complement strand
GCGCCCGGCGTCGCCCCGACAGGCGCCGGCGAGCTCTGGATCACTGGGTCGGGCCCCTCCTTCCAGCGCGACGCCCACGCCGTGAGCGTCGGAGAGCGCGGAACCGGACTGCTGGTGCCGCCCTCGCGCAGCACCAGCAGTCCGGTTCCGCGCTCTCCGACGCTCACGTCGTGGGCGTCGCGCTGGAAGGAGGAGCCCGACCCAGTGATCCAGAGCTCGCCGACGCCTGTCGGGGCGACGCCGAGCGCCATGTCGCCGCTCCGCGAAGCGCCGGATGTGGCCGTCGCGCCGTCCAGGATCTCGATCGCGCCAGAGCCCTCGACGCCGATTCCCGTCGCCGAGCCCCGCTCGACCCAGCTCGAGCCTGCGCCCACGACGCGCAGCCGTCCCGATGCACCCGGCAGCAGGCCAAGCTGGATGGGTGCGCTCTCGTCGATGCCTGCCAACTCGTGGGAGAGGCTTCCGCCGTTCAGGACCTCGAAGAGCCCGGTTCCCGCTCCGCCGATCACCAGGGCGCGCTGCGACCACAACGAGCCAGGATCCGTCACGATCCCGTATCCGTCGCCGGTCGCTTCAGCGCCGAGAACCACGACGTCGGAATCGTGCTGCGCGATCACTCCGCCGCCGTTGCGGACCTCGAAGCGACCGATCCCCGCGTCCCCGACGGTCACCCCCTCGTCGAAGAACCGTGACCCGGAGCCGTCCACGAGCACGCGGCCGGTCGAGCCGGTGTCGCGGCCGACGGTCGTCTCGTTGTCGGTCAGGACGCGGCCGCCGTTCAGGACCTCGAGCGCGCCTGTCGTCGTCGCGCCGACGATGATGGGGTCCGGGAAGGCCCGGGTCGTGCCGTCGACGACCACGACGCCGCCATCGATGGTGGTCGCGAGGACCGGCGCCGCGAGCGCCAGATGGAGCGATACGGCCAGAATCCGGAGATGGAGACGCATCCCAGGCCCTTACCTCGCCTTCGGCGCCCCGGAATCGGCCAACTCGCGAAGCTCCGGGATCCTATCATGACCGAGGGGAGCGGGTCCTCGAAACGACGACCGGCACGCCCAAGGTCCTCCGAGCCAATATCCCGGAGAATAGGTGCATCTCGCGAAAGCGGTGGCATCCTTTCCTCGACTTGCTCGCGAGGTGACAGTGACGCCGGAGACCCGATACGCGAAGGCTGGAGAGGTGAACATCGCCTACCAGGTATGCGGCTCTGGGAACGTGGACCTCGCCTTCGTACCTGGCTGG
>JANQEJ010000226.1 GCA_028278425.1 Planctomycetota bacterium | reverse complement strand
GGAAGACGAGCTGGCCGAGCTCAAGAAGGAGCGCATCCGGGAGTACCAACGGCACAACGACGCCGTCACCGCGCTGCACGAGCAGGTCAGCAAGGAGCGCCTCGCCGAGATCCAGCGCTGGCGCGAGATGAGCCACAAGGACGAGGCGGAGAAGAAGAAGAAGGCCGACCTCCGCGCGAGGAAAGAGGCCGAGATGGCCGAGAAGCGGGAAGCCGGCGGCGAGCAAGGCGGCAAGAAGAAGGAGGGCGGCGAAGAAGGCGGCAAGAAGGGCGCTCAGGAGGGAGCGAAGAAACGCGGCAAGGAAGGCGGCGGCTGATCAGTCGCGCACCACGGCCACCTCGCCCGGCGTCAGCCGCAGCGAGATCCGGCGGAGCTCCTTCCCGTCCTTCTCGAGCACCAGCCAGCGCGCGTTCTCGTCCGCGCCGAGCACGCCGGTGCGCCCGTTCTCGATCCTGACGCGGTCCGGGCTGCTCGAGCGGCCCGCCTCGGCGATCTTCATGCGCAGCGGCTCGCCGAAGCGGTCGAGCAGGCGCAGCGCGTCGGGAGCGTCCGGCCCGGGCGTCGTCTCGAAACGGAAGTGGCAGCGCCGCGCGAGCCGCACGTCGAGGTTGGCGCCCTCCTCGTAGGCGGGGAACTCGCGGTAGAGGCTCGCCACCTCCTCGCCGGTGAAGCGCAGCAAGAGGTCGACGCGC
This sequence comes from Planctomycetota bacterium, assembly GCA_028278425.1. Lineage (GTDB taxonomy): Bacteria > Planctomycetota > UBA1135 > UBA1135 > JANQEJ01. The sequence continues at coordinate 3,680 of JANQEJ010000226.1, read as the reverse complement.
GGCACGTCGGCGAACTCGAAGGCGCCGTCGGGGCCGGTGTGCGTCGACTGGCCGGTGTGGAAGGACGTCCCGCGGCGGTTCTGGTGCACGCGCATCGTCAGCCTCACGCGGACGTTCGCGATCGGCGTGCCGTCCAGCCCGCGCACCGTGCCCCACACGCGGTCGCGGAAGACGTCGGTGGGGACGCGGAAGAGGTAGCTCTCGTTCGGGGCGCGCACCGGGTCGCTCTCGACGATCTGGAGCGTCTGCGGGTTCCAGGCGCGCAGGACGTAGGACTGGAACGGGACCAGGCCGTCGATCCGGAACGAGCCGTTCTCGCCCGTCCTCTGCTGGTTGGGCGACTTGCCGGTGGGGCGTGAGAACCCGCCGCGCCCGAGCGTGACGTCCCGGGCGTCGACCATGTGCTCGAGGATCTCGCCGCCGGCGGCGAGGTCCTCGGCGAAGAGCGGCGGGAAGACGTTCGGGTCCACCTCGGTTCCGCTGAGCAGTTTCAGGCTCCACCCCGCGCAGGCCTCGCCGTTCGCGTCGACGAGCCGGCCGGCGATCGACGCCGCGCGGTGGAGCAGCTCGAGCCGGAGGAACCAGCGCTCGCCGAGCTGGACCTTGGTCCCGAACTCCGCGTCGACGTAGGGGGCGTAGCCGGCGTGCACGACGACCAGGGCGTCGTCGGCGTCGATCCCGCCCGCCGGCACCTTGAAGAAACCCTTCTCGTCCGTCTCGGTCCGGTGCGGACCGGCCTGCACCTTCGCCCCGACCGCGCCGCGCCCTTCCGCGAACACGCTTCCCTCGACGAGGTCGACCTCCCGCGCGGCTTCCCGCGCCCGCGCGGGACGCAGGTGGATCACCATCGCGCTCGTGGGGCTGACCGGCGCCGGCTCGCTCTTGGACGCGAAGCCCGAGCGCTGGACGCGCAACGTGCCGCCGGGCACGGCGGGCAGCGCTTCGAAGAGGAAGGCGCCTTCGCCGTCGGACTTCGCCTGCCAGGATTGAACCTGCCGCGTCGTGTCCAGCGCCGCCGGCACCGCGTTGTAGACCTTGCGCGCGAGGACGAGATCGAGCCGAACGCCCGGCACCGACGCGAGGTTGGGGTCGACGACCCGCCCGGACACGCGGATCGCGTTCGTCACGACGATCGGATGCTCGACCTTGCGGCTCGTGCGACGCACCTCGGGGACGCGCAGGTTGACGTAGCGGGCGTCGTCGACGGCGAGCGTGTCGTAGGCGTCTCTCACGACGATCTCGAAGCGGCCATCGGCGTGGGTCGTCGCGCTCGCGGGCTCGCCGTCCACCTCGGTCTTGTCCGCCGTGACGCGCACGCCGGCGACGGGACCCCCGCGCACGTGGAACACGCGTCCGCGGACGGCCGCTCCCGCGCTCGTCTCGGTCGGGTCGGCCAGCGGCGGCAGGTCGACGCGGCCGTCGACGACGGGCAGGGCCTCGCGCTCGGGCGACCGGGGCGGGTCTACCTCACCTTCGCCGACCGGGGCCAGGCTCGCGGGTTCCTCGGCGGGCGCCGGCGCGCGCGCCGCCTCCGGCTCAACCGCCGTACCCGCCGGCTCGGGCGCGCCGAAGAGGCGAAGCAGAAGAAGGAGCCCCCCCGCGAGGAGGATTCCCGCCGCCGCGAGCCGCCAGGCTCGCGAGGATCGCTTGGGACGTTCCATGGCCCGCCGCGACCATCCTACACTTGGCCGCGATGAAGGAGCGCTTCCGCCGGTGGTACCGCTACGAGCAGGAGTCCCACGCCAAGGTCGTCGAGTCGCTGCGGAGCGTACCCGACGAAAGCCGCGCGGATACGCGCTACGGCAAGGCGATCGATCTTCTCGACCATCTCGTCGCCGCGCGCTGGATCTGGCTGTACCGGCTCGGCGCCGCTCCGGAGCTCGTCGAGCCCTTCCCGACCGGAGCGTCGCTCGACGAGGTGGCCGCGCGGCTCGACGAGGCGCACGCGACGTGGACGGCCTGGTTGGACGAGCTCGACGACGAGAAGCTCGCGAGCACCTTCACCTACAAGGCGCTCTACGGCGACTCCGAGTTCAAGAGCACCGTCGAGGACGTGCTCGTGCAGCTCTTCACGCACTCGATCTACCACCGCGGCCAGATCGCGCAGACCGTCCGCGCCCTCGGCGGCGAGCCGGCGCGCGCGGACTTCATCTATTGGTCACAGGAGAAGCTCGGATGAACGCCGAAAACTGTGCCGACAGGCTGGAGGCGAGCGGCGACGCGATCGCGGCGCTCCTGCGCGGGCTTTCCGAGGAGCAGGCGCGCTGGAAGCCGGACGGGAAGCGCTGGTCGGTGCTCGAGGTCGCGCACCACCTGCTCGACGAGGAGAGCGCGGACTTCCGCACGCGCGTCGACTTGGCGCTGCACAAGCCCGACGAGCCCTTCCCGCCGATCGATCCCGAGGGCTGGTGCGTCGAGCGCCGCTACAACGAGCAGGACCTCGGCGCGGTGGTCGAGCGTTTCGTCGCCGAGCGCCGCCGCTCGCTCGACTGGCTGCGCGGTCTCGGCGACGCGGACCTCGCGCGCAAACACGCGGCGCCCTGGGGCGGCGAGATCGCGGCCGGCGACGTGCTCGCCGCCTGGGTCGCGCACGACCTCCTGCACTTCCGCCAGATGCTGGGCGTGCTCTACGCCTCGCTCGAGCGGGACGCCGAGCCGTTCCGGCTCGACTACGCCGGCGGGGGATGGTGATGCGGCGGACCGCCGCGAGCCTGGTCACTCCATGATCCGCGTCGCCGGGCTGACCAAGAGGTACGCCGGGCGCGAGGTGGTCGCCGGCATCGACCTCCAGGTGGCGGAGGGAGAGCTGCTCGTCCTGGTAGGCCCGTCGGGCTGCGGCAAGACGACGACGCTGAAGATGATCAACCGGCTCGTCGTGCCGGATGCCGGCACCGTCGCGATCGATGGACGCGACGTGCGCGGCACGCCGCTGCACGAGCTGCGCCGCGGGATCGGGTACGCGTTCCAGGCGATCGGGCTCTTCCCGCACATGACGGTGGGGGAGAACGTCGGCGTGACGCCGGAGCTCTTGGGTTGGAACGCGGCCGACGTGCGCGCGCGCGTCGACGAGCTGCTCTTCCTGGTCGAGCTCGACCCCGCGGAGTTCCGCGCCCGCTTCCCGCGCGAGCTCTCCGGCGGCCAGGCGCAGCGCGTTGGCATCGCCCGCGCCCTCGCGGCGCGGCCGCGCGTCCTCCTGATGGACGAGCCCTTCGGCGCGCTCGACCCCGCGACGCGCGACACGTTGCAGCGGCGGTTCGACGAGATCCGGCGCGAGCTCGAGCTCACCACGGTGTTCGTGACGCACGACATGAGCGAGGCGCTGCTCCTCGGCGACCGCATCGCCGTGATGGAAGCGGGCCGTTTGAGCCAGGTGGACACTCCGGCCGCGATGCTGCGCGCGCCGGCCAGCCCGGCGATCGCGGCGCTGCTCGACACGCCGCGCCGGCAGAGCGAGCGGATCCGCGCGATGCTCGAGGGCGACGCGTGAGGGACGCGCTCGAGCTCCTGCCCGAGTATCTGACCGGACACCTGACGCTCTCGCTCTTCGCGCTCCTCTTCGGCGTCGTCGTCAGCGTGCCGGTCGGCATCCTCGTTACGCGCGTCCGCTCCCTCGGGCAGGTCTTCGTCGGCGCCGCGAGCGTGATGCAGACCGTTCCGAGCCTCGCGCTGCTCGCGCTGAT
>JANQEJ010000167.1 GCA_028278425.1 Planctomycetota bacterium | reverse complement strand
AGTTCGACCAGGTGCGGCCCGTCGGTGAACCGCTTCTGGTAGTCCATGAAGTAGGGGACCTGCTGTTCGTGGTGGAACTCCTTGAGGATGACGTGGTTGACCGCCATCCACCACGCGCCGTCCTGGCCGGCATTGAGCGGGATCCACTCGTCCGCGTACTTCGCCACCTGGTTGAAGTCCGGCGCGAAGACGACCATCTTCGACCCGTTCGTGCGCGCCTCGCAGGCGAAGTGCACGTCCGGCGTGCGCGTCATGTTCAGGTTGGCTCCCATGACGGCGAGGAACTTGGCGTGGAACCAGTCCGCCGACTCGTTGACGTCGGTCTGCTCGCCCCAGGTCTCCGGCGAGGCGTTGGGCAGGTCGCAGTACCAGTCGTAGAACGACAGGTTCACCCCCCCCATCAACTGGAGCATGCGACCGCCGGCCGCGTAGGACAGCATCGACATGGCCGGGATCGGGGAGAAGCCGACGATGCGGTCGGGGCCGTGCTCCTGGATCGTGTGGACGGCGCTGGCGGAAATGATCTCCTTGACCGTCTCCCAGGACGTTCGTCGCAAGCCGCCCTTGCCGCGCGCGCGCTGGTAGCGGGCACGCTTGGCCGGGTCACTCATCAGCGCCTTCCACGCGTCGACCGGGTCCTCGAAGGCGGCGCGCGCCTCCTTCCAGAGGTCTAGCAGCGCGCCGCGGATGTACGGGTACTTCACGCGCAGCGGGCTGTAGAGATACCAGGAGTAGGAGATGCCGCGCTGGCAGCCGCGCGGCTCGTAGGGCGGGATCTCCTTGTCGATCGTCGGGTAGTCGAGCGCCTGCATCTCCCAGGTGACGATCCCGTCCTTGGTGTGGATGTTCCACGAGCACCCGCCGGTGCAGTTCACGCCGTGCGTGCTGCGCACCACGTTGTCGTGCTGCCAGCGGTTGCGGTAGAACTCCTCCCAGGAGCGTGTCCTGGGGTCGACCGTGTCCTGGATGTAGGGGTTGTCGCCGTTCGCCGGGTATCCGTTCTTCATCAGTGGGTCCCCACCGCGGTGTCGCGGCGTAGCTTCTCGACCAGGGGGCGACGGGTCGCGCGGTAGCGCTTGCGCCAGAGAAAGTCGAACAGGACGAGCAGAAGCGCCGAGCCCCCGAAGCCGGCGAGCAGGAACTGCAGCGTGCTGGCCGGGGCCTCGACCTCCTCGCTCTCGGCCACGTCCTTGAGATAGGCGACCAGCGCGAGCACCTCCTCGCCCTCGAGCGCGTGGTCCTTGAAGATCGGTTGCATCACCGGCGACGGCGGCGAGCCCAGCCAGGCCGATAGGGCCGTGCGGCCCTCGAGCCGGTCGTAGGCGTCGGTCAGGTCGGGGCCGAGGCGCCCGCCGCCGAGCCCCCCGAGGCCGGCGACGGTGTGGCACGAGATGCAGGACGGCGCGCCGTTGGCGCCGGCCACCGCGCCGCTGAACAGGTCGGCTCCCATGCGGACGTCGGCCTCGGTCAGCGGCCGGTCGCTGATCTGCAGGCCCGCGAACTCCGAGCGCTCCTTGGCGGACTCGGCCGCGATCATGCGCACGAGCTTCTCGGCCATGGTGCGGTCCATCCCCGGCGTCTGGTTCATCACGAGCCCGCGCGACTCGCGCAGGAGCTGGGCCGCGTAGGGGTCGCCGCTGTCGATCACGCCCTTGGGGTCGAGGATGAAGTCGACCAGCCAGGCCTCGTCGGCGCGCTCGGTCGCGCCCTTCAGGTCCGGGCCCGTCAGGCGACCGCCGCCGATCGTGTGGCAGCTCATGCAATTCAGCCGGAAGTACTCGATCGTCTCCTCCGACGGCGGGTCCTGGCCGAAAGCCGCGGGCATCGCGAGCACCAGGAGCGGCAGCGGCAGGATCAACTTCTTGAGGATGGCTTGGCTCACCGTTCGGCTCCGTGGTTCGAATCCTCCCCGCTTGGTCAAAGCGCGTGCCGGGGCGTAGCCCGCCCGCATGCGGTCCGAGCGGGCGCCCGGCGGCAAGCGCTGCATACGCGGCTATGCAGCGCTGCCGATCGATCTATGCACCGCCCGCGGCGTCAGGCGCCGGGGGAGGGCTGCTTCTGCCCCCCGCCGCCGTTGCCGCGCACCAGCCGGTCCAGGGAGAACCCGCCGGCGCCCTGCCAGAAGATGATCACCAGGGTCACCAGGATCAGCATCGCGAACTGGAAGTTCAGGTTCTCGCCGAGCATCTCGAGGCTCGTGGTGCCCGTCAGGTGCACGACGGCCGCGCCGCTCAGAACCACGGCGTTGACCGCGGCGACGAGACGCGTCGCGAAGCCGAGCGCGAGACAGGCCCCTCCCACCGAGTGGGCTAGGACGACGAACCATGGCAGGACGACGTCCCAGTCGCCGAAGTCCATCTGAGCCTCCAGCGCGTCCATGTTCATGATGAAGTAGATCCCCTTGATGGCCAGCGCCACGCCCAGGTAGATGCGCAGGACCGCGATCGGCGTCACGCGGGCTCCCGTAGCAGGCCGCGGGAGCTCGAAGGCCGGCTTCCTGGCGATGCGGGCGCGCTCCTCGAGGGCTCGGCTGTACTCCGCGGCCGCGGCCTCTTCGTCCGCCGCGCTGAAGCTCACGAGGAGCGCGACGAAGGAGATGACGAAGACGCACCCGCCCAGGATCAGGAGCGCGTTCGCCCAGGAAAGCCCCTCGATTCCGAAGAGGAACCCCGCCAGGACCGCTCCCGTGTTCCCCCCTGCGCCGACGATCCCGGCCACCGAGCCCAGCGCCTTCTTGTTGATGAAGGGAACCACCGAGTAGGTGGCGCCTTCCGACATCTGGACGAACAGGCTGAACACGATCATCGTGCCGATGGCGATCGGCAGGACCGTCATGCGCGAGAACACCATGAGCGCGATGGCCTCGACGAAGAGCGCGATGAAGAGCCAGCGAACCCGCCCCCTGAGCCCGCCCCGGTACCCGAATTTGTCGCCGATGATCCCGCCGGTCGTGCGGGCGAAGATGTTCATCAGCCCGAAGAGCCCCGCGACCAGGCCCGCGGTCTTCAACCCCAGGCCGAAATCCTCGAAGAAATACAGGGCCGCGATGTTGTTGATGGTCAGCTCAACGCCGAAACAGGCCGCGTAGATGAGGAAGAGCAGCCAGACCCGCTTGTCCTTGGCGGCGAGGCGGAAGGTCCCCTTGCCCGTCTTCCGCTCGGGCAACTCGCCCCTCTTCCGAAGGTCGCTGAAGTTGCCGTCGGGGAGGTCCTGGGTGACGAAGAAGTACACGATCCCGGTGAGGAAGCACACCACGCCGGCGACGACCATCGAGAACCGCCAGCTCAGGGCCTCCGTGTAGCCCAGGCCGATGAACACCGCGAACACGAGCGGCATCACCATCTGCGTGACCCCGCCGCCGAGGTTTCCCCAGCCCGCGCTGGTCGCGTTGGCGGTTCCCACGCAGTTGGGCGCGAACATGACCGACGTGTGGTACTGGGTGATGACGAAGGACGCGCCGATCACCCCGATCGCGAGGCGGAAGAGGAGGAAGGTCGTGAAGCTGTCCGAGAGCCCGATCGCCATCACCGGCAAGGAGCCGAGGAGCAGGACGATCGTGTAGCTCTTTCGCGGGCCCAGACGGTCGCAGAGCCACCCGATGACGAGGCGCGCCACGATCGTGATCGACACCGAGGCGATGATCAGCCACCGGATCTGGCCCTTGGTGAGCTCCAGCTCCTCCTTCACGACCGGCATCAGGGGCGCGATGCCGAACCAGGCGAAGAAGCACAGGAAGAAGGCGAACCACGACATGTGGAAGGCCCGCATCTGCGGCGTGCGCAGGCTGAAGAGGTCGATGCGGGTTGCCTTGTTCTTGACGTCCATGCCGTCGGCTCCGGTCCGGGACCTTGGTGTCCGGCCCCTCCAACCCGGGGCCGCGACGCGCGCGGGGCAACATGCATGCCGGTCAAGAAGCCGCCCTCCGCGCCCCTTCTTCAGGGCCGGTGGGCCGCGCGTGCATACGCGCCTATGCACCCCCCTCGAGTTAGCGGGGGATCGAGGTCGGGCCCGGGCTACGCCTGCCCGTAGTCCTCGCGCTCGATCTCGAGCTGACGCATGATCCGCTGCAGCGCGGCGCGCGTCATCCCGCAGGCCCCCGCCGCCCGCGAGACGTTCCCGTGGGCGGCCTCGAGCGCGCGGTGGACGAACTCGCGCTGGAACTCCTCGAGCACGCGCTGCTTGCTCCTGGCGTAGTCCATGTCCGCCTCCTCGGACCCACCGGCGAACTGGGGCTGCTCCCAGCCGTTCCCGCGCAGCCCCAGGTGCCAGGGCTCGATCACCTCGCCGGCACAGACGATGACCGCGCGCTGGATCGCGTTCTCGAGCTCACGCACGTTGCCCGGCCAGTTGTGCCCCTGGAGCGCGTCGATCGCCGCTGCGGAGATCCGCGGCGGGCGCGCCGCCCCGCCGAGGCTGGTTTGCGCGACGCGGCGCAGGAAGTGCGCGGCCAGGAGCGCGACGTCATCGGGACGCTCGCGCAGCGGCGGGACGAAGATGCGCACGACCCCGAGCCGGTAGAAGAGGTCCTCGCGGAACTCGCCCTCACTTATCTTCGACTCCAGATCGCGGTTGGTGGCCGCGAGCAGCCGGAAGTCGACCTTGCGGTCGGCGGACGAGCCCAGCGGGCGCACCACGCGCTCCTGGAGCACTCGCAGGAGCTTGCCCTGGAACGACGGCGACATCGACGCCACCTCGTCCAGGAACACCGTGCCGCCGCGCGCCTCAACGAAGATCCCGTCGCGGGCGCTGTCCGCGCCGGTGAAGGCCCCGCGCCGGTGCCCGAACAGCTCGGACTCGAGCAGCGTGTCGGGCAGGGCCGCAGCGTTGACGGCCAGGAACGGCCTGTCGGCGACCTCGCTCTGGCTGTGGATGGCGCGCGCCACGAGCTCCTTGCCGGTCCCGCTCTCCCCCTCGATGAGAACGGCAACCGGGCTGGCGGCGACGCGAGCGATCAGCTCGGTGACCGGCCGCATGCGCACATCCTGGCTGATCAGCTCGGCCCCGCCGTCCTCGACGGTCAGACGCCGCGCCAGGATCTGGCGGCCCAGGCGCTCGATGAGCTGCATCACGCCCTCGTTGTCGAACGGCTTGGTGAGGAAGTGCGCGGCGCCGCTCTGGAGGCAGTGCACCGCCGACTGCACGGTGCCGTACCCCGTCAGGATCACGACCTCCGACTCGGGCCGGCGCTTCTTCACCTCCGCCAGGAGCTCGGAGCCCGACATCCTGGGCATCATCAGGTCGGTGAGGATCAGGTCCGGCACCCAGCGCTCGAGCAGGTCCAGAGCGGCGCGGCCGTCCTCGGCCTCCTCGACCTGGACTCCGACCGATTCCGCCAGCCGCCGCAGGCCGAGGCGGATGTCCGCCTCGTCCTCGACGACCAGCACGCGCAGTTGCGCGAGATCCAAGACGGGAGCCAGGGTCATCCGGCACTCCTTAGCAGGCGGACGCGGAACGTCGTGTGGCCAGGGCGACCGTCGGCCAGCTCGAGGCCGCCGCCCTGGATCTCGGTAATCCGGCGCGCGGTGGAGAGCCCCAGGCCGGTGCCGCTGCCGCGCGGCTTGGTCGTGAAGAACGGGCGGAAGACCGAGTCGGCGAGCTCGTCGGGAATGCCCGGCCCGTCGTCCATCACGTCGATCACCAGGTGCCTGGCGTCGAGCCGCGTCTGGACCTCGACCCTGCCGGCACCGCCGGCCTGCAGCGCGTTCATGACGAGGTTGACGAAGACCTGGCGGAGCTGAACCTCGTCGCCGTTCACGACCGGCTCCTCCGCCCCGAGGGTCAGGACCAGCTCGGTCTCGCCGCGTTCGCGCAGGGCGCGCAGGAAGCCGGCCACCTCGCGCAGGCTGGCGTGCACGTCGACGCGCCCGACCTCCGGCGTCGCCCCGGTGGCGTAGTCCAGGAGCTCGCGGATCGTCCGGCCGCACGCTTCGGTGTTGCGCTCGATGACCGAGACGTCCTCGCGCAGCGGCGACTGCTCGGGGAGCTTTGACGCGATCATCTGGGCGAACATGCGGATGGCCGCCAGCGGGTTGTTGAGCTCGTGCGCCATGACCGCGGCCACCTCGCCGAGAACGGCCAGGCGCTCCTGGTGGATCTGACGCTCGTCCTGAGCCACCCGGTCGGTCACGTCACGCGCCACCAGCACCCTCCCGGCCGAGCCGTCCTGGCCGGGCGAGAGGCGCGTCGAGTGGACCTCGTACACCAGCGAGCCCGCGTCGATCAGGCACGAGCGGGGCGGAGCAGCCGGCTCGAAAAGGCAGTTGAGGCACGGGTTCTCGACGCCTTCCCCGTCCGCGTCGTTGGCGGGGCTGCCGTTGCCCTCCTCGAGGGCGCCGGCCTCGACGGGGACGTTCGCCCGCCGGCAGTTGCGATGTGCGCGCAGCTCGAGGCCGCCGTTCTCCAGCACGGCCCGCAACGGCTCGGCGGCCGCGTTCGCGACCTCGACCCGGCCGTCGCCCCCCAGCACCATCAGCCCGTCGCGCATCGAGCGGATCACGGCGTTGAGTCGGTCGCGCTCGCGGCGCAGCTCGTTCTTGCGCCGCTCGAGCGTGCCGGCGGCCAGGCGCAGCTTCTCCGCTCGCTCCTCGACCGCCTCGGCCATCAGGTTGAACGAGCGCGAGAGCTCGCCGATCTCGTCGCTGGACTCCACCGGGACGCGCGCGCTGAAGTCCCCGCCGCGGATGTGCATCGCCGCGTCGCGCAGCTCCCGGATCGGACGCGCCAGAAAGCGCATCGGGAAGAGCAGGATGAGACAGGCCGCGCCGGCCAAGACCACGCCCGCGATGAGGAAGCGCGCCTGGAGCCCGGACACGGCGGCCAGCGCCTCCTTCATGCGCAGGGAAGCCTCGAGCTGCCAGCCACCGAGCTCGAGCGGGAAGACCTCGGACAGGACTCCTGGCGCCGCGGGGCGCTGCGCGCCCCGCTCGCCGGGGTTGCGCAGCCGCAGCCCGAGTCCGCTGTCCGCGAGGCGAGCGGCCACCGCGGGATCGGAGCGGTCCAGGACCTCGCGCGGAATCTCGAGCACGCGCCGGTTGCGATCGACCAGCCGCAGGCGGTATCCGGGCGTCAGCTCGTCGCCGGCGACACCGCCGAGGGCTTCGGCGATCCAGACGCGGCAGCGAACGTGCACCAGGAGGGTACCGAGGAAGCGTCCGCCCGAGAGGCTCTTCACCGGGGTGCCGAGGACCAGCGTCGGCGCTGACTCGTCTCCACGGCCTGGCACGAGACCGCTGAACCAGTCCGCGCCGGCGGTCGCCTCGGCCGGGAGGTCGCCGGCCCACTCGCCGTTGTCGGGATTGGCCAGGAACGCGTCCCCGTTCTCGGCGCCGATCAGCGCGAGATTGGCAAAGGCGGGCTCGAGCGGCAGCTTGTTCTCGAGCAGGTGCCTGCGCAGGGCCTCCTGCACGGCGCCGCCCTCCCCGGGTGCCGACCCGGCCATCTCCTCGAGGCGCGCGCGGATGTAACCGTCCGAGGCGAAATCGCGCGCGCGAAGCTGGTACGCCCCGAGCTCCCCCTCCAGCGCCGCGGCGTAGGACTGCGAGCGGAAGCGCTGCAGGGCGAGGATCTCGCGCTCGAGCGACTCCCGCGCCGAATGCGTGACGAGCAGGCCGCCGACGCCGAACGCGAGGAAGCAGACGACGAGGAACGTGAGGGCCAGCTTGTAGCGAACCGAGACGTTGCGGAGCGGGTCTCGCATGCACGGGCCGGACGCCGGGCGAGGTGCCGGCAGGGCGACCTTTCCTTATACCGACGGCCCGCTCACCGGGCGAGCAAAGGAGCCTCAGCACTAGGGCGTAGGGCGCTACCGCGGCGCCGTACCGGCTCTTGTAGGGGCGGATCTGCTCCGGGAGCGCGAGACGGCGACCATCGATGCCGTTCATGCCGGAGAACCGAAGCCACGCGCGCCAGCGAAGGTGGACCCGGCCCGGAACGAGGCGGACGATACCGAAGGCTCGCCGACCTCCCGCGCACCATGAAGGCCATCACCTACTCGCGCTACGGTCCACCGGACGTGCTCGAGCTCGAAGAGATCGAGCCGCCCGTGCCCGGGGAAGACGAGGTCCTGATCCACGTCCGCGCTGCCGAGGCGACCAAGGCCGACTGCGAGCTGCGCAGCTTCCGGTTCTCCGTGAAGTGGTTTTGGCTTCCCTTGCGTCTCGCGGTCGGCGTCACCCGTCCGCGGCGGCGGATCCTGGGCGACTACTTCTCGGGAGTCGTCACGGCGGTGGGCCGGCGAGTGACCCGCCTCGCCGTCGGCGACGAGGTCTTCGGCTCCGCTGGCTTCCGGCGTGGCGCCTATGGCGAATACCTCACCGTGCCCGAGAAGTACCCCGTGGTGACGAAACCCTCGAACATGTCGTTCGAGGATGCGGCGGCCGTGCCGCTTGGCGGGCTCAACGCCATTCACTTCATGCGGCTGGCGGGGATCCAGCCCGGAGAGCGTGTCCTCATCAACGGCGCCGGTGGAAGCATCGGCGCTCACGCCGTCCAGATCGCGAAGGCGTTCGGCGCGGAGGTCACGGCCGTTGACAGCTCGATCAAGGAGAGGATGCTGCGCCGCATCGGAGCCGATCGGTTCATCGACTACACGAAGGAGCACTTCGCGGCGCGAGGCGAGACCTACGACGTCGTCTTCGACATGGTCGCCGGCAGCTCGTACGGCCAGTGCATCTCCTCGCTGAAACCGAGAGGCCGCTACCTCAAGGGCAATCCTCGGTTGTCGGACATGCTGCGCTCCGCGTGGACGACGCGCTTCACGGACAAGACGGTCCGAGTCGCCTTCGCGCGAGAGACGCAGGAAGCCCTCGACGCGCTCAAGCAGTTGATCGAGGAGGGTCGGATCGTCTCCATCGTCGACCGGGCGTATCCGATGAATCGAGCCGCCGAAGCTCACCGCCGCGTCGAGACGGAGCAGCGCGCGGGCGCGATCGTCCTGGCGATCGGCGAGGAAGCTGCCGTCTCGTAGGCGGCCCGCAGACCGCACCCCCGGCTCCCGGCCACGAAAAGAGAGGACCCGGCCGGGAAGGGCCAGGTCCTCTCTGAGCGGTGGTAGCGGGGGGACGCTTGGCTCGGCTCGAGAGGATCGGCCCGCGGGCTGTAATGTCGCCCGGCTCCGTGCAACCAACGACTCAGGAATGAGCTCCAACGGCCCTCGGGATTCCCGCCGCCGGTTCCTGGACCTGCTCCACGGGCACCAGCGAATGGTGAGAAAAGTCTGCGCGGTCTACGCCGCCGGGCCTGAGGAGCGCGAGGACCTCTTCCAGGAGATCGTCATGCAATTGTGGCGGGCCTGGCCCTCGTTCCGGGGCGACTCGAGCTTTGCGACCTGGGCGTACCGGGTCGCGCTGAACACGGCTCTGTTCCGGCGGCGGAAGGCGGTGACGGAGCGGAGTGTGGCTGCGAAGGATCCGGAGGCCTCCACATCGGCCCCGGCGCCGAGCGAGCCCGACCCCGCGGAGACCAAGGAGGCTGTTCAGCTCCTCCACGAGTGCATCCGAACGCTGCGCGAGCTCGACCGCGCGATCGTCCTGCTGCACCTCGAGGCACGGCCGCACGCAGAGATCGCCGAATTCACCGGCCTGTCGACGGGCAACGTCACCGTCCGCCTCCACCGCATCAAGAACACCCTTCGCGAGTGTCTGGCCGCCCGCGGCTACGTCGAGGAGTGAACCCGTGAACGACGACCTGATCGAACGCATCTGGCGAGAAGCCCCCGAGGAACGACCCATGAGCCATGAACAACTCATCGGCATGCTGGAGCCGCGCGTCGAGCGCAGCTCGCGCACGCTGCGCAACTACGTCTGGACCTATCTCCTTGTGCAGATGGCCACGCTGGTCCTTGGCGGAGCGAACTTGGTCGGCTACCGCTCAAACCCCGTCATGCTGTGCATTCAGGTTGGCGTGGTTCTCGCAGCGCTGGGCTTCGCCGCGTACGGCGTGCGTCTGCACGGCGAGGTGCGCGGTCTCGAGCGTATGGACGAGACGCTCGAGGCGGCGCTGCGTCGGCGGCTCGCGTTCTACCGCTCGAACGCGGCGACCTGGATGTGGCTCGCGGCCCTTTCGCTCGTAGCCTTCGCCTTCGCGCTCAACTCCCTGATCGACAACGCCGACGGCGGCTATCGGATCAACCACCCGCTGGTCTTCGTCGGTGTGCAGGTCGCCATGGTTCTGGTGTTCGTCGGGGCCTGCCGCCTGGCGCACGAGCCGCAATTGCGCGAGCTGCGCGCCGTGCTCGCGGACCTGGAGGCCCAGATCCTCGACCGAACGAAGGTCGTGGAACGCGATCTGGCGCGCTGGAGGAGATGGTGGATGGCGCTCGCCGCGCTCCTGGTCGCACTCGCTGCGCTCGGGGCCTGGATGGCGTGGCGGGCGAGCTCCTGACGCATTCGGAACGGATCGTCCGGCCGGACCGACAACCTCTGCAACCAAGATCGCCGGCGTGCCCGTACATCGGCGAGGTCCGCCTGGTTGATGCCTCGATCGCCGCAACGAGAGCGGAGTTGTTCGCTCCTGGATTGGATCGCCCGCTTCCAAGCGTTCGCCTCGGGAGCGTCCGACGCGCGCGGCCCGCAGTTGAACGAGGTGTCGGCGAAGGCGCTTGGCAGGCGGCCCGTCATTGAGGCCGTCGAGCGCATCAAGCCGGCGAGCGCAAGCCCACTCTAGGGGCAAAGAAGAAGACCGCCGCCCTCTCGAGCAGCGGTCTTCTCGTGAACGTGGTAGCGGGGGCAGGATTCGAACCTGCGACCTCCGGGTTATGAGCCCGACGAGCTGCCAGACTGCTCCACCCCGCGGACCAGGGGGAAGATCTTGGAACGCGGCGTGGCGCGTGTCAAGGCCGTCCGCGCGGGCGCGGGGTATAAGGAGGTTTCCAACCCCCTGACCGGAGGTCCCCCATGCGGAACGCGTTCCTTCCCGCCGGACTTGCGCTCGCGGCCGTCGCGCCGGCCGCGGCCCAAGAACTCTCGCTCGTCCAGCTCGATCCCGGGGGACAGCTCGCCGGAGGCTTCGTCGTCGACGTCGCGACGGACGGGCGCGCGGTGGGGAGCGGGATCCCCGCCGGGTTCGTCTGGCCGCAGCCGGTGGTGCTCTCGCCCTCCACGGGTGTCCAGGTCTTGCCGGTTCTTTCCGGCGCGGTGATGGGCGAGGCGAACGCGATCAACGGCGGCGGCGCGATCGCCGGCGCGAGCACCGTCGTCCAGCAGTCCGGCTCGCTCACGTTCTTCTTCGACACCGCGGTCACGTGGGACGCGGCGGGCGCGATCACCGACCTGCGCGCGGCGGCGACCGGGGGCGCGGCGCTCGAGCTCTTCCGGGCCTGGGACGTGAACGACGCGGGTCAGGTCGTCGGCTTCGGGCGCGACCCCGCGATCCCGGCCGGGCGTGGCTTCCTCTGGGACAACGGAACGGTGATCGAGCTTCCGCCGCTGCCGGGCGTGCCCGTCAGCCGGATGACGCAGGCGTACGGGATCAACGACTCAGCGCAGGTCGTCGGCTTCGCCGAGGACGCGGGCGGGTTCGAGCACGCGGTTCGCTTCGAGGGCGGCGTTCTGACCGACCTCCACAGTCTGGCGGGCATCGCCGGCCGCACGAGCAAGGCGTGGGACGTCAACGAAGCCGGTTGGGTCGCCGGTTCCGCCGACTTCGTCGGCGACTTCATCGACTGGCGCGTCGCCGCCGTGTGGCGGCCCGACGGCAGCGTGATCGAGCTCGGAACGCTCGGCGGCACCGTCGCGATCGCGTACTCGATCAACGACGACAACGCGGCGGTCGGAAACGCCGCGCTCGACGGCGGCGGCATTCGCGCGTTCCTGTGGCGGGACGGCGTCCTGGTCGACCTGAACGAGCTGATCCATCCCTCCCTCGGGTTCACCGTGGTCGAGGCGCGCAGCATCTCGAACGACGGCAGGATCGTCGGCCTCGCGAGCGACGGCGTCGCGCTGCACCCGGTCGAGCTCGTCCCGAAACCCTGCGGCGGGTTCTTCCAGCTCTACGGGGAGGGTTGCGCCGGCAGCGGGGACTTCACGCCGAACCTCGCGGGCTTCGGCTGTCCCGCGCCGGGCGAGGAACTCCTGCTCGGGATCTCGCAGGGGCTCGGCGGGGCCTCCGGCTTCCTCGTCGTCGGCGCGGGCCAGGGGACGTTCCCCATCACGCCGTCGTGCGACCTGCAGGTCCTGCCGCTCCTTCCGACGCTCGTCCCGATCGCGTTGAGCGGAACCGGACCGGGGCAGGGCCAGCTTCAGCTCGAGGTCGCGATCGCGCCGGGAACGCCGCCGTTCGACCTCTTCCTGCAGGCGGTCTTCCTCGACCCCGGCGTGCCGGATCTCGTCGCGTCCTCGCGGCCGCTCTGGGTTCACGGCCAGTAGGGGCGCGCGAGCGTCAGAGCAGGTACATCACGTCCGCGTGGACGGCGAGGCGCTGCCAGATCCGATCGCGGTGCGCCGCATCGCGCACCTCGACCTCGAGGGCGAGCGAGAGGTAGCGCCCGCCGGAGCTCTTGTGCGACGGGCGGAGCTCGTGCTCCACGCCTTCCACCGCTTCGGCGACGGCCGCGCGCAGGCGCGCCTCGTCGCGGCCGATGACGGTGTAGTCCCAGCGGCAGGGGTAGTCGACCACGAGTTCCTCTCCGCGGATCTTCATCGGCTGCCCCATCGTACGACGAATCGGGCGAACCGGCCGCCCCTCAGGGCGTGATCGGGAAGTCGAAGAACGTCAGCGCTCCGACCCCGTTCGCGTTCGCGATCCAGGGGCCGTCGCCCTGGTGCCCGATCCAGGAGATCGTCGTGGCGGTGCTCGTCCCCGACAGGTCGAGCAGCAGCGTGTTCCCGAGCGCCGAGCCCGCAACGACCGTCGTGCCGTCGTCGAGGTCGAAGTCCGCCTCGGCGCCGGCGTCGAACACGAGCGTGTCGGCCGGCTCCTTGAACGTGAGCAGGAGCTGGTTCTTCGCCGGCGACGTCCACGCGGCCGACACGATCTGCGGCGGGTCGACGTCGGATCCTGGCGTCGCGCCGTAGAGCTCGCGCTGGAGCAGGCGCGCGATGCGGTCGCCGATCTCGCGGTAGCCCGCGTAGAAGTAGTGGCAGCCGTCGTGCGTCGGCACGGCGGTCGTCGACATCAATCGCACGTCCGGATAGAGGCCGTCGAGCTGGCGCTGCACCTCGCGCACGTCCTGGTTCTCCTTCGAGCAGCCCTCGCGGATCTGGAAGACGAAGATACGCTCGAGCGACGGGTAGTCGCTGAGCCAGTCGGCGCGGATCTCCGCGAAGGTCGAGCCCCAGAGCTCGCCCTCGCCGCCGTTGGACTCGCCCTGATAGAAGATCAGGCCGCGCACCCCGTCGTGGACGCCGGCTTCCTTCGTGCGCGTCAGGAGGCGCCCGTAGATCGTCGTCGGATCCTCGGGGTAGAAGTCGTGGCGCCGGTGGAACTGGATCTTGCTGCCCTCGACCGAGCCGTTGATGAGCGCGACCGGCACCCCCTGGTCCTGGAGGATGACCTCCGCCATGCGCAGCGCCCACTGGCCGACGCTCGCGTGCTTGTGCGCGATCAGCCCTTCGGCGAGATCCCAGTTCAGGTCGGTGATCGGGCCGAGCTTCGACACCATGCCGGAGCCGAAGGGCGTGCCCACCGGCTTCGCGAACGCGAGGTAGTAGCGTCCCGTTCCGAACGAGCGGATCCAGTTGCTCTGCGACTGGTTGCCGACCCCCTCGTCGTGCCAGTCCTTCGCCGCGGCGTTCGACTGCCCGTCGATGAGGAACGCGTCGCCGCAGACGAGGTTCTCGCGCTGGGCGACCTGAGTCTCGGTCGCGCCGGCCTTCAGGAAGACGCCGACGTCGTAGGAGAAGAGCCCCGCGTCGATCGTGGCGCCGACCGAGAACGGCGCCTTGCCCTCGGAGTACGCCAGCGGCTGGGACGACGTCGCGAAGAGCGAGCCGTCGCGCAGCACGCGCAGGACGACGGCGTCGAAGCCGGCGGTCTGCACCTCGCCCTCGACGCGAACGTCCGCCTCGTTCTTGCCGTCCCGCTGAAAGAGCCGCGCGTTGCGCGGAAGCGCGGTGAAATCCACCTCGGGAAAGCCGGTGCCGGCGTACTTGGTCAACAGGTACGACTCGACGGCCGCGCGCTCGGGGTCCGTCAGCTCGTGGTCGAAGAGCATCGTCTCGGACACGCGCCCGTGGAGGTGGATGCCGTCGAAGGACGCGCCGATCTGGATCGCCTGATCGCCGGGCGCCGCGAGCAGCCCCGCCGCGACGGGAACGCCGTCCTGGTACAGCGAGCCGATGCCGCTGGCCGAGTCCCACGTGGCGACGAGGACCACGAGCTCGCCGGGCGTCACCGGCACGGTGCTCTCGATGAAGCTCGTGCCGTGCGTCAGGCGTGCGAGCGGACTCTGGATCTTGAAGTGCAGGCGGTGTCCGCCCAGGCCGCCGAGCACCGTGCCGCCGCCGCGCAGGTCGTCGACGACGAACGCCACCGCCGAGCTGTACGAGCCCGGCGGAAGCCCGTCCGGCCGGCTGACGAAGTCGCTGCCGTCGAACACCAGCGCCTCGCTGCCCTCGTAACCGAAGCGGTCGGAGACCGGCTTGTGGTGGCCGTCGTCCTGCGTCAGGTTCCAACCGTTGCCGCTCTGGTCCTCCCACGTCGCGACCAGGTTCGAAATGCCCGTGGTCAGGCCCGCGTCGGCGCGCCACCAGGCGACGAGCCCCGGCGGCGCGATGCCGTCGACCGAGCCTGGCACGCCGCGGGTTGCGGGCGAGGTCCGCTGGGAGACGACGGGCGCGGCGAGGGACGCGAGGACCAGGAGGGGCAGGAGGGGAGGGCGCATGGCTGCAATATCCTAGGGACACCGAGCGATTCCCGCGCGGTGCTACCCCTCGTCGGACCGGCTCAGGATCGCGAGGAGCGCCCGCGCCCGCTCCCGCAGGTCGAGGAGCTCCGCGTGCGAAGCGATTTCGTCCTCGAGCCCGCGCCAGACCCCGACGCCGACCCCCGTGGCCACCTCGTCCGGCATGCCGTCGACGAGGTCCACGAAGTCCGCGACGCGATCGCGATGCTCGCTGGCCAGGGCGAAGCCGCCGAGATCGATCAGGTCCTGAAAACGTACCCCGGCGGGCTCCGCGGCCCAGTCGGATTGTCGGACGACCCGCCGCACGAGGTCGAAGGCCTCCGGAGCCGTGGCCCTCCGGCCGGCGGGCCCGGCGGACCCCGTCGACGCGATCAGCGCGGAGGCCGCGCGGAGGTCCTCGGGCTCCAGGACCTCGCTCTCGAGGAGGGCGCGGTAGTCGACCAGTGCGCGCACGGGGTCGCCGCTGGCGGCGAAGAAGCGCGCGCGGTCGCGCCGGACGAGCTCCTCGAGGCGCGCGTCGCCGCCCCCGGCCGCCTCGTCGAGGACCCGCGCGTAGGCGGCCTCGACGCGGCCGACGTCGTCCGCGTCGCCGGCGCCGGCGGCGATGACGTCGCCGAGGAAGAGCGCCTCGAGGTGTCCCGCGCGCAGCGGCGCGAGCGCCGGGCCGTCCCCCGCCTCGGCGCCGGGAAGGTGAACGTCGACGAGCCTGCGCTCGAACGCGCTTCCGTCGGGGAGCGCCTCGTCCAACTTCACCCCCGCGTCCCGCAGCCGCGCGGCCCAGCGCACGACGTCGGCGTGCTCCGCCGGGCTCAGCTTGGACGCGCTCTCCCCGTCGAGGCGGGCGGCGAGCTCGAGGGCGCGCCGCTGGCGATCGACCGCGCCCGGCTCCTCCTCCGCGCCCGCGAGGGCGCGCGCCGCGGCGAAGAGCCGCCCCGGCCGCTCCTCGGCGAGGTGATCGAGCGCGTCGGCGAGCGCGAGGCGCGTCGGCGGCGCGCCCGCGGCCAGCGAGTCGAACGACGGCAGCGCGAGCAAGGCGTCGAACTCCTCCGCTCCCCCGAAGCGACGCACGAGGTGCAGCAGGAGCTCGCGCAGGTCTTCGACGCTCTCGTGCCCGAGCCGCGCGAGGAAGACCTGTGGATCGAGCTCGCGCGCGAAGGGCTCGAGCGCCGAGCTCGCGAGCAACGCGGTGGCGTACCGCCGCACGTCCGCGTCGCCCGCGCCCGCCGCCGCCGCGATCGCCGCGGTGACCGCGCGCGCGCTCTCGTCGGTCGGTTCCGCCAGGCCCAGGAACGCCGTCAACACGCCGAGCGCGGCGTGCGCCACCGCGGGCGCGAGTTCCGCGTCGTGCAGCAACGCCGCGACCGGGAGCAGCGCGTCGCTCGCGCGAAGCCGCTTCGCCTGCGCTCCGGCGTCCGGTTCCGCGGCGCGCTCGCACAGCGCGCCGACCGAAACCAGGATCTCGGCCAGGACCTCCGGGTCGCGCTGGCGCGAATCCGGGTCGGACGCGTGGCGCGCGAGGAGCCGCGTGCAGAGCTCGATGCCCGCGACCAGCGACGCCTCCCCGTCGCCCGACCCGTCGACCTCCCAGGGAAGCCCGGCGAAGGAACGCGTCAGCGTCAGGTCGTCCGGAAACGTCCGGTCGACGAACCGCGCCCGCAGGAGAGCGCGCACCCGCGCGACGCCGGGATCGCCCGCCGGCGCGCCACCGATCGCGACGGAGGCGGCGTCCGCCTGCGCGGCGGCGGCCTCCGGCGCGTGCTCCGCCGCGAGCGCCGGCAGGACCAGGTCGAGCGCGGCCGCCCGGTCCAGCCTTCCGCGGAAGGTCGCGTCCCCCACCGCGCGCGCCGCGCCGGCGCGCACGGCGGCGTCGGGGCTCGCGAAGAGCTCGACGGCCCGCTCCGGCTCGACGGCGATCAGGCCGAGCCGGCTCGCGTTCGCGCGGCGCTCCTCGTCGAGCAGGTGCTCGACCAGCTTCGCGACGCCGCCGGAGGCCTCGAGCGAGTCCAGGAAGTCCTCCGCGTCCGCCGTCCCCTCGAACCAAACGCCGGCGAGCAAGTGCAAGGCCTCGCGCGCCGACCGCCGGCGCGCCGGCCGCGCGTCGCCCTCGAGGGCGGCGGCGAGCGAGGGCGCGAGCTCGAAGACGCGCAGGCGCGCCACGGCGTTCGCCGTCGCCGCCCAAGCGCGGTCGCCGGAGGCGTCTTCGGGCGCCGCTTCGAGCTCGTCGCGCAGGAGCTCCGACCACGCGGGGTTCGACGCGAGGCCCGCGGCGACTCCGGCGAGGACCTCCTCCCGCTCGCGCTCGCGCGCCGTCCGTCGCTCCTCGGGCAATCCCGGGACGGCCGGCCGCCCGATGATCCAGACGAACGTGCGCGCGTCGTCGGGAAGCGCGACCTCTTCGAGCTCGGGCGGCGGCGCGGGCGGAACCTCCAGAACCTCCAGAACCTCCGGCCGCGCGGGCGCCGACGCCTCGACGACCTCGACCGGCTCGGGGCGCGCCGCGGCCTCGGCGGCGCGCGCGGCGGCGCGGCTCTCCCAGTCGGGCGGCGGCGCGAGACAACCCGCCGCTCCGAGGAGAAGCAGGAGCGAGCGCGCGAACCGACGGGGGGGAGCCAAGGCAACC
>JANQEJ010000166.1 GCA_028278425.1 Planctomycetota bacterium | reverse complement strand
GCGTCTCGAGAAGTCGCGTTCCGAACGCGCGCTTCACAAGAGCATCGCCGAGCTCGGCAGCGCCGTGTACGAGATCCACCGCTCGGCGCGGCAGGAGGGTCCGGAAGGGGCGTCGCCGGCCCCCGCGATCCTGGACGATCCGAGGATCCGAGAGCTCCTCGACCAGGTGGCGAGCCTCGACGAGGAGGTCCAGAAGGCCGAGAGCCAGCTGAAGCGCCGCTGAGCGCTCCGACGCGCCGGCAGGAGCCCCTGCCGGCCGCCCCGGCGAATGCGCTCAGGCCTTCTCGCGCGGCGTCGCGCCGCCCGGGATCGATCCGCTCCACGCGGCCTCCTGCGGCCGGGTCGACTTCCGCTTCCAGCGGCTCCCTACTGGATCGCGATGACGGTCGGCTTGGCCTCCTCGGACCGCGGCACCTTGACCGTGAGCACGCCGTCCTTGAACGACGCCTCGATCCGGGCCGGATCGCTCTCGGCATCGCGCGGAAGGGGGAGCGAGCGGCTGAAGGCGCCGTAGCTCCGCTCGGCGTAGCGGCTGCGCTCCGTCTTCTCCTCGCGCTCGCTCTTCTTCTCCCCCCGGATCGTGAGGGTCCCGTCCGCCAGCTCGATGGTGACGTCGTCCCTGTCGACCCCAGGCAGCTCGGCGCTCAGTGTGTAGTGCGAATCGTTCTCGTCGAGGTCGATGACCGGAGCCAGCAGCGTCGAGAACGGCCGGCGCTCTTCCGCGATCTCGTCGAAGAGTCGGTCCATCAGCCGTTCGATCCGGCTCCCGAATCCGCGTCCCCAGGGCCACATCGGGCGGAAGTCGCCGAACGGCTCCCGGCGCGTGATCCCATGCTTGCTCTCTTCCTGCTGTCCCATGATCGTCGTCTCCCTTCTCGGTGGATGGTGAGCCCCTGGCTCGTCGCGATGGATCCACTCTGGCTGCGCCGACCGCGCGGCGAGCTGGAGGCCGAGACCGTGGGGTGCGGGAGCCGTTGCTGCTCTCGCCGGGGGTTGGGGCGGTCTCGGCCTCGCCAGCTCGTGCACGCTGCCCCGCGTGCTGCCCGGCGGGATGGCCGTCGCGTGTCGCGGCACGCTCGGTCTTCCCGCTACGCGGACGCGGCGCCCCGCGAGGGAGGCCGTGGGGCGCAGATGTCTTCCAGGGTCTCTCCGAGCTCTGCCTCCGTCACGTCCGGCTCCTTCGCGTCGTGCTGGCGCGCGGCAGTGCGGGCGAGATCGGCCAGCGAGATCAGGCCGACCAGGCGCTGATTCTGGTCGACGACCGGCAGCCGCCGAACCCTCGCGTCGCGCATCACGGCCTCGGCGTCCGCAGGCGTCTCCGAGGGTCCGATCGTCCGGACCGCCTTCGACATGACGTCGCGGATGCGC
>JANQEJ010000129.1 GCA_028278425.1 Planctomycetota bacterium | reverse complement strand
CGAGTCGCCATGGCCTTCTGATCGCGTCGTCCACCCATGGTACCGTGTCGTACCATGGAACGACCATGAGCGTTACTCTATTCCGCGAAGTTCTCTAGTGGCTGTTACAGTCCACTAGGACCCGACGGCCGCGCTGACCTCGCGGCCGAGCTTCTCCGACAGCGTGCGCGCCAGGTTTCCGTACAGCTCGTGCCCGTCGCGGTCGTCGATCCAGGTTTCGCGCTCCGCGTCCCAGTCGTAGTGCCACGCGCGCGCGCCGGCGGCGTACCACATCTGGTGCGCGCCGCCCTGGCGGTTGAGGACGAAGCGGGTGCCGTCGGCGAACTCCATCGTGACGACGCCGTCCGGGGTGGAGTAGTCGACCTCGTCGGGGTCGAAGTCCTCGAGCCACGCGGCCACGCGCTCGAGGCAGCGGTCGGCGAGCAGCAGGTACTCCCGTTCGTCCATGGCCGCGATGCTACTGGATGTCGCGGCTCAGCACCACGCCGGTCGTACCGCCGAGCTCGGAGATCGCAAAGCCGTTGGAGACGAGGGCGCCGGTGGCGGGATCGAGCTGGTACAGCGAGATGACGTTCGGGCTGTTCGTGTTCGTCACCGCCAGGAACGAGCCCGAGGCGTCGAGGCTGAGCTCCTGCGGGTCTTGCCCGAAGGTCGGGAGCACGTCGCTGAACGCGAGCAGACCCGAGGAGACGTCGACGGTGAAGTGGGCCACCTCGCGGCTGACCGAGAGGGTGACGTAGAGGTGCTCGCCGGCCGCGTCGAGCGCCATGCCGACCGGTCCGGTGGCCGCGCCCGTGGGTAGCTGCGGCGGCGCGAGCGGAGCGAGCGCGCCCGTCGCCGCGTCGACGGAGAACATCGCGATCGTGCTCGCGGCCGCGTTCGACGCGTAGGCGAAGCGCCCGCTCGGGTGGACCGCCACGGACGCGGTGCCCGCTCCCGGACCGCCGGCGGGCGTGGGACCGAAGTCCGTCAGGGCGCCGGTCGACGGCGTGATGCGGAAGCGGTGGACGCTGTTCGCCCCGGTGTCGGCGGCGTACAGGAACTGCCCCGTCGGGTCGACCGTCAGGTTGCGGGGGTTGACGCCGAAGGGGGCCGCGGGACCGGCGGTGAGCGCACCGGTCGCCGCGTCGATCGCGTACGGCTGCACGCCGATCCCGATCAGCGACGCGTAGAGAAAGCGCCCGGACGGCTCGATGGCGAGGTCCCAGGAGCTCGCGCCGGCGTCTTCCGCCGGGCCGACCGTGAGGGCGCCGGTGGCCGGGTCGCGCGCGAAACCGGAGATCCGCGTCCCGGTCTCGGTGGAGGCGTAGAGCAGCTCCTGATCGGGGTGGAGGGCCAACGCCCGCGGGTCGACGTCGGCGGCGGGAACCGAAATCGGGGACAGCGGAAGCAGCTCGACGCCCGCGGTCGTGTCCACCGCGTACTGCGTGATCGAGTCGGCGGGCGACCGGTTGGCCACGTACGCGTGGCGCGACGCGAAGACCGGCGCGGCCAGACCCGGTCCGATACCGACGTCGCTCGGATTGCTGCGCGTGCGCACCGTGGTGTCGAGCGTCAGCGTGCCGTCGGGCGCGATCGTGTAGAGCGTGATCTCGTCCGCGAAGAGGTTGGCCACGTAGAGCGAGCCGGTGGCGGGATCGGAGGTGAGCGCCGTCGGACCGGGGCTCGTGACGGCGGCCGCCGGCACCAGCGGCGAAAGCTGTCCGTTCGCGGGGTCGATGGCGAACTGCGCGATCGTGCCGTCGAGCTGGTTTGCGACGTACAGGTACTCGCCGCCGGCGGAGGTCTGCACGTCCCGGGGCCGGTCGCCCACCGCCGTCACCGGGGGAGCGAGCGGTGCGAGCGCCCCCGTGATCGGATCGAGCGCGAACAGCGACACGTCGTCCGAGCCCGCGTTGCACACGTAGGCGAACACCCCCCCGCCCGTCCGCGCGATCGTCAGCGCGCGCGGCTCCGTGCCCACGGGCGTCGTGGACACCGGGACGAGCGCGCCGGTGACGGGGTTGATCGAGAAGACCGACACGTCGTTGGAGAGGCCGTTCGTCGCGTACACGAAGCGGGCGGACGGATCGACGGTGACCGAGCTCGGACCGAGCCGCGTGGAGACCGCGCCCACCGGGGTCAGCTCACCCGTCGGCCCGTCGATGAGAAACGCGGAGAGCGTTCCGTCGGCGGTGTTGGCCGTGTAGAGGAAGTTTCCCGTCGGATCGATCGCGATGCCCGCGGGCTCTTGGCCGGTCGCGACGGGCGCTCCCACCTCGGTCAGCTTGCCGGTCGCGGGGTCGATGGCGTAGATCGAGACGTCGTCGGACACGCTGTTGGCCACGTAGGCGAAGGCGCCGTCCGGGCGGACGGCCACCGCCCGACCGCCGGCGCCGCTCGAGACGCGGTAGCCCGAGTGGATCAGGCTGCCGACGTGGAACGACGTCACCGTGCTGTCCCCGGCGTTCGGCACGTAGACCGCCCGCGGCACGGGCGGCTCCACGGTGATGGTGACGACGGCGTCGGTCGAGCCGGCGTCGTTCGTGGCGGTCACCGTGAACGCGCCGGCCGCCACCGGGAGGAAGGGGGTGCCGCTGATCACGCCGCTCGCCGTGTCGAAGACGAGCCCGAGGGGGAGCGGCGGCGTCACCGCGAACTCGTCCACCAAGCCGGTGAACGCCGGCGCGTTCGGCGCGATCGCGAAGCCCTGCGTGTAGCTCGCCGGGTTCGCGCCGTAGGTCAAGTTGCTCGGCGGGGCCAGGCCGCCGCCGCTCCCTCCACCTCCGCCGCACGCGCCGGAGAGGAGCGCGGCTGCGAGCCACCACGCTCTCCAAAAAGCTCCCATGTCATTCCAACCGTCAAGCGAGGCCCATGTCCTCGACGCCGTCCTCGTCGAAGCCCAGGGCGTGTCCGACCTCATGGTACAGCGTGACGCGGATCTCTTCGCGAAGCTCCGCGTGATCGCGGCAGAGCCGCTCCAGGTTGCGCCGGAAGAGGTAGATCGTCGGCGGGATCTCGCCGGAATCGTCGAGGCCGCGGTCGAGCAGCGACGCGCCGACGAAGAGGCCGAGCAGGTCGGGCGGGGTCTCCGTCCCCTCGCCGACGACCGCGCCCGGGCCGGGCATCGGATCGATGACGAGCGCGGTCGTCTCGAGCGCTTGACGGAACGGCTCCGGGAGCTCCCCGATCGCCTCGTGCACGATCGCGTCGAACGCGTCGGGATCGAGCCGTGGCGGAACGGGGCGCTGCTCCGGATCGATGGCGTGCGCGGCGTTCAGCGCTTCGTCCGCGGCCGCGTAGTCCTCGGCGAGGTCCAGGCACAGCGACAGACGCTCGTAAGCCGCCGTGCTCGGGTCGACCTCGACCAGCCGCGCGAACGCCGCGCGGGCCTTGTCGGTCCGCCAGCGCAGGAGGTGCAGCTCGCCGCTCGCCCAGAGGAAATCGGGATCGTCCCTGCCGGAGCGCTCGCGCGCGCGCGCGTGCGCCTCTTCGGCCGCGGCGAGGTCGCCCAGCTCGATGCGCGCGAGCACCTCGGTCGACCAGCGCGTTCCCGAGTCCTCGTCCAAGTCGGCGAGCACGGCGAGCGCGTCCTCAGGTCGGCCCTCGTCGAGGGCGGCCCAGGCCTCCTCGATCGCGTCGTTGCTCATGCCTTGCGCCGCGTCGTCGCGGTCTTCCTCGCCTCCTGACGGATGCGCGTCTTCGACGCGGCGAACGAGCAGATCGGGCACGCGGAGAGGTCGTGGTTCTTCGCCGGACAGTACTCCCGCCCGAAGTAGATGATCTTGAGGTGCAGGTCGTTCCAGGACTCGCGGGGAAAGAGGCGCTTCAGGTCCCGCTCCGTGCGCTCCACGGTCGTCCCCTTGGAGAGCCCCCAACGCGCCGCCAGCCGGTGGATGTGCGTGTCCACCGGGAACGCGGGAATGCCGAAGGCCTGAGCCATGACGACGCTCGCGGTCTTGTGCCCGACGCCGGGCAGCGCCTCGAGCAGCTCGAAGTCGGCGGGGACCTCGCCGGCGTATTCGTCGCACAGGATCCTGGACAACCCCGCGATCGCCTTCGACTTCTGTGGAGAGAGCCCGCACGGCTTGATGATCTCCCGGATCTCCTCGGCCGAAAGGCGCGTCATCGCGTCGGCCGTCGACGCGCGCGCGAAGAGCGTCGGCGTGATCTCGTTCACCTTCTTGTCCGTGCACTGCGCCGAGAGCAGCACCGCGATGAGCAGCGTGTAGGGATCGCGGTGGTGGAGCGGGATCGGGACCTTGCCGTAGATCTCGTCCAGCTTCGTGTGGATGCGCGCGGCCTTCTCGGCGAGCTTCATGGCGCAACGAGGATACCGGAGCGCGCGGCCGGATTTCGCGTAGACTTCTGGCGATGAGTGCACAGGAACGCATCGATGACTTTCTAGCCGACGGCCCGTGGGCCGTGGCGGGCGCCTCCAACGACCGCGCGAAGTACGGCAACAAGGTGCTGCGCTGTTACCTTCAGGTGGGGCGCGCACCGGTGTACCCGGTCAACCCGGGAGCCGCGGAGGTCGAGGGCGTGCCGTGCTACGCCGACGTCGGCAGCACGCCGGAGCCGGTTCGCGCGCTCTCGATCATCACCCCGCCGCCCGTGACGGAGGAGGTCGTCGCCCAGGCGATCGACGCCGGCGTCCGGCACGTCTGGATGCAACCCGGAGCGGAGAACGAGGCGGCGGTCGAGGCCTGCGAGCGAAACGGCCTCGGCGTGATCGCCGGTGGGCCGTGTTTGCTCGTCGTGCTGGGATACCGCGAGTGAGCTGACGGTCTCGGGCCCGGCGAGGCCGCTGCCCCTAGGCTTCCGCCACCGCGACCGCCGCCGCGATGCCGCCGTCGTGCGTGATCGTGATGTGTACGCGGGCGATGCCCTTCTCCGCCGCGATGGCCGCGGTCCGTCCGTGGAGCTCGACCCGGGGCGCTTGGCCCGGATCCCGCGCCACCTCGATGTCGCGCCAGCGGACGCCGTGGGCCCAGCCGGTGCCGAGGACCTTCATCACCGCCTCCTTGACCGCGAAGCGGCCGGCGTAGTGCTGGGCGCTCTGCTTGCGGCGCTCGCAGTAGTCGCGCTCGGCGGCGGTGAACACGCGTTCGACGAAGCGGGGGCCGCGCCGGGCGAGCACCTCGCCCAGGCGGTCGATCTGGATCAGGTCCATGCCGAGCGCGACGATCACCGCGGCGAATCGTACGATCTCGCCCGA
Source organism: Planctomycetota bacterium (assembly GCA_028278425.1). GTDB lineage: Bacteria > Planctomycetota > UBA1135 > UBA1135 > JANQEJ01. Next base: position 15,011 of record JANQEJ010000129.1, on the reverse strand, counting down.
TGGAGGGCGGCAGGGAAACGCCGGCGCGCGGTCGCCGGTGGCCGCGGCGCGTGGCCGCCGTCGCGCTGTCGCTCTTCGCGAGCGCGGTCGTCGCCGAGATCGTGGCGCGCGTCGTTTTCGGGACGCCGCTGCCGGAGCAGCTTCCGATCAGCCGCATCCAGGCCAACGAGGTCCGCGGGTGGGAGATGGTGCCGGGGGAGGCCCACTACACCTACCTGCACCGGGTCGAGGTCAACGCGCTCGGCCTGCGCGGGCCGGAGCTGCCGCCGCGCCGCCCCGAGGGCGACCCGGGGCGCGAGCGGCGCGTGCTCGCGCTCGGCGACAGCCTGATCTACGGGCAGGGCGTCGCCGACCGGGACACCCTGCCGGCGTGGCTGGAGCGCGCCCTGAGCGAGGCCGACCCGGACCGCGGTCCGTGGCGGGTGGTCAACGCCGGCCACCGCGCTTACGACACCCGCCAGGAGCTGGCGCTCCTGGAGGAGCTCGGCCCGGAGATCGCCCCCGACGTTGTGGTGGTCTTCTGGTACTGGAACGACGTGTCCGAGCGCGACATCCCGTCGACCTGCGCCCGGCTCGAGGAGTCGGGCCCGGTGGCCTTCGACACGGGGGCGGCGATGGAGGGGTGGACGAAGACGCGCTGGCACCTTCGCCAGCTCGTCCGCAAGAGCGCTCTCCTGATGACCCTGCACGACGTGAGGCAGGCGCGGATCACCGCGGAGCCGGTCGGAGAGGGGTTCCTCGACGCCGCCATGCGGCGCCTGGCGGGCTACCTGGCGCGCTTCAAGGAGCTCGCCGCCCGCGACGGGTTCGAGCTCGTGTTCTGCCTGATCCCGGACGCCAACGTGCTCGCCGGGCCCCACCCGAGCGCCGACGTCGCGGCCGCGGCGGCCGCCGAGGCGCGCGCGGCGGAGCTCCCGGTGCTGGACCTCCTGCCGTCGCTCGAGCCGCTGCACGAGGAGACCGGCGAGCTCCCGGTGATTCGCTACGACGGACACTACGACGCCGAAGCCAACCGGCGGATGGCGAACGCGGTCGCGGAATTCCTGCTCGCGCGGTGAACGGAGCGGTTGCGGGCTCGCCGCGGCCGGCTATCCTGGGGCTCCCCCTCATGGAGACCGGCCACTCCGACACCGTCACGCGCGGCATTCGCATCACCGTCGCCGCCCAGTACCTCCCCGACCAATCCGACCCGGACCGGCGTCAGTTCGTGTACGCGTACAAGGTCCGGATCGAGAACACGGGCGAGCAGCGCGCGAAGCTCCTCACGCGGCACTGGGTGATCCGCGACGCCCACAACGACAAGCGCGAGGTGCGCGGTCCCGGCGTCGTCGGCGAGCACCCCGACCTCGCGCCCGGCGAGGCCTTCGAGTACGTCAGCGGCTGCCCGCTCACGACCGAGTGGGGCACGATGGAGGGCAGCTACCGCATGCGCTGCGCGGACGGCGTCGAGTTCGACGCGAAGATCGGGCGCTTTTTCCTGGCGCCGAACGTCGCGCCGGCGGGCGTCCTGGCCGACTAGGGCTGCAGCGTGATCTTGAGCGCGTCGCTCGAGCTCAGGAGACCCGTGCTGTCACACCCCGTCGGGTTGAACCAGACGTACTGCACGTAGACGAGCGCCCCCGCCGGGTTGGGCAGCGACGGGATGGTCGTCTCGCCGAAGCCCGCGTCGTTGGCGGTCGTCGGGACGGGGATGATCGCCGGGTTGATGAGGACGTAGAACTCCGCCCCCAGGAAAGGCAGTCCCGTCGGGATCGGGTTCAGCGCCGGGATCAGCGCGCCCGACGCGCCCGGCGGCGCGTTGAAGTAGCGCATCCGGAAGGACTGCCCCACGACCGGCGTGTCCTCGGTCACGAGGCCGATCGGCTGCGTGCAGTCGGGCGGTGAGGACACCCCGTACCGCGTGATGCCGGTCGGCGGCGTCGCGTCGTAGTCGCGCACGGCGGCGAAGACGTCACGGCCCTCGGCGACGTAGTCGCGGATCTCGGTCTCGGAGCAGCCGACGAAGAACTCGAGCGCGGCCTGGCTGGTGAGGGCGGCGAGGTCGAGCTGGTAGTTCAGGAAGTCCGCGTAGAGCGTCCAGTACTCGGCGTCCGCGCAGTTCGCCACGGGCTGCCGGTCCAGCTCGGTGTACACCGCCGCGGTGTGCGTGCTGTAGGACTGCGTGCGCGCCGCGATCCACCCGCTTCGCGTGACCGGGACGTCGACGTTGAAGACAGCGGTGCCCATCGAGATGGGACCGAACGGGAGCGAGGCGACGACCACGCCGTCCTGCACGATCTCGATGACGTCGGTGACCTGCGTCGCGTCGGTGATGTTGACGTGGTAGGTCGCGGTGACGTTGACCATCGCCGAGCCGATGACGGGCGTCTCGAGGTCGACCTGCTCGCCGGGGTCCATGCCGTCGACGTCGATCTCGAGGAACTGGTAAGGCCCGACCGCCAGCGAGGTGCGGCCGTTCTTGACCGCCTTCGTCCAGGTGTCGTAGTTGAACGGCTCGCCGTCCTCGAGGAGGGCGTAGGCCCGCGGCGGGCAGAGCAGCCCGATGCAGTCGGCGTCGCTGCCCGCGGTGACGCCCAGCCGCATCCCGGAGTTGAGCAGCTTGTAGTACATCCCGAACCAGCGCTTCTCGACCGGATCGCCGGAGCAGGTGGCGTTCTCCAGCTCGAACGCCTCGAGGAAGTCGCAGCGGTTCATGGCGACGTCGAAGGGCGCCAGGACCGGGTGGGTGTTCCCGCAGGTCTTCGGCAGCGGGAAGGCCATCGTCTGGCCGAAGGAGCACTTGGCGTCGAACCCTACGTAGGCCGGCAGGAGCGGGTCCTCCCAGTCGAAGCCGCCGACGCCCACCGGCTCGTAGAGGTTGACCGGCCAGGACTGGTGGGCGTAGCCCGTCACCGCGTCGGGGGCCGTCTTGAAGAGATCGAAGATCGGCTTCGAGTAGTCACCGCTGCCGTCGTTCTTCCACCCGGGCGCGGGGTAGATCGGCTGGCAGCCGAGCTGGAACTTGAAGATGTCGGACTCGTTGAACCCGATGTTCAGCCCGATCATGTGGCCGAGGTTGCCGCAGTTGACGCCGGAGGTCTCCACGCCGAACTGGATGATCTTGGTCGGGTCTCCGACCGTGGTCAGGTCCTCGGAGCCGGTGACGAAGTTGGCGGTGTACGTCTTGTACTGGTCCGGCGTGATGAAGCCCGCCGACCAGATCAGGGGGCTCGACACGTCGAGCCCGGTGGCCTGCATCTCGGTGTAGATGTCCGTCGTCGTGGTGTCGACCGGATTGAAGCACTGCTGGATGTGCTCGTGCGTGTCCCCGGAATGCCACCCCGGCGGGACGGCGACCTGGCCGGTCGGGCACGGGGTCCCGAGCGCGATTTCGACGCCGCAGACGGTCTGGATCGCGTCCCCCTGATGGTGGTGGTGCTGAGCGCTGGCGAGCGCGCCCGGGGCAAGCAGGGCGGTGGCTAGAATCGGGACCTGGAGGTTCATCAAAGCGGACTTAACCCCCGGTCCGATACCGCCGCGGTTTGGGGGGAGAAGCGAGGGAGGTCGACGGCTAAGGGGGTGCCGAAGTCTATCACGCCCCTCAAGGGCTTGGGGTGGGGCAGATAAGGGATTTCCCAACCACCCCGCGCGATTCCGGGCCGGAAAGCGGGAGTTACGCGCCCGCCCGGGTCAGGCGGCGGTCCTCCCATTGCATCCGGCCGGCCGCCGGGGACACGCCCCCGGCCTCGAAGCGGGCCGCGTGCGCGGCGTAGTGGGGTGACTTGTACCGCTCCAGGAAGTCCGCAAAGTGGCCTGAGTCCAGATAATAGAGCAACTGGGCCATGTCGCCCTTCTTTCCGGGGGCCTCCGCCAGGGCCATTCCCCGGCGAAAGAACTCCCGGTTGCGCGCCGAGATCGAGCGCGAGCGGCCCACCTTCCAGCGGACGAATTGGCGCTCGATCCAGCTCGCACCGGGCCGCTCGGGGCGGGCCCAGAAGCGTCCCAGGTTGGCCAGCGCCAGCTCGCTCGTGTAGCACTGCTCGTAGAGCCACACGTAGCCGTCCATGAGCTCTTCCCGCGTCATCTGGCGCGGCTCGAAGATCACGTGCCGGGTGTCGTAGAGCGACCAGTCGTAGGTGTCGAGGCGCCCCTCCGCCTTGAACTCCTCGTGCAGGGCCGTCCCCGGCATGGGCGCGAGGATGCTGAAGAACGGGTAGAGGATGTTGTTGGCGAAGATGAAGTCGCGCGTGTCGCGGAACACCGACAGCGGGTCGGTGTCGAACCCGACGATGAAGTTGCCGACGATCGAGATGCCCCGCCGGTGGATCCGCTCGGTGGCCTCCTGGAAGGTGAGGCAGAAGTTGATGCCCTTGTCCATGGACTTCAGCGTCTGCTCGGACACGGACTCGAAGCCGATGATGAGCGTCGTGCAGCCCGCCTCGCGGAAGAGGTCGAGCATCGGCTCGTCGGTCGCCACGTTCAGCGTCGTCTCGGCCGACCAGTCGGGCACCTCGCCGGCGCGCCGGAGCGGGACCAGGGCTTCGAGCAGCTCGCGCGTGTAGCGCGTCCGGCTGATGAAGTTGTCGTCGACCATGTAGAGCGCCTTCATGCGCTCGACGAGCTTCCCGCGGCGCGGAAGCGCCTTGATCTCGGCGCACACCTGCTCGACCGGCTTGAAGCGGAACGACTGCCCCGAGATGTCCGGCACGCTGCAGAAGCGGCAGCGGAACGGGCAGCCGCGGGTGGTCTGGAGCTGGTGGAAGAGGAACTCCTTCGGATCGAGGCCGGCGTAGCGCGGGAACGGAATGCCCGCCATGTCGGGGAAGCCGGGGCTGTCGTAGCGCCGCTCGGCCTTGCCGGCCTCGAAGTCGTCGAGAAAGCGGGGCCAGATCTCCTCGGCCTCGCCGGTGACGACGTGGTCGACGTGCTCGAGCGCCTCGTCGGGCCGCAACGAGGCGTGGATGCCGCCGAGGACGACCTTCCTTCCGCGGCGGCGGAACTCTTCGGCGACCTGGTAGGCGCGCTTGACGCACGAGGTCTTCGCGGAGAGCGCGACCAGGTCGCAGGGCTCGTCGAAGTCGATCGGCGCGAGGTACTCGTCGCGGATCGCCACTTCGAAGCGCTCGGGCGTGCAGCCCGCGACGGTCAGAAGCCCCAGGTCGAGCAGCGAGCGGCGGAACCCGAGAATCTCGTTCATCAGGTCCATCTCGTAGAGCTCGCGCTCGCGCGGATCGACGTTCTTGCGCGTTGCCACGAAGAGGATCTTCACGGCCGCCTTCCTTCCATACGGACCGGCCACGGCTTGCCGCGGAAGAACGCGTCGATCGCTCGGCGCAGGGCGCGCAGGTCGCCGGGGCTGTCGACCCGGGGCGACTCGCGCTGCGGCCCGTGCAGGCCGCGCCGCACCGCCTCGATGCTGACCGGCTGGCGGCGCGCGACGATCTGGCGCTCGACGCCCGTCCAGAAGCGGTAGCGCGCCTCGAGCGAGAGGAGCGCGCCGCGCCGTACCTCCGCGCGGCCTTCCTCCGTGGTGACGAGCTCCGCGAGAACCTCGGTCATCCACGCGCCGTGGTCGATGTCCTGCTCGGTGTGCAGCGTGAAGTAGAGGATCGCCTCCTCGGAGAGGCCGGCGCGCCGCAGGCCGGGGATGACGTGCCCGAACATCTTCGGGATCGCCCACTCGTGCCCGGGGCCGAGCGCGCCCAGGCCGACGAGGAAGGGCTCTTCGCGGCAGATTCGCAGGTGCTCGCCGACGAAGTTCCAGACCTCGGCGCAGAGCGGCGTGGTCTCGAGCTCGCCCTCGTCCGCGCCGGCGTCGAGCAGGTACTTGGCGTAGAGCGCGGTGTGGTCGAGCCCGTCGGAGCCCTCGCCGTACTCGTTGACGAGCACCTTGGCGAGCCAGAGCTTCTCCGCCGACGAGGGCGCGCGCACGAGGAGGAGCTCCATGTACTTCGTGAAGAACCCGACCAGCGCGTAGTGCTGGAGCCCGAAGACGCGGTAGTCGCCGTCGGTGTAGGGCCCGGTGGCGAGCCGCGCGAGCAGGAGGTGGTTCACCGCCGGGTGGCTCTCGACCTCGCGCTCGAGCTCGACCAGCCAGCCCGCGGGCTTCCGGCCGTTTGCCGGGGGCGCTTGCGGGACCAGCGTGTCCATCAGGCCACCAGCTCGGGGACGCGCTCGCCGGCGTCGGCGGGCTCCTGCTCGACGATGATCTCGATCTCGTCGCGCAGGTAGCTCTCCGGATCCTCGATCGCCCGTCGGAGGACGCGCAGGCGGTCGCGGAACAGCCGGAAGCCGGGAAGGAGCGCCGCCATCACCCGCGGCCGCTTGACGAAGAAGCGCGGCGAGAAGGAGCGGCGCGTGCTGAGCATCGTCGCCTGGTTCCAGCGCGCGTAGAGCTCGTAGAACCGCCGCCGCGGCAGGCGCGTCGGCACGACCGCGTGCAGGAGGTCGAAGAGCCGCGCGTCGCGCGTCAGCAGACGGTCCTTGTTCTCGCGCCAGGCCTGCGTGCCCGGAAGCGGCATGTGCACCACGACGAGCGGGATCGTGATGCGCATCTCGTTGATCGCGGCGTAGAGCTCGTCGAAGTCCTCCTCCTCGAAGTCCGGGTGGGTCATGAAGATCCCGGTGGTGAGGACTCCGAGCCTGTTGAGCAGCCGCGACGCCTCCAGGTTGTTCGCGCGGGTGTTGTCCTTCTTGAGCGAGTCGAGCGTGCCGTCGTCGTTCGTCTCGTAGCCCGAGAGCAGCATGATCATCCCGGCGTCGCGCATGCGGCTCAGGAGATCGGGGTTCTCCACGACGAAGTCGGTGCGACCCTGCACCATCCAGAGCTTCTTCACGCCGCGCCGATCGATCTCGTCGAGGAGCTCCTCCAGCCGTGGCCGGTGCGTCAGGAAGTTGTCGTCGAGGAACATGACGAACTTCTCGGGCACCGCCTCCATCCGGTCGACGATCGCCTTCGCGGAGAGCAGCCGCACCTTGCGCTCGTAGAACTCCCAGATCGCGCAGAAGTTGCAGTCGAAGGCGCAGCCGCGGCTGGTCTGGATCGACGCCATCCCGATCGCGGGCCCGAAGAAGTAGCGGCCCTGATACTCGGTAATGAGGTCGCGCGCCGGCGTCGGAAAGGTGTCGAGCTCGCGCGCCTGCGAGCGCTTCGCCGTCATGACCTGCTCGCCGCCGCGGCGGAAGGCGAGCCCGTCGATGTGGTCGAGATCCTCGGGGTCGCCGCCCGCGCCGAGGTGCTGGACGAGCTCGGCGAAGGTCTCCTCGCCCTCGCCGATGCAGACCGCGTCGAGGCACTCGACGTCGTGCTCCTCGGGAACGAGCGTCGGGTGATGCCCGCCGATGATCGTGAAGGTCCCGTCACCCAGGATCGACTTGGCGCAGTACGCGACCGCCCGCGCCTGGTAGGCGTCGGTCGTCATCGAGGTGACGCCGACCAGCTCCGGGCGGAACTCGGCGAGGACCCTGGGCAGGACGTCCGCGTCCTCCAGCCGCATGTCGAGAATGCGGACCTCGTGCTCGTCCGCGACTGTCGCCGCGATCGAGGTCAGCGCGGCCGGCTCGCTCAGCCAGAGCGCGTTCTCCAAGCCCATGCGCCCGTTCTCGAAGGGCGCGGGCTGCACGAGCAGAATCCGCATGGGTCCTCCTTCCCCGGCCCGCCTGGGACCGGCGGGGGGGAGGATAGGCTTACCAAATCCCGACGACGGCACGCCCGGGAATTCGCACTTCCCCCGGAGGCGGATTTGCTTCCTCGCGATTCCCCGGAGAAGAATGTGGGCGCCATGAGAATCGCGGTTTCGGGGACCGGCGGCATGATCGGAGGCCGCCTCGTCGCTGCGCTCGAGGGGAGCGGACACGAGGTCCTGCGCCTCGTTCGGCGGGAGTCGCGCGCGGCGAACGAGGTTCGTTTCGCGATCGTCGAGCGCGAGGTCGAGGTGGCCGAGCTCGAGGGCGCCGACGCGGTCGTTCACCTCGGCGGATACAACATCGCCTGCCGCTGGAACGCCGAGCGCCGGAACCGGATCCGCGACAGCCGCGTTCAGAGCACGCGCCTCCTCGCGGAGACGCTGGCGGCGGGGAGCGGTTTGCCGCGCGTTCTCGTTTGCGCCTCCGCGATCGGCTACTACGGCGACCGAGGCGACGAGCTCCTGACCGAGGAGAGCTCCGTCGGCGCGGGGTTCCTGGCCGAGGTCTGCCGCGACTGGGAGGCGGCGTGCGAGCCCGCGCGGGCGGCCGGCGTGCGCGTCGTCAACCTGCGGGTCGGGATGGTCCTCGACCCTTCGGGCGGCGCGCTGAAGAAGCTGCTCTTGCCGTTCCGCCTCGGCGTCGGGGGCGTCGTCGGCAACGGCCGGCAGTACTGGAGCTGGATCGAGCGCGACGACGTCGTCGGCGCGATCGAGCACGCGCTGGCGACGGCGTCGCTCGAAGGTCCGGTCAACGCCGTCGCGCCGGACGCGCCGACCAACCGTGAGTTCACCAAGGTGCTCGGCCGCGTGCTGCGCCGGCCGACCGTGTTCCCGCTGCCCGCGTTCGCGGCGCGGATCGGCTTGGGACAGATGGCCGACGCGCTACTCCTCGCGAGCACGCGCGTGAAGCCCGCCGCCCTCGAACGGTCGGGCTACGCCTTTCGCCGGCCGGAGCTCGAGCCCGCGCTGCGCGGCCTGCTCAAGGCAGGATGAGGTCGAGCTCCTCGGCGGGCGACTCGAGCACCCGCGTGAGCGCGCTCTTGCCGAATCCCGCCTCGTAGACGTTGACGCGGTAGCGCGCCACCTCCGGCAGGACGACCTCGTAGGCGCCCTCGGCGTCCGTGTTGCAGAGGGTCGCGTCGCTCCAGAGCTCGACCGCGCCGTGCTCCTGCGGATCGACGGCGGTGACCCAGACGCGCGCGCCGGCGACCGCCTCCGCCGTCAGCTCGCGCACGACCCTTCCGCGGAGCTTGCGCTCGCCCAGGCCGCGGAAGAGCCCGTCGCGCCGCAGCGGAACGCGGATCTCGATCTCGCCCGCGGACGGCGCGCCCGCGGCCGCGAAGGTCACGCCGCCGAGCTCGCCGTAGTGGTTCACCCACGCGCGGCGCTCCGGCTGGTCGTTGAACGTGATCCGGTGCGGCACGTCGCGCTCGCAGGCGATCGCGAAACGTCCCTCCCCGTCGGTGACGGCCGAGGGCCACGACGGGGGAGCCGGGCCCTCCTCGGCGGGGAAGGCGGAGAGGCGCACGCCGGCGAGCGGTCCTCCTCCGGCGACGTCGAGCAGCACGCCGACGTACCGCGGCCCGTCGAGCGCGATCCGGATCGCGTAGCCGTCCGGCGCGTCGTCCGGCACGTTCGCGTTCCACCGCCTGCCGTCGCCGGCGGCGACCTCGAAGCGCAGGTGGTTCAGCTCGCGCAGGTCGATCGGGACGCGGCCGTCGGGCTCGAGGTCGACCCAGTCGAGCTCCGACGTGCGCGCGCGCCAGCCGGCGAGGTCGACCTCCGGCTCGGTGGCGACGCGCGCGTAGCGCGGCTCGCCGGCCGCGGGCACCTCGACGTCGGCGTACGTCCTGCCGCCCCCGACGACGGACACGTCCTTGCGAACGGCGTCGCCGAAGGTCGTCTTCGTCGAGACGCGCGGCGCGGAGACGCGGTAGTCGCCGTCCGCCAGGTCGTCGAAGACGACCTCGCCGCGCGCGTCGGTCGCGCGCCAGTCGTTGCGTCCGGTCGCGTCGCCGAGCACGACGGTGTGGTCGGGCTGCAAGACCCCGTCGGAATCGCGCACGGTGACGACGATCTCGCCGAGGGCGGCGAAGTCGACGATCCGCTCCGCGTCGCGCGGGAGCTCGATGGCGTGGGCGTAGGTCCGCTCTCCGGCCTGCACGCGGAGCAGGTACCCGCCCTCGGGCGCCGCGAGCTCGAAGGCGCCGTCGGCGTCGCTGCGCTGCGCGGCCACCGAGCGGCTGTCCTCCAGGTTCCACTGGAGCTCGTAGTAGGGCTGCAGCCGGCACAGCGCTCCCGCGATGGGCTCGCCGCCGTCGAGCACGCGCCCCCGCACCGCGGGCAGCGAGCCGCGCTCGAGCCGCGCCACGACCGCTTCCTCCGACGGCAGATCCGTGAACCGCAGGCGCGCTTCGCGGTAGCCATCGGCCCACACGGTGAGCCCGAACGGCTTGTTGGCGAGCTCGCGCGTCCACATCGCGTCGTTGAACATCTGGAAGACGCCGTCGCGCGCGTAGAAGCGTCCGGTCCAGCGCGGGTAGCCCTCGCCCGCTTCGCGGCCGACGAGGTAGAAGTTCTCGATGCCCTTGCCCGTCGCCGCGTCGACGACGTGGAGCCCCGGCACGCGCCGGACGTAGAGCCGCGCCGGCTCCCCGCCTCCGGTCTCCCAGGACATCCCCGACTCGAAGAGGAAGCCCGGGGAGAGCACGTACGCCTGCACGCGCTCGCACGGAAGCCGGACGTCGAACGAGCCGTCGGGCTCGGTGGTCACGCCCCAAGTGCCGAACGCGGGAGTTTCGACCGGGCTGCCCCCCTCGTCGACCGACCAGCGGGTGCCGACCTCGCCCCAGAACAGGATGGCGAGCTCCCGCTCGACCGGCTCGGCGGTCGCGCCCTGCTCGACGACTCGCCCGAACAGCCTGTGCCCCGCGCGGAGCTCGATCGTCCACTCGTTCGCGGGCACCGTCGCGGGGACGACGCGCGGCGCGTAGTCGTCGTGCGCGCAGACGAGCGTCCCGCCGTCCGGCGGTGCGGGGAGCTCGAAGCGGCCGTCCGAGCCCGAGACGGTGTTCCCGAGCGCCCTGCCCTTCGCCGGCCGGCCGTACACGGAGTGCTCGGTCGCGTCGAGGTCGCGCCCCGTCTCCCACCACTCGCCGGGAACGTGCGGCCACGCTCCGAGGGCGAAGATCGAGCCGTTGTAGTTCTGCTGGCGGATCACGTCGTACGCCGCCTCCTTGATCTCGCTCGCGACCAGCTTCTCCGGCGCGAAGAGCTCGACGCGCGCGCCGGCCACGGCCGCGCCGGTCACGGCGTCGACGACCCGCCCGCGAAGCTGGACGCGGTCGTCCGGCGGCGCGTCCGCGAGTGCCGCGCGCTCGGGGCGCGCGGCGACGGGCTCGACCGTCGGGGCGGCGGGCAACGCGTCCGCCGCCTTCGACTCGGCGAGGACCCCGGCGGGTGCCGGCTCCGCGGAGGCGCGGCCGGCGTCGGGTGCTTCTCCCCAACGGTTCCACGTTCCGGCGGCGACGGCGACGAGCACGGCGGCGATCACGACGGCGGTCTTCTTCGTCATCAGGAGGCCTCCCAGGGTCAGGGACGTCGTTCCCGCGACGAAGACGGCCTGGGCCTCGGCGACCACGGCTTCGCGCACGGCCGCGAGGCCGCGCGTCGGCTCGATCAGGAGCAGCGCGGGCGCCGCGAAGCCGGCCGGCAGGAGCCGCCGCAGCTTCTCGGTGCCGCGGTGAAGCTGCACGCGCACCGTCCCCGGGCTCTCGTCGAGCGCGTGGGCGATGTCGGCCGGCTTCATGCCGTGGCGGACGCGGAGGATCAGGACGCGCCGGTAGGGCTCCTCCAGGCGGTCGAGCGCCTCGGCGAGCGCGCCCGAGAGCTCGACGTCCTCGGCCGCCTCGAGCGGCGTGCGCTCGATCCGCTCCGCGAGCCGCTCCGGGTCGACCTCCCGCGCCGCGGCGCGGCGCGCGTAACGGGCCTTGTTGCCGAGGATCCCGGAGAGCCACGGCAAGACCTCGCGTCGCGGATCGAAGTCGCCGGCCCGCTCGATCGCGGCGAGGAAGGTCGCCTGCACCAGGTCCTCGGCGTCGTCCGCGCTGCCCACCAGGTGGATCGCCAGCCGGAGCAGCCGCGGCGCCGTCAGGTCGAAGACCGCCGCGATCCGCTCGGGGTCGCGCGTCCTTCGGTACTCGCGGAAGAGTCGATCGGCTGCCTTCGCGTCGTTCATCGGGGAACGGCTGCTGTTTGCCCGGCGACCCCGATTGTTACACGGAATCCGGTCCTAGAATGGCGGCGCATGAAGCTCGACCTCGTCCTGGCCCAGCCGCGCGGGTTCTGCGCGGGCGTCGACCGCGCGATCGAGATCGTGGAGCGGGCGCTCGAGCTCTACGGGCCGCCGGTCTACGTGCTCCACGAGATCGTGCACAACCGCTTCGTGCTCGCCGACCTGTCGTCGCGCGGCGCGCGCTTCGTCGAGACCCTGGAGGAGGTCCCCGAGGGGTCGGTCACGATCCTCTCCGCCCACGGCGTCGCCGAGGAGGTCGAGCGTCGCGGCCGCGAGCGCAACCTGCGCGTGATCGACGCCACCTGTCCCCTGGTGACCAAGGTGCACGTGCAGGCGCAGCAGTACGAGCGCGACGGCCGCGAGATCGTCCTGATCGGCCACGCGGGCCACGTCGAGGTGGCGGGAACCAAGGGCCGCGTCGGCGGCGCCGTGCACGTCCTCTCCACCGTCGCGGAGGTCGAAGCGCTCGAGGTCCGCGACCCCGAGAAGCTCGCCTACGTGACGCAGACCACGCTGTCGGTCGACGACACGCGCGAGGTGATCGAGGCCCTGAAGGCACGCTTCCCGGCGATCCGGGGTCCGGACGTGAAGGACATCTGCTACGCCACGCAGAACCGCCAGAACGCGGTGAAGGAGCTCGCGGGCGAGGTCGACGTCCTGCTCGTGATCGGCTCGGCGAACAGCTCGAACTCCTCCCGCCTGCGCGAGCTCGGCGAGCGCCGCGGGCTCGCCGCCTACCTGATCGACGGCCCCGAGGAGATCGACGCCGGCTGGTTCGCCGACGGGACGCGCGTGGGCCTGACCGCCGGCGCGTCCGCCCCGGAGGTGCTGGTCGAGCGCGTGACCGCGCGCCTGAAGGAGCTCGGCGTCGCCACGGTGCGCGAGCTCGACGCGGAGCCCGAGGGGGTCGTGTTCCATCTCCCGAAGGAGCTCCGCCCCGGCGAGAGCGTGAAGGCCTAACGGAAGAGCAGGCTCTTGCAGGTCAGCGCGCCCTCGGCCTTGGCGAACTCGGAGACGTCGACCGTCCGCACGCGGTAGCCGAGCCCGTCGAGGAGCTCCGCCGTGCGCGGCGTGTGGGCCGCCACGAGGACCGTGTCGCCCACCGAGAGCACGTTGGCTCCCGCGGGCTCCTCCGCCGGGACGTCGATCAGGCGTGCTCCCTCGACGCGGCGGAGGTCGACCCAGGGCCGGTGGACGACGAGCGTCTCCGCGTCGATCGCCGTGCAAGCGGATTTCAGGTGCAGGCAGCCGCGGACGCCGGCCGCCTTGACGCGCATCCCGAGCGGCAGGAGCGCGTGCGCCAGCGCCTTGAGCCCAGCGTGGTTCGTGCGGCTGGTCTGGCCGACCAGGACGACGTCGCCGATCGCGACCAGGTCGCCGCCGTCCATCGTCGCGGGCTCAGAGAGGTGGAAGAGCTCGCGGTGCTTCGCGAGCTCCGCCGCGACGCTCGCGGTCTCGCCGCGGCGCGAGGCCGCTCCGGGCCGCAGGATCACCGCGCCCTCGTCGAGCACGAGCGCCGTGTCCTCCACGAAGACGGCGTCGGGGTGGCCGGGCAGCCGCTCGAGCTCGATGACGTCGACGCCGAGCTTGCGCAGGACGTCGAGGTAGGCGGCGTGCTGCTCCATCGCGCGCGCGACGTCGATCGGCTCGCGCGCGACGTGGGTCAGCTCGCAGCGGAGGAGCTCCTCGCCCGTCGGCCGTGTGATCGCGGTCGGCATGGGGCGAGGATAGACTCCGCCCATGAAGCTCACACTCGCCTCCGCCCTCCTTTCGCTCTTCGCCGTCCAGGACGCGGAGAAGTCCGTCGCGGAGCGCTACCACGCGCTCGTTGCCGCGGACGACCGCGCCGGCGTCGTCGCGCTCTGGCGCGAGCACCCCGGCGACACGCTCCCGACGATCGACCGGGACCTGGAGGGAAGCCTGGCGCTGATCGAGAAGGCGGAGAACGACGGCGTCGAGCCGGACCGCGACGCGATCGCCGCGATGCACGCGCGGGCGCGCTTCGGCGCCCTCGCCGCCGACGAGGCCTTCGGCACGACGATCTTCGCCGACTACGCGCACGCGTTCATCGGCTGGAACGCGGAGGAGCGGAAGCGCTTCCGCGCCGGCCAGGCGGCCTTCGGCGCCGCGCGCCGCGCGATGAAGGCGGGCGAGCACGAGGCCGCGCTGAAGCACGCGACCGAATGCGAGAACCTGGCGCGACCCCTCGGCGACTGGTGGGGGACGGCGATGGGCGCGAGCGCCCGCGGCGCCGCCTTCTCCGCCCTCGGCCGTGCCGGCGAGGCGATCGCCGCGCTCGGCTCTGCTGCCAACCTCTACCACGACCTGCGCCTGGCGTCGTCCGAATATGCTCAATGGCGGTCCCTCGCGGCGTTGCTCGCGCAAGAGGGAAGTAAGCCCCGGGCGGCGCTGGCGGCCGAGAGGGCCCTGGCCCTGGCGGAGAGCCTCGGGGACCGAGAGGGCGCCGAGGCCCTCGCGAAACTGCAAGCGGAGCTCCGCTGAACCCGCTATCCTCGCGAGCCGGCGCACTTGGGCGCCTCCCACTAGACCAACCTGGAGCCATCATGAAGCAAGCGATCGCGATCGCGGCCATCCTGGGAGGGATCTCCCTGGTCGCGTGCAAGGGCAACGCGGTCGAGGAAGAGATGGTGGAGACGGAAGTCGCCGCCTCCGCCACCGTCCTCGACATCACGGGAATGACATGACCGGTCGGCTGTCCTCCGCGGGTGCAGGGTGCACTCGCCGGCGTCGAGGGAGTGGAGTCCGTTGAGGTCGACTTCAAGAACAAGCAAGCGACCGTCACCGGCAAGGCCGAAAGCGGCGCGATGATGGAGGCGCTCCAGGAAGCCGGCTTCGGCGGCACCGTCAACAAGTAGCCGCCCGGCGAAGACCAAACGAGAAGGGAGGGGAGCCCACGGGCTCCCCTCCCTTTTTCGTCGCCTCTCTCTAGCGGTCTAGGAGCCTGTCCGAGTATTCGCCGTGCCCGCACGCTCGCATCTCTCGCGGCGGATCAAGAAGCGACGACGACCGCGTATCCACTGCGATACGCTGAG
>JANQEJ010000126.1 GCA_028278425.1 Planctomycetota bacterium | reverse complement strand
CTCAGCGTATCGCAGTGGATACGCGGTCGTCGTCGCTTCTTGATCCGCCGCGAGAGATGCGAGCGTGCGGGCACGGCGAATACTCGGACAGGCTCCTAGCCGTACGCCGTAGTGCGGACCCCGCGTCGGAAACGCGTTCCTAGAATATTGGCATCGACAACCGGAGCGGACCTGTCACCGCTCCCCGCGCGAAGAGTTCCTTGCTCGGGAAGGGAGAGCACACATGAAACGACTCCGAATCGGCGCTCTGACGGCGCTGGCCATTGCCGCCCCGGCGCAGATCGGTTGGGCACAGACCGCGAGGCCCGTCGACGGCGAGGTCCTCCACTTCAACCTGGACTACGCCACGGGCGAGATCACGACGCCGGTGCCGCTCGCCGACACGCTGGTCTCCTCGTGCTACGACAACGGCCTCACGTTCTTCTCGGGCCTGTACGCGACGCAAGCCGCCGGCGACGAGGACTTCGACTGGGGCATCAAGTCGTGCAACCTCACCGGCAAGGCGTGCGAGTTCGTCTTCGGCTACGGCACGACGGCCCTCGATCCCGGCGCGGGCGGTCCGGGCGCTTCGCTCACGGTTTCGTTCTACTCCAACTACACCGGCTCCTGCTCCGCGGGCTCGCCGACGCCGACGCCGACCGCGACCTACGTCTTCACGAGTCTGCCCGGCAGCCCCGACGGCGTGAGCGCGGTCGCGTTCACGGGGACCGTGAACATCTCGTCCGCGGGCTTCATTCTCGACGATGGAGCGATCGGTTGGAGCTACAGCAGCAGCGACGGGGTGAGCGGCCCGATGTTGATGACGACGACGGGACCCTGCGGCGGTCCGGGCGACCCCCTGACGGGGACGGAGGACTGCTTCGACAAGCACACCGGCGGCACGTGCACCGGCACGTTCATCTTCCTCACGCCCGGCATCGCCTCCTTCTACATGGAGATCGGCGAGGACGACGGCAGCTTCGGCCAGGGCTCGCAGGTCCAGCGCTTCGGCACGGGCTGCAACGTGGGCGTGCTCGACCTCGGCACCCTCCCGCCGCGGATCGGCTCGAGCTGGAACCCGTCGATCTCGACGAACGCGGTGGCCTCGCCGATCGCCGACTTCTACGGTATCTCGACCGGACCGGGCGGCGACGGGTGCGTCATCCTGATCCTCGACACGCCCCCGAACCCGTTTGCGACGGACGGCGGCGGCGTGGGCTTCGGCTCGCCGTTCTCGATTTCGGTGCCGCCGAATTGCTCCTTGATCGGCGCGAGCGCGAGCATCCAGGCCGGGCAGGTCGGCGTGGGCTTCGGCTTCACGAACGCGATCGACGTCGTCATCGGCGTCTGATCACTCGTTCCGCGAGGCAGCTCGGCGCGCGCGCTCGAGCTGCTCGCGGAACCGCGGCAGGTCCGGCGCGAGCTCCGCCGCGCGCTCGAGGACCGCGATCGCCTCGTCCCAGCGCCCCTCCTTCTGCAGGCATACGCCGAGGTTGAAGAGGTAGCCCGGCCGTTCGGGGCCTTCGCGCACGAGCCATTGCAGGTGCGGGATCGCCTCCGCGTGGCGTCCCTGCTCCATCAGGCTGAAGGAGAGCATGTCGACCGCCGTGTAGTTGCGCGGGTTCCGCGCCAGCACCTCCCGAAACGCCGCCTCCGCCTCGGCGAAGCGCCCGACGCCGCAGTCGCGGATGCCCGCCTGCATCGTCTCGAACGCGTCGCGCATCGCCGCGGGGGCGGGGAGGCCGGTCGCCGCGAGCGGATGCGGAACGCGGTCGGGGCCGAGCCCCGCGCCGGCGTAGCCGAGGGAGCGCAGCTCGGCCACGGCCGCGTCGTCGAGCGCCTCGCCCGCGGTCACCTCGAGCGCGGGAAGGTCCGCGACGTCGGCGATCGCGCGGCGGTAGCGCTCCAGCTCGCCGGCGCGCTCCGCGGCCAGGTCCCGCTGCTCACCGGGGTCGCTCCGCAGGTCGTAGAGCTCGGGCGCCGAGCTGTGCAGGTACTTGCCCTCGCCGTCGAGCCAGCCGGCGATCGGGCTCCAGCCGTAGGAGAGAAAGCCCGAGTAGCACTCGAAGTAGACGCCGCGCTCCGATGGCTCGCGCGAGAGGAGGCTCCGGCCGTCGACCGAGCTTGCGAGCGCAAGCCCCATGGCCTCGGCCAGCGTGGGGTGCACGTCGACGACGCTGACGATCTCGCTCGAGCGCTCGCCCGCGCGCCGGCCGTCGGGATGGCTGACGTAGAGGGGCACGCGCAGCGTCTCCTGGTAGCAGAACGCGCCGTGCGACGTCTCGCCGTGCGCGCGCAGGCTCTCGCCGTGGTCGGCGACGGTGACCACGACGAGCTCGTCCAGGTCGATCGCGTCGAGCAGCCGCCCGAGTTCGCGGTCCATGTAGGCCACCTCGGCGAGGTAGTTCACGTTCGGGTAGCTCGCGTTGGCGCGCATCGCGGGCTGGAACTCCGGCCGCGGGCGGTAGGGCGAGTGCGGGTCGAAGAGGTGCACCCAGAGGAAGAAGGGCTTTTCGCCGTCGCGCGCCGAAAGCCAGGCGAGCGCTCCGTCGACCACGTCTCCTGCGGGGAGCTTCCCCGCGTGGCGGGCGGCGAGCTGGCCGGCGAAGCCGGGCGCCTCGTACGTCGCGAAGCCCTGGTCGAGGCCGAAGCGTGGGCCGAGCACCGAGCTCGCGAGGAACGCGGCGGTGTCGTACCCCGCGTCGCGCGCCGCCTCGGCGACGGTCTCCGCCGAGTCGGGCAGGGCCCAGAGCCCGTTGTCCCGCACGCCGTGCCGCGGCGGGTAGAGCCCGGTGAGCATCGACGCGTGTGACGGCAGCGTGAGCGGCGCGACCGTGTAGGCGGGGTCGTACTGGAGGCTCCGCTCCCGAAGCCGGTCGAGGTGGGGCGTGACTCCGGTCGTGCGCCCGTAGCTCCCGAGCGCGTCCGCGCGCGTCGTGTCGAGCGTGATCAGGACCGCCGAGTACGGGCCCTCGGCCGCGTCGCCGCCGCCGCAACCGGCGGTCGCGAGGAGGAGAACGACGGCCGGGAAGCGCATGGGGGGATCCTAAGGGACGCCGTACCATCGGTGCGATGCGGGTTCGCGCTCTCTCCGGTCTGCTCCTCCTCGCAAGCTGCGGCTCAGGCGCCCAGGCGGTCGGCGCGCGTCGTGTCGAGGGTGACGAGGAGCAGGTTGAC
>JANQEJ010000125.1 GCA_028278425.1 Planctomycetota bacterium | reverse complement strand
CTCAGCGTATCGCAGTGGATACGCGGTCGTCGTCGCTTCTTGATCCGCCGCGAGAGATGCGAGCGTGCGGGCACGGCGAATACTCGGACAGGCTCCTAGTACATGCCCAGGTTGTCGAAGTCCTCGTCCAGGAACTCGCCGCCGGGCTGCCCGTCCATGCCGAGCGTGTAGACGCGCGGATAGGGCACGGCGCGCGTCGGAAGCGAGTACTGGTAAGGCGCGCCCCACGGATCGGTCGGCACCTGCTCCGCGTTGAGGAAGGCGGCGCCGTGCTCGTCCGTGTGCACGAGCACGCGCAGGTTCGCCGGATACTCCCCGTGGATGGCGGCATAGCTCTCGACCGCCGCCGTGATCGCGCGCAGGTCGGCTTGCACCTTGGCCTGGTTGGCCTCGAAGCGGGCGCTCATCAGGCTCGGGATGGCGATGGCGGCCACGATGGCGAGCGTGAAGAGAAGGATCGGCCCGCCGACGAGGAGCGTGAGCAGGACCCACACCCAGGCGGGGATGCCCGACTTCTTCTTCGGTGCCGCGGCGGGCATGGGGGCGTCGTAGAGCGTCATCTCATGGGTCTCCGGTTAGCGGGGGACGCGGGCGAAGCGCGGCCGCAGGCTGCGCAGGGCGAAGCCGAGGAGGAGCAGCGCGAGCCACCCGCCGGACTCGAGCGCGTCGCGCGGTCCGGGCGGCGTCGCGGCGAAGGGCTGCGTGTAGCAACCGCCGCCGCCTCCTCCTCCGCCGCCGGACGTGAACGTGAAG
The DNA here is from genome assembly GCA_028278425.1 of Planctomycetota bacterium. Classification (GTDB taxonomy): domain Bacteria; phylum Planctomycetota; class UBA1135; order UBA1135; genus JANQEJ01. Next base: position 10,594 of record JANQEJ010000125.1, on the reverse strand, counting down.
GCGCCGAGGAGCACGCCGGCCTGGCCGGTGCTCGCGTCCTCCGCGAGAACGGCCACCGCTCCGGCCGCGTGGGAAGGCGTCGTCACCTCGACCGTGTTCGCGTCGATCCAGAGCACGCTCGCCGCGGGCGTTCCACCGAGGCCTGTGTCGGGGTCGACGCCGAAGGTGATCGCGACGTCGTTGGGCAGGTCGGCGCCGCTGATCGTCACGGTCGTGCCGCCGCCGGCGCCGCCGGTGTTCGGGTTGGTCGAGAGGATCGTCGGATCCGGCTGGTTGACGTAGGTGTACGCGCTGCTCGCGATGCCGCCGCCCGGGTTCTCGACCTCGAGCAGGTACGGGCCGCCGGGCGTGCCGGGCTCGGTGAGGACGCGCACCTTGGACGGGCCGTCGTAGAGCACCGTCGACTGGTTCACGCCGTCGATGCGGACCTGGAGGCCGGCGACGAAGTCCTGGCCCGTGAGGACGAGCTCGGTCCCGCCGCCGGAGTCGCCGGCGCTCGGGAACACGTTCGAAAGAACGGGGAGCGCCGTCGCCTGGAACGCGCCGACGTCGCGCCCCTCGACGCCCGTGGCGTCGACCACGACCGCGTCGTGCGTGCCGCCGACCGTCGGCAGCGTGGTCAGCGTGATCGTCGTCGCGTCGACGACGGTGCAGCCGCCCGGCGCGCCGTCGCGGTAGATCTGGTCGCCGAGCACGACGCGCGCGCCGGCGTTGAAGTTCGTGCCGGTGAGCGTGACGAACGTGCCGCCCGCGGTGGCGCCGATGCCGGGGACGACCGACGTGACCGTCGGGCTCGGCGGCGTGATCTCGATCGCCGCCGGAAGGACGTTGACGTCGCCCGACTTGATGACGGTGAGGTCTACGTGGCCCGGGGCCTCGCCCGGCGGGACGTTCAGGTTGAAGCCGACGCTGTTCCCAAACCACTGGACGGCGGAGATCGTGAGGTCGGGGTCGCTCGCGGTGAGCGTCGCGGGAGCCGTCAGCCCGCTGCCGCGAACGACGTGCGCCGTCGTCAGGCCCTGGACTCCGCGCAGCGGGTAGACGTCGAAGCTCGCGCCGAGGTTGATGCCGACGTCGGCGCCGACCTGCAGCACGCCGAGGTCGTCGACCCCGCCGGCCGGCACGACCGCCTGCGAGCCGTACACCGTCGTCTCGAAGTCCGTCTCGATGACGTGGCCGGCGCTCAGGTTGAGCTCCGACACGGGGAAGTCGAGCGGGTCGGCGTACACCGTGTACGTCCCCGCCTCGAGGCCCGTGATCGTGAACGCGCCCGTCGTCCCCGTCAGGATGCTGCCGACGGTGCGCCCGGCGTCCGAGACGGCGACGACGTGCGCGCCCTGGACCGGCGAGCTGTCCGACGCGCGCTGGATCGTGCCGGTGATCCGGCCGTGCGTGCCGAGCGGCGAGATGTCGCGCAGGCCGCACACCTCGTCGAGCGCGAGGCTCCTGTGCAGGATCGTCGTCGGGTCGACGTACGGGTACATCGTCGCGCCGGCCATCCCGGAGTGGTCGAGCCCGAGCAGGTGGCCGAGCTCGTGCGTGCCGACGTCGCGGACGTCGAAGCGCCCGGGGGCGCCGCTCGTCGTGAACTGGTGGTCGCGGCCGTTGAAGAGGACGTCCGCGTCGATGATCTGCCCGTTGAGGAAGAACCACACCGGCGTCACCGCCACGGTGCCGGGCGAGAAGAGGCCGGAGCTGTTCGTCTCGTCGAACCAGATCAGGTGGATGTTGTCCGCGTCCCAGTCGGTGCGCGCCTGCTGGGCCGGATCGGTGTCCTCGACCAGCGCGACGTTCGTGCCGGTAACGTCGTTCCACTCCTGGATCGCCATCCGGAGCGCGGTCTCGTGGCTGCCGTCGGCGATGTTGTCGCTGCCGGTCGAGTTGATCACGATGCCGATGTTCGTCGGGCTCGCCCAGAAGAGCGGAGCGCCCGCGCCGCCGACGCGCAGGCGCTCGTGCGCCACGACGCCGGCGGAGAGGCCGAGGACGAGGCCCGCCGCGAGGACGAGCCGCTTGTTTCGGGGCTTCATCGGCCCTGGCCCTCCGCGCGAGCCGCCTCGATCTGCGCGACGACCTCGGCGTACGGCAGCACCGACATCCCGTCGGAGTGCGCGACCTTGCCCGAGCCGGGTTGGATGAGGCTCAGCCCGCAGTGCTCGCGGAGGAGCACCTTCTCGCCGAGCGGCGTCTCCGCCACCTGGAACTTGCCCTGCGCGAGGCCCACCGGCATGCGGACGCCGGTCGCGCCCGGCGAGCCGAGGAAGAGCAGCGCGCGCTCGCCCGGAGCCATGTGCGGCATTCCGGCGAGCATCATCCCGCGGCCGTCCGGCAGGATTCCGCCGGGCATGCGCACCGCGCGCACGGGGAGGTCCACGCCGGCCAGCGTGCGCTCGACCTCGAGCAGGAACTCGGTCTCGATGCGGCCCTCCTCGGTCTCGAACGACCGCGCGGAGAGCACGTTCGCCTCGAGAATCAGGTCCGCGTGCCGGGCGAGGTCGGGCACGTCCATCCGGACGGCGGTGCCGGCCTCGACGCCGCCGGAGCGGTGCGCGAAGAAGGCGAGCGCGAAGGCGCCGATGAGGATTCCAAGAAACGCGGCTGCGAAGCGCATGGCGAAGTCAGAGGTTGTCGATCAAGCGCGCGGGGCACGCCGGGGCGGGGGCGTCCGGCGGGGCGAGCCCGTTGCGACCGGACGTGGGGTGCCGGTCTCATCGACGGCGCGAAGCGGCGTTCTTGAGGCGGCTCCGGGCCGTGAAAAAAGCTTCGCGGACTACGAAAAAAAGGGCGCGCGGTCTCGCGCAGCGAGCGGCGATCCAACGGCGCGCCGTGGCGAAGAGCGTCCTACTCGTCGATCGACACCGCGAGCACGCCGCTCGTGTCGAGCAGCGCTCCCGCGGGATCGAACGTCACCGCTTCGAAGTAGGCCAACAGTCCCGCGAGCGAGGGATTCGCGGGCACCGGGAAGGCCGGCGACCACGCGCCGGCCGCGTCCAACACGCCGGAGCCGAGCGGTAGAAGCGCGGTCGGGTTTCCCCCACCGATCTCGAGCGGCGGCAGGCCCGCAACCACCGTCGCTCCGGAGGTGAGGCTCAGGAGGAGCCACGCGAGACCGTCCGGCGCCGCGCCGACGGAGACGTCGAGCAGCCCGCCGATCGTCACCGTCGCGGGACCGACCAGAACCGGCGGATCGGCGGCGACGACGTTCAGGTCCGCGCTCCCCACGCCCGCCGCGGTCGTCACGGTCACCGTCGCCGCGCCGAGCTGACCGAAGACCGGGGCGTCGAAGCGCACCTCGCCCGCCCCCTGGGTGAAGGGCACGGGGACGCCGCCGACCGTCACCGACAGGACGCCCCCCATCCCGCTGCCCGCGGCGACCACCTCCCCGCCGCCGACGGCGGCCACGGTGGCCGGCGAGAGCGTGAAGCCCGGCGCGGGGGGCGGCGGCGCGGGGTCGCGCTGGACGACGGCGAACGAGTCGAGGTTCCAACCGCCGAGCTGCACCGAGTTGTCCGAGCGCAGCCGGAACTCCACCTGGATCGAGGGCGCGCCGCCCGGGGCCCAGAAGACGTGCATCTCCTCCTCGGACCACGCCTCGTCGGCGGTGGACACGACGCCGGAGAAGGTGGCCGTGTTCTGCCAGAAGAGAAGGTCGTCGACGTAGATCTGCGCCTGGTCGTGCACGGCGTCCTCGACGTTCAGCCAGCGGCGGAACTCGAGCCACAGGTTCGTCGAGCCGGTGGTGTCGATCACCGGCGAGCGGAGGTAGCTCTCCGCGTTCGCGGGATAGGCTCCGTTGAAGCCCGCGGCGCCGAGATCGTTGCCCCAGACGCTCGTCCCGGAGTGCGCCGCGCTCGGATCGCCGGCCTTGCCGTTCGGCGTTCCGCGCTGCCAGTCGTCGGTGCCGGAGTACGCGCCGTGGGTCCAGCCCTCGTCGCCCGGACCCTCGAAGCCGGTCGCGTAGAAGACGGTCTTCGTGCCGACGAAGAACGAGTACGGCTCGGCGCCGAGATCGGCGCCCTCCGGGGCGACCTCGGAGTAGCCGGCGTCGTCGCGCGCGGTCAGGTAGTACTCGACGTCCACCGGCGAGGCCCCGCCCGCGATCAGGCCCTTCCATTGCGCCCCGTCGAAGGCGAGCGGCGCGGTGCTCCAGGTCGTCCCGTCGACGGTCCACGTCACGTCGACGGCGTTCACGGTCGTTCCGACGAGGCTCGTCACGGCGGCTGTGACGAGGTACGGCCCGACGCCGTCGTCGGTGTCGGCGAGCGGCGCGTGGGAGATCGACAGGTCGAGCGGTTCGGCGAGGGTGGCAGCGGTGGCGAGCACGCCCCGGGCGATCATCCGCGCGAGGTCCCAGTCGTTCGTGGCCAGCGCCTGCGTGTCCGCCGGCGTGTGGATCGCCGGGTAGTACTCGTGCGCGTCCTCGAAGAAGAAAGCCGCCGGGAACCCGTGGGACCAGAAGGACTTGTGGTCGGACGTTCCCGCGGTGAGCCCGGCCTTCTTCCAGGCCCAGTCGGGCACGTAGAGCGCGCCGGTGGCGGCGGCGAAGTCCGTCAGCGACGGCGTGGTGCTCGTCGTGATGAAGTCGACGTCGCGCGTGTCGCCCGGCGCGCGGTAGGCGATCATGTCCATGTTGAGCATGGCCAGGATCTCCTCGCCGGACGCCACCGACTGCGCGGCGGCGTAGTTGGAGCCCACGAGGCCGAACTCCTCCGCCGCGAAGAGCATCAACCGGATCGTGTTCTCGAACGGGCCGGCGGTGGCGAGGATGCGCGCCAGCTCGATCACCGCCGCGGTCCCCGACCCGTTGTCGTCCGCGCCCGGCGCCGGGCCGGTGGCGAGGCCGCCGATCGAGTCGTAGTGCGCGCCGATGACGACGATCCGCTCCGGGGTCACCGCGCCCGGGATCTCCGCCACCACGTTGTCCGCCGTCGGGCCGAAGTCCTGGAGCGTTACGCTGAGCCCGAACGCCTCGAGCGACGCCTTGATCTGCGCCTGCGCCTGGAAGCCCCCCGGCTGGTCGGACCGGCGCGTCGGGATCGCGACGAGCGCCGCGTTGTTCGCCTGGAGCTTCGCCGCGTCCACCTGATCGACCAGGGCCTGGATGCGCGGGTCGCCGGCGCCGAGGGCCTCGATGCCGCGCGCGCCCTCGAGGCCGCGCCAGCGCAGCACCGGCGCGGGGCGCACCGGTTCGCGCCGGACGCGAGCGACGCCGGTGTGGCAGGCGTGCTGCCCGCCGTCGGCGAACGGGGAGAGGTTCGCGGGCACCGCGAGGACGTGAACGCCGGCCGCCGTGGCCAGGCGTCGCGCGTGCGGCGCGAGCTCGTCGCCGGCGTGGTCGTCGGCAACCAGCCAGAGGTCGAGACCGCCTGCCGCCTCCGCCGGCAGCGCCTGGGTCGCGATGCCGCGCGCGTGCAGCGTCTCGACGAGGTTCGGCGAAAGGACGGCGAGCAGGAAGTCACCGGCGTCGTGCCACACCTCCGCCCGCCGGATGAGCAGGTCGCGCAGACCCGCGTCGTGGCCGTGGAAGACGAGGCGCGGCGCCGGATCGCCGGCCGCCGGGTTCTCTTCCGAGGGGGTTTCTCCGGCCCCGGAGAGGGCCAGGAGAAGCCCCGGGAGCGTGAGAAGGGGCGCTCGCATCGGGGTCCGATCAATGTAGTGGGTCGCGGCGTCGGGCGCACCCGCTAACGCAACCCCTTATTTGGAAAGGGGTTGGCGCCCAATGGAGCACCCCGACGGATCCGCCCCGGGCTCCCCCGGTGCCCTCCGGCCGGGGTAGGTTTAGAGATCAGCGATCGAATGAGTCCCCGTGATTACATCGCCGAGCTGTGCGAGCAGTACGGCGTCTCGGCCGATTTCGGCTCCCGCATGCTCCCCCTGGCGGAGCGGGCGGAGAAGGTCCGCCCCGAGATGCGCAGTCGCCTTCGCGCCTTCATCGAGCGCAGCTTCGCCGCGCAGAAGAAGCGCGAAGACGAGGAGCCCGAGCTCGAGCTCACGCCGAAGGAGGCGCGCGTCCTCCGAACGGTCGCTGGGGTACTCCACGACTGGAACCCGCCGGCGTGGCTCAACATCTGGGCGGACCGGCTGGCCAAGAAGTCGCCGGAGCCGCCGTCCGGCGACGGATCAGCGTAGGTCGCCGAGCTTCGCGCGCAGGTCTTCCACCTGCTGGCGCAGGGCGCGGTTCTCCTCGCGGAGCTCCTCGATCTGCCGCAGCTTCTCGTCGGCGTCGTCGTACTCGAGCGTTTCCTCGCCGATCCGCAGGCGCCCGGAGCGGGGATGCTCCCACCGCTGCTGGAGGCGCTCCTCGATCAGGCGCCGCAGGTCCTCGCGCTCGGCCTCGCTCCCCGTCCCGCGCACGCGGATCCGGTGCTCGGCGTCGTGTCCGAGCTCGCGCATCCGCTCCTGGAGGCCCTCGAGGCGCTCGAGCCGCTCGCCGAGGTCGGCGTCGAGCCGCTCGCGCAGCTCCTGCATCCGGCGGTGGAAGTCGTCCCGGCGGTCGGTGACGTGCTCGTCCTCGAACCGGTCGAGGCCCTCGCCGATCTGGCTCCAGCGATCCTCCATGCGCGCGCGGAGCTCGGCCATACGTTCCTCGAAGCGGACGGCCCAGCGCTCCATGTCGGTAGAGCGTCGCTCGAGCAGGCGCTCCCAGTCGCGGGCGAAGTCCTCGCGGAAGCCCTCGGGCACGCGAACCTCGAACCCGGGCGTCTCGAAGGTGAGCTCGCGCGGCGCTACGCGGAAGGCGCCCCGCGGGATGCCGAAGGCCCCCTCGGGCGCGCGGTCCTGGGCCTCGAGGCGCACCTCCTTCGTGCGCTTCTCGCCGTCGCGGTAGAAGACGACCTCGACCTCGTCGCCGGGGCGGTGCGCGGCGACCTGTTCGATCAGCTCCTCGACGTCGTCCACCCGGCGCCCGTCGAAGGCGACGATGCGGTCTCCGGCGCGCAGGTCGGCCTTGGCGGCGGGGGTTCCGTCGATGACCTCGGTGACCGTGGCTCCGCCTTCCTCGGAGTCGCCGATGTAGACGCCCAGGTAGGCGTCGTCGCAGACCCAGGCTCCGAGCGGCGAGGCGGGGGTCGCGATGGCGGCGGGGGCGGTGGCGAGCAGGGGCAGAAGGGCGAGCGGGGCGAGGCAGGTTCTGGCTCTCATGGCGGATCCTCCAATACGTGGGCCGGCCCGGGTACGTCGGTGGGCTCCCGGTGTTTGCAGTCCGGAGCCCGGCCACCGCTCCCTTTGTAAAACGGCCCCCCCGAAAAAAGGGAAGGCGGGAGGCGCCCGCTGCCGGACGCCTCCCGCCTCTATCTCCTGGGGTCGGGCTTGGCTACCTGCGGCGTCCGCCCTTCTTCTTCTTCTCGGCCTTGATCTTGAGGTCGAGGGTGGCGGTGCCGCCCTCGGTGACCGTCACGGTCTCCTTGCCCTTGCCGAGGGTCTCGTGCCACCACTCCGCCTTGTACTCGCCGGGCGGAAGGTCCTTGATCTCGAACGAGCCGTCCGGCTTCGAGATCGCCACGTGGGTGGCCTCGGTGACGACGAGCCAACTGTTCATCCAGGGGTGGATGTCGCACTTGATCTCGAAGGTCTCTTCCTTCTCGAGCTTCATGTCGTAGTGCGAGCCGCCCGCGATGTTGTTGTTGATGTTGGTGTTCTTGCGGGCGTAGGTGTGGATGTTGTGGTTCGTCTCGTCCGAGTTGTCGTAGCGGATCGTCTCGCCGACGTGCAGGACCTGCACGTGCGGCTCGAAGCGGCAGGCGACTTGGTCCATGACGACCGGCTCCTCGCGGAGCTTCTTCTCGTGGCCCTTGACCTCGATCATCACGACGACGTTGGCGATGCCGCCCTTGTCGTCGACGATGAGCGAGCGGTCCTTCATGTCCATCGCGTGGCCCTCGTGGTGGCAGCCCTTGAGCTCGTCCTCCTTCGGGGTGAAGTCGGGCTTCTTCTCGGGGGCCTTGCCGTCGAGGACGGCCTTGCCGGCCACGGCGCCGGTGGCGTCCTCGGGACCGGTGTTCGAAGCGGAAAGAAGTGCGCCTGCCGCGCACGCTGCGATGAGGATCTTCATGGCGTAGGTGTGGAGTCGGGAGAGTGGTGGGAGGAGACCGCCGTTATCGATTCGGGTCGCGGTCGAGATTGAACAGCCAGGACAGGACGTCTTCGATCTGCTCGTGGCTGGGTTTCGGGAGCAGTTCCTGGAAAACGTCCTGGCCCATCGGGAAGTTGGCGGGCATCGCGGTGCCCGGGTAGATCTTCAAGGGATCGGAAAGCCATTCCCGCACCCAGTCGGGGCGCAGTCGCTCGCGGGTGTGGTACAGGTCGGGAGCCCAGGCGATCGGGGAGAGGTTCGTCGGGGGCGCGTCGTTGAGGAAGTGGCACTGGACACAGGCCGGGCCGCCCTCCACGGTGAGCAGGACCCGCATCGTGTCGAAGAACTTCGGATCCGCTTCGAGCAGAGCCTTCTGGTGCGTCGGCGTGCGCTGCTCGATGCCTTCGTAGGCGGGGTCGACGGCGTCCTGGAGCTGGTACGCGAACGCGGGAGACGCCGCCGTCTCCGCCACCTCCTCGGATCTCCTGACGTAGTCCAGGACCTTGGCCATGCCGGCCGCGATCGACGCCGCGTTGCCTTCGACGATGCCCTGGAGCTCCGCCGCGGAAGCGCCCTGGATCGCCATGCCCACCATCTCGGCGGCCATCTCGTCGGTGGTCTTGCCGGTGGCGTTGAGGAGCTTGCGCGTATAGCGGGTCGGCCAGTCGCGCATCGCGGCCTCGGCGAAGTAGTCCGCCACGGCGCCCGCCTCGCCCTCGGCCCAGTTGAAGCGCGGCATCTTGGTGCGCATCTGCTGGCGCAGCGGGACCGGGTCGAGCAGGAATTGGTGGAACCAGTCCGTCTGCAGCTTGTAGCCCTCGTCGACCAGATAGGGCGGCGCGAAGGTCCAGCGAACCTTGTCCCAGGGCTCGTCGACGTAGGGACGCCGTTCCCCGTCGGCGTCCTCCACGTCGTCCTCGCCGCGGTAGTAGTCGACGACGAGCGGGACGAAGTCGCCGCCCCAGGCGTTCTTGCCGTGGACCTCGTAGATCGCGTCCCCTTCGACGAAGGCGTTCTCGCCGACGTCCAAGCCCAGGCCGGGCTCGGTGCGCAGGAGCCGGATGTAGAGCTCCTCCAACCGGAACTCCGGGTCGTCCTCTTCCTCGCGGTAGTACGCCTCGTAGTCGGCGAGGTAATCCTGGAAACCCTCGATCGGCGGGGCCGTCAGCTCGTACTCGTCCAGGGGCAGGATCTGTCCCTCGACGGTGTGCTCCGCCCCGTCCTCGTCCTTGAACGTGACCTGACCGGGCTCGATCACGTGGCAGGCCGCGCAGTTCTTCTGGCGGATCACGCGCAGCCCGTGGTCCATCTGCGCCTCGCCCGCGGTCGGGTCCATGTCCGCGCGCTCCACCTCGTCGTAGACGAGGCCGACGACGAAGGTCGCGATCGCTTCGATCTCCTCCTGCTCGAAGTCGAACCACGGCATCTTCAGCTTCTCGTTCGGGTTCTTGATCTTCGAGCGGTCGTACGAGCGCGGCTCGTGGAGCTTCTGCTCGATCCAGCCTTCGCGGTACTTCTTGAACTGCTCGGTCTTGTGGTGGTCCCACCCGCGCTCCTCCGCGAAGAGCTCCGGGATGAAGCCCCAGTCGAGCTTGTCCACGGTCTTGGAGCCCCAGGCGGTGAGCTCGGTGCCGATCGGCATCTCGTTCTCGAGCCCGTCGAGCTCGTGGCACGAATGGCAGCCCTGGCTGGTGATGAACTTCTTCCCCACTTCAGCGAGCAGCACCTGGTCGTCCTTCCAGACGCCGTCGAAGTTCTGACGCAACTGCTTCCGCGTCAGGAGGCCGAACTGCCAGCGCGCCTGCTCCTCGAGCACCTCGCGGTCGTACGGCGCAGCGACGGCGGACCAGCCCTCGGGGACCTGCGAGAAGTAGCCCTCGGGATCGTCGAACATGTAGGCCACGACGTCCGCGATGTCCTGGTCGTCGAGACCCAGCTCGGGCATGCGCGTCTCGCTCCAGTACGCCCTCGGATCTTTGATCCAGTGGAAGAGCCACTCGGGCGTGACCTTGGTCGCGATCCCGCGCAGGTTCGGTCCGTGCTCGTTCGTGTCGCGGTTCCGGAGCGCGAGGTCGCTAGACTCGGCCTCGGCGCCGGGGTAGGGCGCCATGTTGTGGCAGGCGAGGCACCCGGATAGGCGGAAGACCTCGCGTCCCCGCTCCGCGTCGCCCGCGACCGGAATCGGCTCGGCGGGCTCCTTCTCGGCGTTCGCCCACACGAAGGCCGAGATGGCGGCCACCGCCGTGTCGTTCCACTCCTGCCCCTTGATCTCACGGCCCGCGCCGTATTCCGAGACGACCACGGTCTCGTCCGGGGCGTAGTTCTCGAGGTGGAAGAGCTGCGGCATCCACGTCGACGGCCGGAAGCCCTTCGGGTCGGCGATCCAGGAGGCGATGAACTCCGGCGACGTCTTCTGCGGGATCTTCTTCAGCGACGGGCCGGGACGGCGCTTGGTCGGGAACCACTCGACCTTGTGGCACGAGTAGCAGCCGTAGCGCTCGAAGAGCCGGTAGCCCTCGGTCA
>JANQEJ010000059.1 GCA_028278425.1 Planctomycetota bacterium | reverse complement strand
CTGATCAGCGCACGGCTCGTCGGGGGAGCTTGATCCAACTCCGGTCCCGCTCCGATCCCGAGTCTCACCAGAGCGAGGACTACTCGGACAGGCTCCTAGACGAGCCCGCGCGCGACGGCGAGCTCCGCGCACAGGATCGCCCCGCCCGCGGCGCCGCGCAGCGTGTTGTGCGAGAGCGCGACGAAGCGCCAGTCGGCCAGCGGGTCGGGTTGCAGCCGACCGATGGTGCAGGCCATGCCGCCCTCGAGGTCGCGGTGGAGCCGCGGCTGCGGCGCGTCGGGCTCGTCGAGGTAGATCGTCGGGTGCGCGGGCGCGGAGGGCAGCTCCAGCTCCTGCGGCGCCGCGCGGAAGTCGCGCCAGGCGGCGACCACGTCGTCCGCGGACGCCTCGCGCTCGAGCTCGACCGACGCGCAGACCAGGTGGCCGTCGAGAACGGGAACGCGGTTGCACTGCGCGGTCACGGTGACGTCGCCGAGGATCTTGCGCGTCTCCGCCGCCATCTTCTCCTCCTCGCCGGCGATGAACGGGATCACGTTGTCGAGCATCGCCGCGCCGGCGACGCCCGGCAGCCCCGCGCCAGAGATGGCCTGCAGCGTGACGGCGCGCGCGCTCTTGACGCCGAAGAGGTCGTGCAGCGGCTTGAGCGCGAGCACGAGCCCGATCGTCGAGCAGTTCGGGTTGGTGACGATCCCGCCGCGCTCGAACGCCTGTCGGGAGAGCAGGTCGAGCTGACCGGGGTTCACCTCCGGCACGAGCAACGGGACGTCCGGATCCATGCGGTGGCTCTTCGCGTTCGAGACGACGAGGGCGCCGGCGGCGGCGAAGTCGTGCTCGATCGCACCGGCGACCGAAGCGTCGAGCGCCGAGAAGACGATCCGCGCGTCGCCGGTCTCGCTCGGAGCGGCGTCGCGCACGCGCAGGGACGCGACCGACGGCGGGATCGGCTCGGGCAGCATCCAGCGCGTCGCCTCGCCGTAGGCCTTCCCCGCCGAGCGCCCGGACGCCGCCACCCAGACGACCTCGAACCACGGGTGCTCCGCCAGGAGCGCGCAAAAGCGCTGCCCGACGGCGCCCGTGGAACCGAGCACTCCAACCGGAATGCGGATGCGCGGCGCGGCGTGCACGTGGGAATTCTAGGGCGCGCGGGCGCCGGGAAAACGTTTCCGTCGGCGGCCGGAAAGGTGGCCGGACCGATGACGCAGGGCCGTGGAAGCCGTGTTTCGGGCATCGCGCTTCCGCCGGCCGGATCGAGCGGTCAGGATGATGGCTCAAGGCATCGCCCGTCCCCCCAATGAGCCCGCAGATCAGCGAAATCTACGAGCACGCGAAGAGGAGCTCCGGCGTCCGGCGCCAGGCGGCCGGCCGCCTGTGGCTCTACAACGTCGGCCTCGGGTGCATCGTCGGCACGAACTACCTCTTCCACGTGCCCGACGAGGCGAAGACGTGGTTCTTCGCGCTGCCGGCGCTCGTGTCGACGGTCGTGTTCCTGACGTTGATCCCCGGCGGGCTCGTCACGCTCATCGCGCACTTCCTGAGCCGTCCCCGGCTGCTCGGCGGCACGCAGGCGGCGCTCTGGACGGTGTTCCACGTCCTGCTCTTCGCCGACACGCGCATCTACAACATCTTCCGCTACCACTTCAACGGACAGGTCCTGAACCTGATCTACACCCGCGGCTCCGAGGACGCGATCCATCTCGGCTGGCAGGTGTGGACCGCGATCGCGCTCGGGCTGCTCGGGGTCGGCGCGATCCAGACGTTCCTGTGGCGGCGAGCCGTGCGCTTCGCCGTCGAGGACGAGCGCGACCCCTGGCCGGCGCGGCGGCACCTGCGGCCGGCGTTCGTCTGGATCGTCGTGCTCATGCCGGCGGTGTTCGTCGAGAAGACCATCTACGCGCAGGCGGATCTCTCCCGGGACCAGCAGGTCAAGGCGCTCTCGAGGCTCTTCCCGCTCTACCCGACGCTGCCCCTCGAGGACGTGGCGGAGACGATCCTCGGCGTCGACATCGACGAGCTGCCGGAGGTCGACATCGACGGGGTGGCGATGAACTACCCGCTGCTCCGGCCGGAGATCGACCCGGACGGCCCGCGGCCGAACTTCCTGCTCCTCGTCGTCGACTGCCTCAGGCACGACATGGTCGCCGAGGACACGGCGCCGTACATGGATGGCTTCGCGCGGGACGCGCGCGTGTTCAGCGACCACCTGAGCGGGGGCAACTCGACGCGCTACGGGATGCTCTCGATGATCTACGGGCTCCACGGCTCGTACTGGTTCCCGATCCTGAAGGAGGGCACGTCGCCGGTCCTCGTCGACTCCCTGCTCGACGAGGGCTACGAGTTCGGCATCTTCTCGACGGCCTCGCAGAACTACCCGGAGCTCCGCTCCACCGCCTGGTCGCGCATCGGGGATAGGGTCCACGACGACTTCCCGAGCCGCGAGGCGTGGAAGCGCGACGAGGAGTCCTCCGCGGCGCTGATCGAATGGCTCGGCAAGCGCGCCGACGACGGGCAGCCCTTCTTCGGCTTCCTGCTGCTCGACGCGCCGCACCAGACGTACAGCCATCCGCCGGACCAGACGCCCTTCACACCGTCCGCGCCGGAGCTCGACTACCTCAAGATGACCGCCAACGAGGGGCCGGATCCGGAGACCCTGTGGCGCGTCTACAACCGCTACCGCAACGCCGTCTACCACGCGGACGAGTGCGTCGGGCGCGTGCTCGAAGCGCTCGACGAGACCGGGCTCTCCGACGACACCGTCGTCGTCGTGACCGGCGACCACGGCGAGGAGTTCCGCGAGCACGGCTTCTTCGGCCACACCAGCGCCTACACCGCGCCCCAGGTGCACGTGCCGCTTCTGATGCGCGGCCCGGGCATCGAGCCCGGTCTGGAGTCCCGTCCCACTTCGCACCTCGACCTGCCGGCGACGCTCCTGGAGCTGATCGGCGCCGACCCGACCGCGCGCGACCGCTGGACCGTGGGCGGCAACCTCTTCGCGCCCGACCCCGAGCGCAGGCGCGTGATGTCCGGCTGGAACGAGGTCGGCATGTGGGTGCCCGACGGGATCATCCGCGTGCCGCTCTCGGACTATCCGTTCGAGGTCGAGGTCTACGACCGCGGCTGGCGGCTGATCACCGAGGACCGCGAGATCCTCGCGTCGGAATCGGAGGCGCTCGAGAACCTCGCCGCGGAGTGCAACCGCTTCCTTCAGTAGTCGCTCAGAGCGTCGCGCGGAACGTCCAGACCCCGAACAGGGCGAGGATCAGCGCCAGGTTGACCGGGTCGAGGACGGTGGTCCGGGCCACGCCCTTCAGCGCGGCGCGGCGCAGCCACTCCTTGGGGAGCCCCCAGGCGTCGAGGCGCGCTTCCCAGCGGCGGATGAAACGGTAGGTGCGTACCGCGCCGCGGATCGTCCAGACGCTCGCGAGCGCGAACGTGACCAGGCGGACGAAGTCGTAGGGATCGATCACCCGCCCTCGCCCCCCTGCGTGAACCAGTAAAGGAGCAGGTACACGACCGCGGCGCCGACGAGAACGAGGAGCGAGAGCCGCACCTCGCGCTTCTTCACCTCGACCGAGTGCTCGATCACCGAGCGGATGCGCTCCGACTCCTCGGCGATCGCGCGGCGCATCGCGCGGACGGCGCGTTCCTCGAGGTCGTCCGCCTTGTCCTCGTAGAGCTTCCCGACGACGTGCTTCGCGCGCTCCTGGATCTGTTCGGCGCTCGAGGAGACCGCGCCCTGGATCGCTCGCTGCGCGCGGCGCTCGACCCAGCGGGCGAGCAGGCCCTTCTTCTTCGGCGCCCCTTCGGACCGCTCGGGCCGTTCGGGCCGTTCGGATGCGGCGGTCACACCACCCGCCGCGCCGGCGGCGCGGAGCGTTCGATCTCCGCCCGGCGCTCCTCGTAACCCGCGCGGCCCATCAGCGCGTACGCGGCGACCTTCCCCGCCTCGACCCCGGGCTGGTCGAAGGCGTTTACGTCGTAGTGCTCGCCCATCAGCGCGACCGAGAGCTCCAGCACGTAGATCATCTGCCCGATCGCGTGGGCGTCGACCTTCTCCAGCGCGAGCGTCGCGTTGGGACGGCCCGCCTCGGTCAGCGCGACGCGCGTGCCGTCCCGTTCGGCCTGGAAGAGCTCCTTGAGGGTCCGGCCGCCGAGGTAGGCGGCGCCCTCGAGGTCGTCGTAGGCGTGCGGTAGCTCGACCGCGTGATCGGGCTCGTCCACGGCCAGGAGCGTGAACCACTTGTCGAAGGGGCCCTCGACGTAGAGCTGCACCTGGCTTCGCTGGTCGGTGACGCCGAGGGCGCTCACCGGCGTCGGCCCGGCGAAGACGTCCTCGCCGGAGCGGCTCTTGCGCTTGCCGAGCGACTCCCCGAGAAGTTGCGCGTACCAGTCGGCCATGTCCTTCAGCCGGTGGCTGTAGGAGAAGGTCACCGCCATCGGCTTCCCCTTCCGCGCGTGCAGCAGGTACTGCACCGCGGCGTGGGTCAGCGCGGGGTTCGCGTCGAGCTCGCGCGCGCGGCAGCGCTGGTCCATGTCGGCGGCGCCCTTGAGGAGGCCCTGCACGTCGATGCCGACGAGCGCGGACGACAGGAGGCCGGCCGGCGAAAGCGCGCCGAAGCGTCCGCCGACGCCGTCGGGAAGCACGAAGGCCTCGTACCCCTCCCTCCCGACGATTTCGCGCAGCGCGCCGTGCTCCGCGTCGGTCGTCACGACGACGTGCTCGCGGTGGCCCTCGACGCCGAGCCGGTCGATCAGCTTCTGGCGGAAGAGCAGGAACTGGCCCATCGTCTCCGCCGTCCCGCCGGACTCCGAGATCACGTTGAAGACCGATTCGGCCGGGTCGAAGCGGTCGAGAAACTCCCCCACGAGGTCCGGGTCGACGTTGTCCAGCACGAAGAGCCGCGGGAGCCCGGCGGGCGGCTCGATGTTGTGGTAGGGGCTGTTGAGCGCGGTCTGGAGCGCCTTGTTTCCGAGCGCCGAGCCGCCGATGCCGAGGACGACGACGTTCCGGAACCGGCCGCGAACCGACGCCGCGTAGTCCGCGACGTGAAGCGCCACGTCGTCCTGGTACGGCAGGTCCAGCCAGCGCAAGTCGGTCGCGCGCCGGCCGAGAACCGCGTCGAGCGCGCGCGCGGAGGGCTCGGCGAACGACGCCAGCTCCTCGTCCGTGAGACCGTGCGCGGGCCCGACCGCGTCCGCCAGGACGTTCGTGTAGTCGAATCGGATCGCGCTCATGGAGCGCGAGCGTACCCGATCAGTCGCGGCGGATCATCAGCAGATAGATGAGCGTCGCGACCGCGGTGATCAGCCCGGCGACGTACGTCATCGCCGCGGCGCCGAGCACCTTTTCGACGCCCTTCGCCTCCTCCTGAGTCGAGACGATTCCGGTGGTCGCGAGCACCGCCTTCGCGCGGCGGCTCGCGTCGAACTCGACGGGCAGCGTGACGAGTTGGAACAGCACGGTTCCCGCGAACAGGATGATGCCGACGTCCTGCAGCCAGCCGAGCCCGCTGCCGGCGAAGAACACTCCCGCGAGGAAGATCCACATCCACGCGTTCGATCCGATCATCACGACGGGCACGAGGCTCGAGCGGATCCCGAGCATCGCGTAGTTCTTCGCGTCCTGGATCGAGTGCCCGGCCTCGTGGGCGGCCACGGCGATCGCGGAGATCGAGCGTCCGCGGTAGACGTCCGGGGAAAGCCGCAGCGTCTTCGAACGCGGGTCGTAGTGGTCCGAGAGGAATCCCGGGTACTCCTCGATGGTGACGTCCGGGCCGCCGCCCGCACGCACGACCGCGGCGGCCGCCTCGGCACCGGTCATGCCGCTGCGCACGCCGACCTTCGCGTACTTGTTGAAGTTGATCTTCACGCGGGCGGTCGCCCAGAGCGCGAAGAGCAACGCGGGACCGACGATGACGAGCCAGAGTGGATGGAAGAAGAACATGGTTCGATACCTCGGAGGCCGACCTACGCGCCTGTCGGAAGGTCGGTCAGGGTTTTCTCAGAATAGTCCTTGGATCACGCCTTCTCCATCCACGTCGATCTGCCGGTAGGCCGGTTTTCGGCCCAGCCCGGGCATCGTCATGATGTTCCCCGCCAGCGGCACCAGGAACCCCGCCCCCGCGTAAAGCCGGATCTCCCGGATCGGGAACACGAAGCCGGACGGACGCCCCTTGAAGCTCGGATCGTGGGACAGGCTGTACTGGGTCTTCGCCACGCAGAGCGGCAGCTTGTCGAAGCCGGCGGCCTCCAGCCGCCGCACCTGCTCGGTCGCCCGGGGGGTGAGCTGGACCGACCCCGCCCCGTAAACCTGCGTCGCGAGCTTCCAGAGCTTCTCCTGCAGCGAGTCGTCGTCCTCGTAGAGGAAGCGGAAGTCCGCCGCGCCGGACTCGGCGACCCGGGCGACCTCGCCCGCGAGCGCTACGCCGCCCTCGCCGCCGCGCTCGAAGACCTCGCTGACCGCCACGCCGGCCGCTCCGAACTCGCGGGCCTTGGCGCAGATCAGCTCGAGCTCGCGTTCGGTGTCCGTCGGGAAGCGGTTGACCGCCACCACCGCCGGGACGCCGTGCCGCGCCAGCGTCGCGAGCTGCGCCTCGAGGTTGCAGCAGCCCTCCTCGAGCGCCTCCAGGTTCTCCTCGAAGAGCTCCGGCGGCAGCGGGGCCGCCGTCTTCAGCGGGAAGTGCCCCGAGTGCGTCTTCAGCGCGCGCACCGTCGCCACGACGACCGCCGCGTCGGGCCGCATCCCCGAGACGCGGCACTTGATGTTCAGGTACTTCTCCGCGCCCATGTCCGCGCCGAAGCCCGCCTCGGTCACGACGTACTCGGCGAAGTTCGCGGCGACGCGATCGGCGAGGACCGAACAGTTGCCGTACGAGATGTTCGCGAACGGCCCGGTGTGGACCAGCGCGGGCGTCCCCTCGCAGGTCTGCATCAGCGTCGGATCGAGCGTGTCGCGCAGGATCGCCGCCATCGCGCCGGCGACGCCGAGCCGCTCGGCGGTCACCGGATGGCCGTGGAAGTCCTCGCCGATCACGACGCGCCCGAGTCGCTCGCGCAGGTCGCCGCGGTCGGCGGCCAGGCCGACGACGCTCATCACCTCGGAGGCGGGCGTGATGTCGAAGCCCGAATCGCGCGGGATGCCGTTCTTCGGCCCGCCGAGCCCGACGCGGATCTCGCGCAGCGCCCGGTCGTTGACGTCGAGGACCCGCCGCCAGGTCACCTTCTCCGGGTCGATCGCGAGCGGGTTGTCGAGCAGGATCGACGTGTCGACCGCCGCCGCGAGCAGATTGTTCGCCGCGCCGATCGCGTGGAAGTCGCCGGTCAGGTGCAGGTTGAGCTCCTCCATCGGCACGACGAGGCTCTTCCCGCCCCCGGCGCCGCCGCCCTTGACGCCGAACACCGGGCCCATCGAGGGCTGGCGAAGCGTGCAGACGGCGCGCTTGCCGAGCCGGTTGAGCGCCATCGAGAGCCCGATCGTCGTGACCGTCTTGCCCTCGCCGGCGGGGGTCGGCGTGATCGCGGTGACGAGGACCGTCCGCGCGCCGGTCCCCCGCGCCGCCGCGCCGAGGCGGTGGTCCACCTTGGCCTTGGTCGTCCCGTGCGCGAAGACCGCCTCCGGCGGCAACCCCGCGTCCCGCGCCACGTCTCCGATCGGCTGAATCCTCCCCATCCCGGTCCTCCGGCCGCTCAGTGTACGGAAGGCCGGCCGCGGCGCCCTGGGGTAGGCTTGCTAGACTCCCCCCGCCTGTGCCCGAGACCATCCAGAGCTTCGAGACCCGCGTCAGCGGCCGCTGGAACTCCCGCCACGAGTTCTTCGGCGACGAGGGCCGGATCGGCGTCCTGACGATCCGCCGCAACCGCGGGGGCACCGTGCTCGGCGGCGAGTTCCGGCCCGAGAAGGGCGAGGTCTACACCTTCCGCCGCGACCCGGGCCTCCTGCGCTCCCAGTTCTCCATGTGGACCGACGGCCGCGAGTGGCTCGGCTCCTCCCTGCGGTGGAGCTTCGTGGCACGCTCGGTCAGCGTGTCCACCGGCGGGAAGCCGTACCGGCTGCTGCCGCTGCCCGGATTCCGGCGCGGGTGGGCCCTGTACGCGCCCAAGACCGGCGAGAACGCCCGCATCGAGGTGGGCATGGTGGACCGCAACGCGCGCCTGGTCGTCTTCCGCCGGCTGGATTTCCCGCTCCTGCTCTTCGCCTACTTCCTGGGCTGCCAGATCTACGGCGAGTCGCTCTGGCCCGGCCCGTCGCCCGAAGAGGTCCTCCAGGGCTAGTTTTCCGTACGGATTTGCCCCGCGGGGCGGAAGAGAGGGGCCTCAGGGGCGTCCCAGCCGGTCTCCCTCGACCTCTCGTCTCCCGTTCCGCTGCGGTAGGATTCTCATCCGCTCGTCTCGATTCGCCCCCTCCGGGCCCTAGGACTCTTCGTCATGCGACCCCTGGCCGTCCTGCTTCTCGTACTCGTCGCCGTCGCCGCGCTCGTCTTCGCCTTCTTCTCCATCACCGGGAGCTCGGAGCGGGAGGACACCGCGATCGGCAAGGTGGTCCGCCCGGCCGTCGAGTTGGAGGAGCAGCGCAGCGCGGACGTCGTCGCGGCGCCGGAGAACGACCGCATCGAGGTCGAGACGGTCGAGCCGGAACGAACACAGGTCGAGGGAAGCGGCGCCTTCAGCAACGAGCTCTTCGGCACCGTCTCGAACCCGATGGGCCTGCCGGTCGCCGACGCGCGCATCTCCATCTTCCGCCAGCGCGCGCCGAACAACCTGTCGGCGCTGGCGGCGATGTTCCAGCAGGGCCCGCCGCCGAAGGCCCTCAAGACCACGAAGACGACGGAGGACGGCGGCTACGCCGTCCGCGGGCTTCCCCCGGGCAAGGAGTACATGATCGTCGTCGAGCACGGCGATTATCAGCGCACCGAGGTCGGCCCGGTCCTGATCGCCGAGGACGGGTCCGTGCGCGAGGACATCCGGCTCCAGGAGGGGATGCTCCTCTTCGGCTACGTGCGCGATCACGGAAGCCAGATGCCGATCGCGGGCGCGACGGTGTGGATCGACGACCCGCTCAACGCCCAGCTCCCGTCCAACCGCCCGAGCCCCTCGCGGCGCACGACGACGTCCCGGGACGACGGGCGCTACGAGTTCCGCCACCTGGAGCCGGGCTCCAAGGTGATGACCTGCTCGGCCGAGGGTTACGGCACCGTGCAGGAGAACAACGTCATGATCCAGATGAGCAACGAGCGCCATCTGGAGAAGACGTTCCAGCTCGAGCCGGAGATGACGATCGGGGGCCGGGTGTTCGCGCCGGACCGCTCGCCCGTGGAAGGAGCCACGATCGACGCGATCAGCTACAACGCCCAGGCGCTCTCGCGCGGCGCGGCGGTCTCGGACGCCGACGGCAACTTCCTGATCCGCGGCCTCGCCGACGCCGAGTACTCCGTCGTCGCGCGCGCGGATGGCTGGGGCGACAAGCGCGAGGTGCGCGTCAAGGCCGGGGTCAACAACCTCCAGCTCGAAATGGTCCAGCTCGGCGGCGTCATGGGCCGCGTCGTCGACGCCTCGTCGGGCCGGCCGCTCTCCAGCTTCAACGTGAAGGTGCGCATGGTGAACCTGAACTCGACGTTCGTCGGGCGGGTGGCGGCGCAGCAGAACGTCCGCGACGCGAAGAACGGCGCCTTCTACCTCAAGGGGCTGAACCAGGGCCATTACGTGGTCGAGGCGGTCGCCAAGGACTACGCGGCGACGCGCTCGGAGCGCTTCACGGTCGGTCAGGGCATCACGGTGCCCGACATCCTGGTGCAGATCAGCCGCGGCGGAAAGATCCACGGCATCGTGCTCGACGGCTACACCAACAAGCCGCTCGTCGGCGCGCTGGTCTCGACGGAGGACAACAACTACATCGACAGCCCGTTCACGAACATCTTCAAGGGGCTCACGTCCCGCACCACGAGCGAAGCGTCGGCGCGCACCGACAAGGACGGGCGCTTCGAGTTCGACCTGATGACGCCCGAGCTCTATCAGATCAAGATCCAGCATCCGGACTACACGTCGTATCTCGTGAACGACATCCGGATCAACGAGGGCGGCGACACCGACCTCGGCGTCGTCAAGCTGTATCACGGGGCGAAGGTCGCCGGCACCTGCTACCTGCCCGACGGCAGCCCCGCGGTCGGCGCGCAGGTCTCGATGCACTCCCTGAGCGGCACGGGCAAGGCCTACGACACGCGCACGAACTCCGAGGGCCGCTACCTCCTCCGCAGCGTCGCGCCAGGCGACTACAAGATCAGCGCCTCGCGGCCGGACCAGAGCAAGGCCAACCCGTTCCAGGTGATCGTCGACATGAAGCAGTCGGAGGTCGAGATCACCGTGATCGACGGCCGGGAGTACGCCCAGGACCTGTACCTCGGCGGCGACTAACCGCGTGGGCCGATCCGGAGTCGCCCTCGTCCTGCTGCTGATCGTCGCCGGAGCGGCAGCGGGCTGGTGGCTTCTCAACGGCCTCGGATCCACGGCTCCCGCCCACACCGGCGTCGCCCGTCCGGCGGACGACGGCGTCGCGCGGCCCGGCCCCGCCCGCGATGCGGTGGCGGACCCGGGCCGGCTCGCCGCGGACCCCGCTCCCGAGCGCTCCGCGCCGCGCGGCGTCGCCGGAACGCCCGTCAGCCTCGGAGCCCCGTCGGAAACGCGCCAGAGCGTGCTCGGCCTCGTGCTGTCGGCGATCGGCCCCGTGCCCGGCGCGCAGGTGCTCCTCACGACCGCCGCCGGCGACGCCCTCGCCGAGACGACCACCGACCCCCGCGGCAACTTCGAGGTCGCGGTCCCGCGGCCGATCGAGGACGCGCTGCTCCTGATCCGCGCGCGCGGCTACACGCCGCTCGAGACCGGCCCGCACCGCGTGCGAAACGGCGAGAAGAGCTACCTCGGCAACCTGCGCCTCACCCCGGGCATGATGCTCGCGGGCCGCGTCGTGTCGCCCAGCGGCAACGCGCTCGCCGGCGCGCGCGTGCAGCTCCGCGCCGGCGGTCCGGGCGGCGGTTTCAACCGCTACGTCCAAACCGCCACGACCGATGCCCAAGGGTCCTTCCGGTTCCCGGAGGCGCCGCGCGGCATGGCCCGCGTCGAGGCCTTCGCCGAAGGCTTCGGCTCGCGGTCGATGGACTTCCAGCACAGCTCCCCCACGAACCGCATCACGCTCGAGCTCGTCGCCGAGCTCGCGATGACGGTGCGCGTTCGCGATCCGGACGGCGCCGCCGTGCCCGGAGCGAAGGTCATGATCCGACCGAGCGACCCGCGCTCCCCCGAGATCGAAGGCGTCGCGGACGAGGCCGGCGTCTGCCTCCTGAACGGCCTGGGCTCCACCGACTGGGAGCTCCGCGTGAGCGCCCCGGGCTACCGGCCGGCCATCCGGCCCAACGCGCGCCCGGGCGCCGAGCCGATCGACGTCACGCTGGATCCGTGGCCGTGCATCTCCGGCCGCGTCACGCTCCCCGGCAAGGGCGCGGTCCCCGCGGGCACGACGGTCCTGCCGCTGAGCGCCAACGCCCGCGGCGGGTTCGTCGACAGCGGACGCTACTCTCCCACGCCGGTCGCGGAGGACGGAAGCTACACGATCTGCGACCTGCGCCCCGGCGTCTACTCGGTGCAGGCGAGCGCCCCGGGGTTCGCCCTCAGCCGGTCCGATTCGGTCCGTCTGACGCTGAGCGGAAACGCCGACAACGTCGGAGTCGAGCTGCGCTCCGGCGGGCGCCTCTCGGTCAAGGTCCACGCGAAGAAGAAGCCGAAAGCCGGGACCAGGGTGGCGCTTTACGCCTCGCCTCCGCCGCCGGGAGAGGAGTTCCGCACCCACAAGACCCCGCTCCCGCTCTCCCCGGTCCAACCCCTCGCCAAGGGCGTCACCGACGGCGAAGGCCTCGTCCTCTTCGACCACCTCGCCGAGGGGCAGTATTGGTGTCTCATCCGTCCGGACGACCTGCTCTCGACGGTCGAGGGCCCGACGACCGTGCGCGAGGGCCGCACGACCGAGATGGGCCCGATCGAGCTCCGCCCGGGCGGCAGGCTGACCGGCACGGTCACGGACCAGAACGCCAAGCCGGTGCGCGGCGCGGTCGTTCTGCTGATCGCGGAGGGCTCCCTCCGCGGGCCGATCCAGGTGGAAGCGGACGAGGAAGGCCGTTGGGCGTCGCCGCTCCTGCCGCCGGCGAAGTATCGCCTGACGGCACGCGTGGTTTTCGGCCCGCCGTCGGCGAGGCGAACGAAGTCGGCCGAGTTCGTCGTGAAGGCGGGCGAGGAGGGGACGGTCGACTTCGAGTTGTAGGCGGGGTGACGGTTTCGCCGTATCGCTGCTGTGCGGTCGGCGGCAGTCTCGCCGCGGTCGTTCATGCGGAAGGGGCGGCGCTCGACTCCGTTCGGGACGGAGGTGCGGGACTGCTTGCCGGCGTCGATGCTCCCCTCAGCGCCGCCCCGCGAGCGCGCAGGCGCGAGCCCGCGGAAAAGTGGCCCGTCCTCGGGCCGCTTTGACGCGTGAGGACCGCGAGCCGAAGGCGAGCATGTCCGTCAGCCGCCGCAGGCGGCGGTCTATCGGCTCTTCCGGGGTGACGTCCCGCGGAGCGAGCGTGAGCGAGCGGAGTGGGACATCCTC
>JANQEJ010000055.1 GCA_028278425.1 Planctomycetota bacterium | reverse complement strand
GCGGATGGAGAGCCCCTGGATGCCTCGCGACAGCGCCAAGCGGTCCGTTGCCTCCACGATCAGATGCAGGTGGTCGTTCTGGACCGAGAAGTGGACGAGCCGGAAGTGGCCCTTGGCCAGCCTCCCCGCGCGCTCCTTGCCCTTGTCGAAGGCCTCACAGATCGCGTTGTAGGAATCGATCGCCCGCAGGCGCGGAAGATCACTCCGCGTCTTAAGCGTGACGTGCACCGGATACTTCGACGCCAACGCCGCCCGCCGCTTGTGCGAAACGCCGGAGTTCTCCTTCGGCGGTCGCCCGCGTCTCTTCTCGCTCGGCTTCTTGCGCCAGATGCTGGAGAAGTTGAGTTGCCGCCCTCGCTTCATAGAAGCAATTATGGGCAGTAATCTTGGATGGCTCAAGGAAAAACCTCGCAGAAATCAGGGGCGAGGGCTCGGAAGTGCCCTACGCTCGCACTCCAGAAGCGAAGCGGCCTACTTCAGTCAGTACAGGGAAGACGCCCTCGAGTCCGGCAGACCGTTTAAAGCCCGGCCGTTGCTTCTCAGAACGGCAAACCGCCGGACGCGGCCGAAACCTCCTCAGCCCCCTCCCGGCCAACCCGCGTCGTCAAAGCCTCTTCTTCTTCGATCCCCTCGCCGAACCTCTCACTCCCGGCAAACCTCACGCAACGCCGGACGCCCCTCAATCCCCGTCCACGTAGCCGAGCTTCGCCAACTCCTGCAGGTCGTCTTCCGTCAACGTCACCCGCCCTTCATCCGCCGTCCCTCGTGCGGCCGTCCGCTTCGCCTTGGCTTGGTTCAGGAGCGCCGCGAGCTCCGCGACCTTCTCCGGCCGCTCGGCGGACAGATCCCGCTCCTCCCTCGGATCGTCCGGGAGGTAGTACAACTCCCGCACCCGCCCCTCGAGCGCCCCCCGAAGCTCCTCCAGGAATCCCGCCCCGTGCGCCCGGAAGAGCTCCTCCATCAACCCGACCGTCATCGGCCGCTCTTTCACCTGCGGTGCCTTCTCCTCGATCCACCCGTCGGGCAGGTGCGGGTTCGACAGCATCGTCCCCGGAAGCGCCTCCACCGCCGGCTCGATCTCGATCAGCTTCCAGCCCTCGTGCTCGATCGAGGCCATCCGCATGATCCCGCCCTCGCAGAACGTCGGCACCGGCGGCAACGACTCGCCGCGCAGCAACGGCGCGATCGAACGCCCGTGCAAGAGCTCGGGCCGGCCTGGAAGCCCGGTCAGCTCGAGCAGCGTCGGGTACAAGTCCACGGTCTGCACCGAGTCCGGGATCGTCCGCCCGGAGCCCTCGCCGCCGGGCAGGCGCACGATGAGCGGGATGTGCACCACCTCCTCGTAGAGGAGCCCGTGCCCGAAGTAGTCGTGCTCGTCGGTCGCCTCGCCGTGGTCCGCCGTCAGCACGACGACGGCCTCGTCGTAGAGCCCGCGCTCGCGCAGGCCGTCGAAGAGCTCGCCGAGCGCGTCGTCGAGCGCGAGGATCTCCTCGTCGTAGGCGGACACGATCGGGGCGGAGCGCAGGGTGTCCGGCAGGTCGCCCTCGGGCACGACGCCGCGCGCTATGTAGTCCGGGATCTGGCCGAACGTGTGCGTGAGCGCGCCGGCGAAGACGTCGCGGTCGCGCTGCGCGAGCTCGTCGTCGCGGAACTTCCCGTGCCAGGGCTCGTCGGGCAGATAGGGGCCGTGCACGTCGTAGGCGTGCAGGAACAGGAAGAACGGCTCGTCCGGTTCGAGCCCGTCGAGCCAAGCGAGCGCCCGCGGGACGACGTGGCGGATGCCGCCGGCCGGATCCTCCAGGGGGATCACCGCGGCCTCCGTGTCGTAGAGCTCGAATCCCTGCCCCAGCCCGAACTTCTCCGCCAGAAGGAGAGTGTCGACGAACCCCGCGGTCCGGTAGCCCCGCGCCCGCAGGTCCTCCGCGAGCGTCCAGCGGCTCGCGGCCAGCCGGTAGAGGTACGGCGATCCCTCGCCGCCGTCGCCGAGGTCCATGCGCGAGCTGAACGGGAAGAGCCCGGTCATCAGCGACATGTAGCTCGGCAGCGTCCACGGCGCGTTGGTCGCGCAGCGCTCGAAGCGGATCGCGTCGGCGGCGAAGGCGTCGACGTTCGGCGTCGTTTCGCGCGGGTAGCCGTAGCCGGACATGTGGCGCGCCGCCAGCGTGTCGATGCTGACGAAGACGATCGGCGGGCGCGTGGGCGGTGACGGCGCGGCGAGGTGGAGCGCGACCTCGGCGCTCGATCCCGCGTCGCCGGCCCAGCGGGCCTCCACCCGCAGGAGGCCTTCGCCTTTGGCCGGTACGGGAAGCTCCGCCGCGAGCCGGCCGTCCTCGGCGAAGACGCGCAGCGGGGGATCCTCGTCGCCCGCGCGCGAGAAGACGACCTCGAGGGCGCCCTTGCCGTCGGCAGTGCCGTCCACCCGCAGGACCGTGTCGGGCGGCGGACGCAGCGAGTAGCGGACGCCCGTGCCGGCCGGAAGCCGCGGCGGCCGCGGCGGCACGACGGTGGGGCGCCGGTCGACGCCGTACGCGACGCCGGCGAGCGCGACGCTGCCGAACAGGTCGTCGACGATCGGCCGCAGCTCCTCCGCGTCGATCGTGAGCGCGTTCCGCCCGCGCTTCCAGAGCACGCCGGGCGTTTCGATGCGATGGAGAGTCGGCTTCGTCGCCAGCTCGATCCGCCCGACCTCGACGCCGTTGAGCGAGACGACCGCCGGCAGCGGCGTGCCGCCGGTCCACGCCTCCAGCTCGAGCGTCCGGTCGCCCGGCCCGAGGGCGGGCAGGAGGAGCTTCGCGCCGAGCTGGTTGCACCAGGCGAACCGCCGGCCGTCCTCCGCCGCAGCGGCGCTCCAGCCGGTCCATCCCAGCTCGCCCCAGGGGTCGTCGGCGGCGGGAGAGAGCCGCGCGTGCTCCTCGAACACGTCGTCGGGCGCGCGCTCGTGGAGCGCGGTGAAGACCTCGCGCGGCGGCGCGTCCGGCTCGCTGCCGCAGGCGGCGAGGGCCAGACCGCCCGCGAGGAGAGCGCGTCGGCGGATCATCGTTTCAAGCCTACCCGTCCTTCGCCGGGAACCGCCAGCGCTCCGACGGCTCGTGGCGCCCCTCCATGCGCGCGCGCAGCTCGGCGACGAGCTCCGGATTCGCGGCGGCGAGGTCGTTCTCCTCGCCGACGTCCGCTTCGACGTCGTAGAGCCGCGGCGCCGAGCCGTACGGCTGCTCGACGAGCTTCCAGCGCCCGGCGCGCAGCGCCCGCGCGCCGCCGCGCTCGAAGAAGGCCCAGTAGAGCTCGTCGTGCGCAAGCTGCTCCTCGCCGCGCAGCTCCGGCGCGAAGGAGATCCCGTCCAGCCCCGCGGGGGCCGTCGCGCCGGCGAGCTCCGCGAACGTCGGCAGCACGTCGTGAAAACCGGCCATGTGCGCGCTCGTCGAACCCGGCGCGACGCGACCGGGCGCGCGCACGACCATCGGCACGCGGATGCCGCCGTCGGTGAGCGCGCGCTTGATGCCGTTGAGCGGCCCGTTCGAGTCGAAGAACTCCGCATCGCGACCGCCCTCCCTGTGCGGGCCGTTGTCCGAGGTGAAGCACACGATCGTGTGCTCGTCGAGCCCGAGCTCGGCGATCAGGTCGAGCAGCCGCCCGACGTCGCGGTCGAGGCGCGACACCATCGCCGCGAAGCCCTTCTCCGCGTCGGGCCAGACCTCGTTCGCGTAGGGTCCGAGATCGGGCACCTCCATGCCCTCCTTCCGCGCCTCGTTGTTCGCGTGGGGGATGGTGTAGGCGAGGTAGAGGAAGAAGGGCTCGGCCCGGTGGCGCAGCACGAACTCGATCGCCTCGTCGGTGAGGAGGTCGTGGCTGTAGTCCACCTTCTCGCTCGCGACCCCCTGGCCGTGCTTGCCCTCCTTCGGAACGACGTTGCGGAGCGGGACGCGCGTCTCGTCGCGCACGAGAAACGTCGGGTAGTAGTTGTGGGCGTGCATCTGGTCGAGGTACCCGAAGAACGAGTCGAAGCCCTGGCGCGTCGGCACGCCGTCGGAGCCCTCGTGTCCGAGGCCCCACTTGCCGACGAGCCCGGTGGCGTACCCCGCCTCCTTCAGGACCTCGGCGACGGTGACGGTCTCCGGCGGCAGGTTGTCCTTCCCGTTCCCGCGGATGAAGCAGCGCCCGGTGTCGAGTCCGGTCATCAGCACGCAGCGCGACGGCGCGCACACCGTCGACCCGGCGTAGAACTGCGTGAACCGCATCCCCTCGGCCGCCATCCGGTCGAGGCGCGGCGTCTTGACCAGCTTCTGCCCGTAGCAGCCGAGGTCCCCGTAGCCGAGGTCGTCGGCCATCACGAAGATCAGGTTCGGCGGTCGCGGCGGCGCGGCGCCGTCCTTGTCGGGGGCGACGCGGCAACCCGGGAGCAACGCGAGGAGCAGCAGGGACAGGCGGGTCATGGGGGAGAGGGTACGCTCTGATGATGCTGATCGGCGCCCTGGCTCTCGCGCTTCTCGCGCAGCACGACGACGACCGCGCCGCCCTGCTCGCGGGCGTCGAGGTGCTCGAGCGCCGCGGGCACCCCGGGACGATCGCGGTGTACGGCGGTCAGGCCTTCACCGTCATCGCGGGCGGCGGCGACGAGCCGCACGCGGTCATGGCCGCGTCGCGCTACGGCGACGGCCGCGTGATCGCGCTGGCCCACGGGGCCTATTTGGGCGAGGACGCGTGGACGTCCGATGCAAACGGACGGCTCCTGCGCAACGCCCTGGCGTGGCTCGGCGAGCGCGAAGGCCCGCTCGAGATCGGCATCCTCGGACGCGCGCCCCGCGGCGTCGTCGAAGAGCTCGCGGCGGAGGGGCACACCGTCCTGAACTCGCTGCAGGCGCCGCCGTCCACCGTCGTGGACGTCGTGATCTGGCTCCAGGACGGCGAGTGCGACCGGCCGGACGACCTGCGGCTCTACGTCAGCTTCGGCGCCGGCCTCTTGTGCGCGGTCTGTCCCTGGGGGTGGGAGCAGGTTCATTCCGACCGCGGCCTCACGCTGGACGATCTCCCGCAGAACGAGGTGCTCCGTTCGGCGGGGCTGGCCTTCGCGCCGGGGACGAGTCCGAACTCCGGCGAGGGTGGTTACGCGGTCGCCGCGAACCGGGCCGAGCTCGTCCACGCCGGGGACGCCCTGCGCGCGATGGCGGAGGAGGACGGCGACGCGCCGTCGCGCCTCTATCTGCTCGAGCACGCGCTCCGCTCCTCGGGCCCGGCGTTTCGCGCGCGCATCGAGGAGAGCTTGGGCCCCCTCGACGCCGAGCGCTCGCCGCGCCCGTCGAGGCCGCTGGAGCGCGACGACGCGCGCACGCGCCTCGTGGTCTCGGCCGCCTCCCGCGCGTGGCGGGACCTCGCTCCGGAGAAGGTGGAGCCCTTCGCGGGCGTCGACGAGTTCCCCGGCGCCGTGCCCGCGGGCGCCGAGCGGGTCACGGAGTCGTTCGCGTTCGACGCGGCGAGCCGCGGCTGGCAGTCCACCGGGCTCTACCTCGCGCCGGGCGAGGTGCTCGAGCTCTCCACCGAAGCGGCCAACGGTTGGCGCGTGCGCGTCGGCTGCCACAGGGACAGGCTCTGGCGCAAGGACCGCTGGAAGCGCTGGCCGGACGTGACTTACGAGGCCGCCCTCGCGGACGGGATCACGCGCGTCGCGACGCCGTTCGGCGGGCCGGTCTATCTCGTCGCGCCGAAGGCGGGGGTGCCGCTCGAGGTCCAAGTCGGCGGAGCGGTGCGTGCGCCGTTCCACAGGCTCGGCGTCGAGTCCGACTGGAGCGAGCGGCGGCTCGCGGCCGGTCCCTGGGCGGAGCTCGAGGGACGCCACGTCGTGCTCTCGGTCCCGTCGGAGTCCGTGCGCGCGCTCGAGGACCCCGGCGCGCTGCTCGAGTTCTGGGACGCGGTGCTCGTCAGCCACCACGAGCTCTCCGGCGAGCCGCTGCCGGCGCGCAAGGAGCGCTTCGTCGCCGACGTGCAGATAAGCGCCGGCTACATGCACGCCGGCTACCCGATCATGACGCACCTCGACGTCGCGGAGCCGGACGGCCGCACGCTGAACCTCGAGCTGCTCGCGAAGGAGGGGAGCTGGGGCCACTTCCACGAGCTCGGCCACAACCTGCAGGAGCCGTCGTGGACCTTCGCCGGCACCGGCGAGGTGACGTGCAATCTGTTCTCGCTCTACTCGATGCACGAGGTCTGCGGCATCGAGCCGTGGGAGCACCCCTGGCTCGTCGGGCACCGGAAGGCGGCGGAGGAGTACCTCGCGACCGGCGCCGACTTCGAGACCTGGAAGCGGAAGCCTGGCGTCGCGCTCATGACCTACGCCGAGCTCCAGTACGAGTTCGGCTGGGAGCCCTTCCGCGAGGTGCTGCGCGGCCACGACGAGCCGATCCGCGACGACGCGGCGAAGGTCGACGCGTGGGTCCTGCGGTTCTCGCGCGCGGTGGGGAGGGACCTACGCCCGCACTTTCTGCACTGGGGCTGGCCGCTGGGCGAGGCGCTGCGCGCCGATCCGGAACTCGCCGCGCTCGAGCCCTGGCCCGCGGGCGGTTAGACGAACCGCCCGCGCCGCTGGACGCGCTTCCCCTTCTGGCCCTGCTTGCCGCGCTTGCGCTGGACCTCGTCGCGCTTCTTGCCGCGCTTCTTCTTGAGCTTCTCCCGTTCTTTGTCGCGCTTGACCTTGGCCTTGTCGCGATCCTTGTCGCGCTTGTCGCGGAGCTTTCCGCGTTCGCGTTTGCGGTCCTCGAGCGCCTCTTTCCGCTCCTCCTTGAGCTCGCCGCGCTCGGCCTTGCGCCGTTCCCGCGCCTCCTTGCGCTGCGCCTTGCGCTCGTCTCGGTCTTGAAGCTGCGCCTCTGACTTGTGGCGGACGCACGCGACGCCCTCCCTTTCCTGCGCGGAGGCCGGAGCGGCCCAGGCGCCGATCGTCAGGAGCAGTGCGCTGATCACGGGTATCTTCATGCCGGTTCTCTCCGAGTGGTTGCGATGGGGCCCCAGCGGGCCTTCGCGACCCTGAACCGCTTCGCGCCGCCGGGGTTCCGCCCGATTACTCGCCGATCGTCAGCTCGAGCGCCTCGGTCAGCCCGAACTTGTTGTAGATCGTCGCGAAGGCGTCCCAGAGCAGCCCCTGGGCATAGATCGTCTGCCCGACGAGCGACGGATCGGCCGGCACGTTGAGGTTGACCGGCGCGGGCATGCCGGGGCCCTGCCAGGACTGGCCCGCCACGATTCCGAAGGGGTTGCCCGGACCCAGCCCGATCAGGAGCTCGCCGTCCGCGCCGAAGCTCGCCATGCCGAGCCCCGGGATCACCGTCCCGCAGGGAAACTGCGGATCCGGGTAGCCGGACATCGCGACGAGCGGCATCGCGCCGGGGAGCTGCGTTCCGAGCGGGTTGTCCAGCCCGAAGGTGATCTGCTCGCCGATCGTCGGGTTCTCGCTCAGGAGCTGGATGCTGCCCATCGGGTTGACGCCGCAGCCGTAGCTCCCGCTGGTCCCGGTCTCGAAGAGCACCGCCGCGACGCCGTTCAGGGCGAAGCGCGACTGGTCGTTCATCAGGACGTAGTCCGTGCCGGCGTAAGAGACCATGTCGACGTCCGCGCAGATCACCATCGCGCCGGCGCCGGGCGAGTAGTCGCCGCGGCCCCACCAGGCGGAGGTCACCTCCCCGGACAGGTTGGTCGTCCCGACGGTCCCGTTGTGGGCCGCGACGTCGGAGGCGTTGAGGTAGCCGGTCGAGAAGAACTGGTCGACGTCGCTCGCCAGGCCGAAGGGGCCGTCGCAGAGCGGCGCGCCGCCGTTCGAGGGCGAGCCGTCGGACGACCCCGCGGTCGGGATGCCCAGGGCGTCGGCGATGTCGTCGTAAGAG
Source organism: Planctomycetota bacterium (assembly GCA_028278425.1). Lineage (GTDB taxonomy): Bacteria > Planctomycetota > UBA1135 > UBA1135 > JANQEJ01. The sequence goes on along the minus strand of JANQEJ010000055.1, from coordinate 44,053 downwards.
GAGGAGTCCTGGTAGAGGAGGAGGTTCCCGCCGTTCTTGAACCAGTCGGCGACCGCGGTGGCCTGGGCCGCCGTCGTGTCGTTGTCCGACCACCAGGTCGCGACGAAGACGTCGAGGTCGTCGAGCGTGGCGGCCGTGATCGTCGCGAGGTCGCGCGTCTCGATCGTCTCCGGCACCGTGCCGGCCGGGCCGAAGTGGATCGGGTTCTCGAGCGCGCTGCGGAAGTCCGCGACGTTGGGTCCCCCGTCCCACGACCAGCTCCCGCTGGCGGGCGTCAGGCTCGCGTCCGGTCCGCCGATGACGATCTGCGCGCCCGCCGGCGCGGCCAGCGCGATCCAGAACGAGAGAGCCTTGGGAAGTCGACTCGGCATGCGCATCCTCCTTGACGGGGTTGCGGGGAGACCTCGCGACTAGCTCTAAGTCTAGACCGTCAGTGCGGTTGCAGCCAGGCCTCGTAGGGGTTCCCGCCGGCGGGGTTCAGGAGCCCCTCCCGGGTCGGCAGGAAGAGCTCGATCGTGGTCGGATCCACCTCGAGGAGCGAGTTCGTGTAGGGGTTGACCACCGGGACACCGCCCCCGGGGAGCGGCTTCAGGATCCGCAGCTCGAGCGGCGGGATCGCCTCCACGCCGGGTTGGCTCGAAGGTGCGAGGGTCACGCGCGCGTCCCATCGATCGACGCCGAGCTGGCCCGCCGTCCGCGGGTCCAGGAGGTTCTTGAAGGTCACCTTCTGAAGGAACACGAGATACCCGACGGCGAGCCCGCTGTCGGCGACGACCGGATCGGCGGAGTCCGGGTCGAGGACAAACTCGTAGGGGAGCACGCCGCGGCGCATCTCCTCCTCGGAGACTTCCTTCGGGCGCCGGCGGATCTCGAGGCTCGTTCCGTCCGCGCGGTCGACGAACACGCGGTCGAAGCCGCGCGCCGCCTGCATCCAGTCCTTCGAGACGACGGTCGCGTCGATCAGCGGCGGCAGGTGGGGGATCGGGCGGTTGCCGAGCTCTGCGTGCGGGTTGGTGTCGATGGCCCACACCTCCGACGAGCTCTGCGTGCGGACGAAGCATCCCTCGCCGTCGGGGAGCGGCTTGCCGACGTCGACCGACCACAGGACGTCGCCGGTCGGATCGGAGAGCGCGTCCTTGCCGCAGAACGAGACGCGGATGGTGTCCCGCGTCGAGATGCCGTAGTTCGCGGCCTGCGCCGGGTCGTCGCTCTGCATGCGGCCCTCGGCCCGCGTGATCTTGTCCAAGAGGGAGTTGAGCGCCGCCATGTCCACCGGCGCCGTGAAGCCCGCGAGGACGCAGCGCCACGCCCCGGCCCCGCGCGCGTACAGGACCTTGCTGCCGTCGCCCCACTCCAGGCGCACCGCGGCGATCGGCATCTCCCTGAGCTCCTCCTCGGCGAGGAGGCGGCCGATGTCCTTCGTGCGCTCGTCGCGCTCGTCGCGGGCGCCGGTGCTGAGCGCGTGCTCCCACCAGACGAGGCCGGCGAGGAGCAGCGCCACGGCGACGACGCGGGCGATCACGCCGCGCCTCCCGCCGGCGAGCGGAGCCGGTTCAGCGCGAAGCCGAGCCCGATCAGGAGGAAGAGCGCGGGCGGCGCCGCCAGCACGACCGTCCGCCAGCGGAAGCGCGTCTCCGGCTCGACGAAGTCGAACCCGCGCACCACGGGATGCCGGGTGGCGATCGCCGCGAGCTCGGGCTCGAGCGCGAGCTCGGCCACCGCGTTGACGAGGAGGTGGTCGCCGCGGAACGTCTCGTCGTGGAGGCGCTCGTCCTGGAAGACCTGGGAGCAGCCGACCATCACGAGGCGGCCCGGCGCGGAGGGCGGGAAGTCGGCGAAGTACTCCTCCTCCAGCTTCTCCTCGTCGGGCGAGGCGTCGGTTCCCGGCGCGCCGAAGCGCACGTTCAGGCGGCGCGCTGGCTTGGGGAAGGTCCCCTCGACCAGCACGGCGAGCGGTAGCTTGCCGGCGTAGACGGGCTCGCCGTCGTCGTCGCGCGGCGGGCCGGTGATCGGCTCCTGGCCCTCCTCGAGGAAGCCGCCTTTCCACAGGTAGTGCCACGTCTTCGCGGTGGTCGTCATCAGGACCTTGGACGTGAGCCCGTGCCCCCGGAGCTTCTCCTCGTCCAGGTCGAAGTGGTTGGCCCAGATGAAGGCCTGGTCGCCGAGGCTCCGCGTGATCAGCGAGTCGTCGGCGAAGTTCGCGGCCGAGGCGCGGATCTGGAACTCGCGCGCGGACACCTGGCGCTCGTAGTCGCGCTGCGCGCCGCGCCCGATGACCTCGGTGTCGACCGTGATCTCGGTGTAGAGCTCGTCGAAGAGCACCTCGCGGACCATCGTGATCCCGACGTCGGGGAAGTAGACCTGCTCGACGTCCGGCGACTGCGGGCGCGGCCAGTAGCTCATCTGGAACTCCCGTCCGCGGTACTGGCGCGAGAGGATGTTGAAGTGCTGCGCGGCGAGCAGCACGTTTCCGCCGCCGTGCAGGTAGCGCACGGTCTTCTCCATCATCGCCGTGATCGAGCGGCGCGGCTGCATCCAGACGAGCAGGCTCGCGTCCGCGGGGATCTCCGGCTTCGAGATGAAGTCGCGGGGCGTCACGTTGACGACCTCGAAGTCGAGGCGCTCGAGCAGGTCGCGCGCGAGGCTGTAGTGGTCCGTACCCTTGGGGGCGAAGAGGCTCTTCTGCTGGTACTTCTCGAAGGCCTCGGCGGCGGAGGGCCGCTCGGCGTCCGCGGCGAAGGCGATCACCGGCCGCTCGCCGGTCTCGAGGCGCCAGAGCGCGAAGGCGAGGCGGAACTCCAGGTACTCGAACGCGGCGGCGTCGTCGAAGCGCAAGAGCTCGACGCGGTCGCCGCGCGAGAGCCGCAGCGTGCTGTAGACCGTGCGGACGGTCTTCTCCTCCTCGTCGCGCGCCGTGATCTGCACGGGCGAGACGCCCTCGGCGGCGAGCTGCTCCCGTTCCGCGGCCTCGAGTCCGTCGGGGTCGATCGTCACGACGTCCAGGTCGGCGCCCGCGCGCTCGAGGTCGCGCAAGGCGCCGCGGGCGCGGCCGAGGAGGGGGCGCATCGCGGGCGGCAGCCGCCGCTTGCCGGAGAAGATCAGCTCGACGCGCGTCTCGCCCGCGTCGCCGGCGCGCGCGGCGATCGCCCGCGTCTCGCCGGCGAGGCTGTTGACGCCGTCGGCGGTCGCGTCCGCCGAGAAGCCCAGGGCGCCCGCGGCGCGCGCCACTACGAGCGCGACGAGGAGTCCCAGCGCCGCGCGCGGCCAGACGCGCGCGCCGCCCGCGCCGACGCGCCGCTTGGCGCCGCGGTCCGCGGTCCGGAAGACGCCGCGCGAGATCGCGATCGCGGCGACCAGCGCGGGGAGAAGGACCAGGACGAGACCCCTCCAGAAGATGCGCGACGTGCCGGTCAGCGGCGGCAGCGGGTCGGACCGCTTCACGTCGGCGGAAACCGCCACCAGGCGCTCCGGCGTGGTGAGCTCGCCGACGAGCGTCTTCAAGAGTCGCCAGTGCGCCACGCCGCCGCGCGAGTAGTAGCCGTCCTCGAACGGCGTCGTCGCCGCCATCGCGACGAGCCAGCCGCGCCAGGGGTCGTTGTGCTCGAGCGAGACGATCAGCGGCTGCTTCGACACCGGCTCGCCGCGGTCCTCGCCCATCTCGTCCAGCGGCCGCGGCGCGTCGAGAGGCGGGCTTTGCAGCCACGTCTTGTCCGACGTCGTCGCGAGGACGCGCGCCTCGTAGCCGAGCGCGGCGAGGACCTCGGCGTCGAGCCCGAGCGGCGTCGGCGCGTGGAAGAGCAGCGTCCCGTTCGGCTGGTTGCGCCACGTCTCGAAGTCGTGGTTGGGCGCGATGCAGGTGACGAGGAAGGGGGCGGGAACGGGCTCTTCGGCGACGTTGAGCTTGTCGCTTCTGTGGTCGAGCACGAGCCCCCGGACCGGCTTCAGGCCGAAGCTCGCGTAGAGGGCCTCCGCCGCGAAGTCGGAGCGCTCGACGGTCAGCGCAAGCCGCCCGTCCGCGGCGGGGCCGATGCCCTGCGGGCCGATCGCGAGCTCGCTGCCGGCGACGACGACGCTGCGGCCGCGCTCGAGGAACAGGTTGAGCTCGCGCAACCGCCGCGGCGTGACGCCCGCGGGCCGCATCCAGAAGAGGACGTCCGCGTCCTCGGGGAACGCTTCGTCGCCGTCGAGATCGACCCGGCGCACCTGGCCGTACTCCGCGAGCGCGCCGCGCAGCTCGTCGAAGCCCGCCGGCGCCGCGAGGGCGATCACCGGCTGGCGCGGGCGTTCCATGTGGTCGAGGTGCTCGACGATCGTCGCCTGGAGCCGCGGCAGGTACGCCGGCGTGATGCCGTTGACGATGACCTCGTTGCCCGTGCCGTAGGCGATCGTGAGCGTCGACCAGATCAAGCGCTCGCTCCAGGAGTCGCGGAACACGCTCCGCTCGCGGAACGGCGCGACCTTCCGCTTCGAGGCGTAGACGACCTGATCGCGATCGGTCTCGGGGTCGACGATGTGGTACGCGAACCGGTCCGGCGCGGCGGCCTTCATCGCCTCGAGCAGGTCGACGACGTCGCGCTCGACGCGCTTCATGTGCGACGGCATGTGGCTGCGGTCGGACACGTAGTACGTGAGGACGAGACGATCGGTCAGGCCCTCGAGGCGGTCGCGCGTCGCCGGCTCGAGCGAGGACACCTTGATCCGCCCGACCTCGCTGCGCCACCTCCCGCCGGTCTGGTGGTGCTCCGCGATGCGCGTGGCGCACAGCGCGACACCCGCGGCGAGCACGAGCACGATTCCCAGAAGGATCGCGTCGAAGACCTTCATCTACGTCCGGTTGCGCTCCAGGACGAGGGCGCAGACCCAGAGCGGCACGGCGGTCATCAGCGCGAAGTAGACGACCGACGAGAGCTCGATGACCCCGCGCACGAAGTTGTCGTAGTGCGGCATGACCGAGAAGCCCTCGTACAGGAACGTGCCGACGCCGAGCGTCGGAAACCATCCGTCGACCACCGCCACGAACCTCTCGTCGCCGGTGAGGACGAAGACGAAGCCGACCAGGGCGCTGGTGACGAAGGCGACGATCTGATCGCCCGACAGGGCGGACAGGAGCATTCCGAAGGCGAGCAGGAGACCGCCCAGCGCGATCAGTCCGAGGTAGGCCGACACGATGCGCCCGAGGTCGGGCTCGCCCAGCACGAGGAGCATCACGACGATCGGAAGCGAGCTGACGAGGAACAGCTTGAAGAGACCCACCGCGGCGAGGTACTTCCCGAGCACCGCCTGCATCGGCCGGATCGGCAGCGTGAGCAGGAGCTCGACCGTGCGCTGCTTCTTCTCCTCCGCCCACAGCCGCATGGTGACGGCCGGGATGAAGAAGGCGAGGAGCAGCGGCATCAGGTCGAAGTAGCCCGCCATGTCGACCGTGCCGGTGAGGAAGAACTCGTTCATGAAGATGAAGTTCGCCAGCAGCGCGAAGGCGATCGTATAGACGTACGCGATCGGCGAATCGAAGTAGGCGGTCAGCTCGCGCCGCATGATGATGCGCGTGCCGGCGATCAGCTCGCCCGGCGTCAGCCGGTTGGACACCGTGGTCGTCGTCACTGTCCGTTGCCTCCCGAGCGCACGATGTCGAGCACGGTCTCCTCCAGCTCCTGGCCCTTCTCGGCCGCGCGGGCCTTGAGATCCACGAGCGGCGAATCCGCTAGGAGCTTGCCGTGGTTGATGATCAGGAGCCGTTCGGAGATCGCGACCACCTCGGAGAGGATGTGGCTCGAAAAGAGAATCGCGCGGCCCTCGGCGAGGCTCTGAATGAACTCCAGGAACGCCACCACCTGGAGCGGATCCAGCCCGTGCGTCGGCTCGTCGAGCAGGATCACCCGCGGGTTGTGCAGGAGCGACGCCGCGACGCCGATCCGCTGCCGGAAGCCCTTGGAGCACTGGTTGACCCGCTTCCCGTAGACCTCCTGGAGCCCGCAGGCCTCCACCGACCAGCCCACGCGCTCCGACAGCTCTCCGCCGCGAAGCCCGCGCGCCTTCCCGATGAACTGGAGGAAGCGGTCGACCCGCATCCCGTCGTAGAGCGCGTTGTGCTCCGGCAGGTAGCCGAGCGACCGCCGCACCGCGAGCGGCTCCATCGCGACGTCGTGACCGGCGATGGAGATCCTCCCCGCGGTCGGCGGCAACCACGTGCACATCATCTTGAGGAGCGTGCTCTTCCCCGCACCGTTCGGCCCGAGGAAGCCGACGATCTCGCCCTCCTCGATGGAGAAGGAGACGTCGTCCACGGCCACGGTGGGGCCGTAGTGCTTGGTGACGTGGTCGACCTGGATCATGGGGCGGAGAATTGTAGGGCCGCCCCGCGGACGGGCCTAGGGTCCGCTGGAGAGCGCCGGGACGGCGCCAAGCTCAGCGCTCGATCACGCGCAGGAGCACGTCGAGGTCCGCCAGGTCGAAGTCGCCGTCCGCGTCCACGTCGGCGATGGAGGCCGGGTCATCGGGCGCGAGCGACGGTTGCGGACCGGTGATCCATCCCTTCAGCACGGTCCAGTCGTCCATGTCCACGTCGTTGTCGTTGTCCACGTCGAATTCGACGCGGCCGAGGGACCCGAGGAAGCGAACGAGCGCGTCGCCGTCGGCGGCGTCCAGCGCCTGGAAGGCCGCACGAGCGCCCGCCGCCTCGCCGTCGTGGGCCGCGACGGCCCGCCGGACGTTCGCGTCAAACGATGGGCCCGTGGCGCTGCCGTCGTGGAGCAGCGCCTTGCGCTGGCCGACTCCCCACAGAGGCATCGTCCGCATCCACCGCTCCGCTCCGCGCCCCTGGACGATGCCGTCGCCTAGAGCACCCATGTCGTGCAACAGGAAGTCCGAGTACGGGCGCAGGGGAACCCGGTCGAAGGCGGGCTCGTCTTCCGGCGGCGTGACGTACGACGCGACGTGGCACGTCGCACATCCGATGCGCTGGAAAACCTCTTCGCCCATCATCCCCGACCTGGGAGTCTGCGGCGGCGGCGCGAGCATCTCCTGGAAGTCGAACCAGCGGTCGATGTGCGTGTCTCCCGCTTCGTCCGGTCGGTCCTCCGGATCCGAGATCTTGTCGTAGCGGGCGAGCTTCTCGAGGTCCCCGTTCGGGGCGTTCTCCTCGGGCAGGTAGCGGGACGTCAGTCCCATCTCGTTCAACGCCGCGTCGGCGGTGAAGCTGCGAAGGGACGAGAGCTGCGACTTCCAGCCAAAGCGTCCGACGCGCTCTTCACCGCCCTCGAAGGGCAAGACGCTCTGAGCGAGGCCGAGGAGCCCTTCCGCCGGTCGCTCGGCGCGTCGCAGGAGAACCTCGTCGGGGATGCGGTCGACCAGGCCGGCGCCGAAGAGGTGGGGCGTGATCCGGTGGATCGCCACGTCCGCTTCGGGCGGGACGAGCTCCTCCGCGCTCCGGTGGATCCCGCGGATCTGGAGCAGCGAGCCCCCCGAGCCCACGAGCGGGTCGAACGGCGGCCCCTTGCGCCCGAACCGAACCACGCGGATCGTCCCGAAGCCACCCGGCGCGGGGTCCGAGTGGCAGGTCGCGCACGAGTCTTCGTTGTAGCTGGGTCCGCGCCCCTCGGCGTTGGTGATGCGGCGTTCGAAGGCCGCCCGCCCCGCACGGAAGCGCGCAAGCGCCTCGGGGCTCAGCCCGGGAAGCGGCTCGCCCATCCGCGGCTGGGCGCCGCGAACGTCGCGTCCCTCGCGAATGAGATCCAGCGGGGACCGCGCTGTGCGCCTGGAAGTCGGCGGAGAAGCGCCGGCGTCGACGCCGACGTGAAGGACCAACGCGTGGGTCTCGACGCCCGCGACCGCGACGCAGGACCACTTCGCGTCCGGACCGGAAGGGCCGCGTATCGCGTTCGCGTGCGCGTCGCTCAGCTCGATGCGATACGTGCCCGTCTGCTCCGGCGCGACGAGGGTCCCGCGCGCGAGAACGCTCGGCTCTTCGTGGGCGGCGACGCCACCGATCAGCTCAACGCCGGGGCTCTGCGCGCCTCCGACCTGGACGAGCGCGCCGCTGCGCGGCGTTCCGCCGAAACCGGACGGATTCCCGATGCCTCGCGGAGCGCGGAACGAATCGAGGGCTCCGTCCCCCGGCTCGAGCGGTGCGAGCGGGCCGCCGTCGAACGTCACGTCGAAGCGAAAGCTCGCCAGCCCCGGCGAGCTCGACGGTTCTAGCTCACCCACGACTTCGAAGGGAAGGCTCTCTCCAGGCGCCGCGCGGACCACCGCTCGGCCGTTCGTTTCGAGCCGCAGCGTTAGCCAGGGCGCTTCTTCCCCACCCGCGAGGAGCAGAACGAGGCTTAACAGCCACATGCACTCAAAACATGCCACACGGCGCGCGTTGTGGGTTCTTCCGCCATGGAGTATTAATGGGGGACCCCCTATCGTGCATCGCGTCCTCACAACCTGTCTGGTGGCGGTCCTGATCTGCCCTGTCGTCCGGGCGCAGTGCCAGCTCGCGAAGCTGATTCCGTCGGACGGCGAGCTGGGGCACGGCTTCAGCGAGGTTCTGGCCCTGTCCGGCAACACGCTGGTCGTCGGCACCCCGTTCGACAACGACATCACCTTCTGGTCGGGCTCGGCGTACGTGTACGAGCTGCAAGGCGGTGCTTGGGTACTCACCGCGGAGCTCCAGTCCAGCGACGCGGACAACGGCGATCGCTTCGGATACGCCGTGGCGATCGACGGCGACGTCATCGCGGTCGGGACGCGCTACGACCAGGACGCCGGCTACGGCACCGGCTCGGTCTACGTCTTCGAAAGGGTCGGGGGCGTGTGGTCGGAGGCCGCCAAGCTCAGCGCCGCGGACCAATCCAACGGCCAGTTCTTCGGCCAATCCGTCTCCGTCTCCGGGACGAGAATCGCGGTGGGAGCGTCGCGCGACCCCATCGGCATCGGGCCCGGGACAGGCTCGTGCTACGTCTTCGACAAGGTGGGCGGACTCTGGACGCAGACCGTCAAGCTCACGGCGAGCGACGCCGTCCTCGACGACCGTTTCGGTCACGCCTTGGCGGTAGAGGGGGACATGCTCGCGGTCGGCGCGTTTGCGAGGGACGACGGCGCTTCCCAGTCGGGAGCCGTGTACATCTTCGAGCGCGACACCGGCGTTTGGACCGAGCGGGCGAAGATCAACCCGTCCGATCCGTCCGCGGATAAGCGTTTCGGTTCCGCCGTGTCGCTCGACGGGGGGATCCTGCTGATCGGGGCGCCTACCGACAACGGCTCCGGGCCCGACAGCGGAGCGGCCTACGCCTTCGAGCAGGTGGGCGGGATCTGGACCGAGCGGCAGAAGATCACGCCCTCGGATTCGAGCTCCGGCCAGCTCTTCGGCGACGCGGTGGATCTCGACCGCGGGCGAGCCGCGATCGGCGCCATGTTCCGGGATTCCCTCGGAGCGAACTCGGGGGCGGTCTACCTGTTCGAGCTCAGCGGCGGCGTGCTGATCGAAAAACGGGTGCTCTTTCCGACGGACGGCGCGCTGGGGGACAACTTCGGCAACGCGGTCGGACTCTCCGGCGACGTGGTGGTCGCCGGAGCGAGGGCGGACGACGACTGGGGCACGGATTCGGGCAGCGCCTACGTCTGGTCGTTCGACGGGCTCAACTGCCCGTCGCTGTACGCCGCACCGGGACAGATCTCGGTGGCGACGGGAGGCACGCAGTTCTTCACGCTGATCCCCGGCGGCGGGTTCGCCGGCGACCTGTACTACCTCGTCGGCTCCGCGAGCGGGACGAGCCCGGGGTTCATGTTCTCGGGGTTCACGCTGCCCCTGAACCCGGACCCGTACTTCAACATCACGGTCAACAACCCGAACCAGCCGCCGCTCATCGGCTCGCTGGGGACGCTCAACAGCATGGGGAGGAGCGAGGCCCGGTTCGCGCTCCCGCCGGGATTCGTCAGCCTTGCCGGCATCGTCGTGAACCACGCCTACGGCGTCATCGACGTCGGCGCTTTTGCGCTTCAGTTCGTCAGCATCGCGGCGCCGCTCAACCTCCTCAATTAGCGAGCTCAATTAGCGAGCGACGCGCACCTCCGGGATCGTCGTCGCCGCGCCGCGCGGGAGGTAGGCGACGTCCCGCACGCCGTCCTCGCCCTCGATCTGGAGCTTGAGCTCGTGGTCGGTGTCGCCGTGGTAGATGCTCCAGCCGACGAGCTTCATCCCGTCGGCGAGGCCGGCGTCGGCCGCGGCGGATCCGGCGCGCACGCCGACGACCTTCTTCGCCGCGAGCGAGGCCTCGGTGTCGAAGCCGGCGTCGAAGGCGTAGACCTTGCGCTGGCCGAGCGTGAAGCCGGGGCCGAAGACGTCCGGGGGGAGCTCGGCGGTCGCGCCGTCGACGACGATGGAACGGACGGCGGCCGCGGCCTCGGCGCCGGCGGCCGCCTCGATGCGCGCGAGCAGGTCGTCGACGCCGTAGCGCCGGCCGGTCGCCTCCGACTCGGCGAGCAGCTCGCGCATCAGGTGCGACAGGTCGCGCTCGCCGTCGCTCGTCGAGCGGATCGCGTGGTCGACGATCGCCGCGACCACGTCGCCGCGCAGGTACGGCTGGCGCTGCGCGGCGCCGTCCGACCAGAACGCGGCGCCCAGGTCGGCGGCGTCGCGGTTGCGCGCCGGGCTCGTGTAGTAGTCGCGCAGGAGCTCGTTCAGCGAGCCCGCGTAGGCCGCGTCGTCCATCCAGCCCGCCTCGCGCAGCACGCGCCGCGCGAAGTGGTCGGTGAAGCCTTCGGAGAACCAGTAGCACTCGGTCTCGGGCTCGGCGAGCCGGATGCGCACGCCGTTCCAGTCGTGGAAGCACTCGTGCGCGAGCAGGCGGCGGATCGGCAGGCCTCCGGGCCCGTCGAGATCGAGCGTCGCGTTGGGCTGCAGGAAGAGCGCAAAGCAGCGGCTGAGGCCGGTGCCGCCGAAGGACAGCCCGCAGGTCTGCGGCGGGCCTATCGCGATCGCGTTGACCCAGTAGAACGGGACGTCGGGATCGCGCATCAGGTCGCGCTCCACTTCGACGACGCGCGCGACGAGGTCCGCGAACTCCGCGCCCTCGAACTCCCACGCGGTGTCGTCGAGCGAGACGTAGAGCGGCCGCCCGTCGATCTCGCGCCGGTGGACGTCGAGCTCGCCGGCGACGAAGAGGGCGCCGCGAAGCTCGCCGGCCGTCGCGCGCACGTTCTTCGTCTCCGCGCCGGCGCCGAAGGAGCACACGACGTCCCAGCCGGCCTCCTCGAAGCCGCGGAACGCGATCTCGATCGGACGCTCGCGGTCCCAGTCGAGCTCGTCCGGCAGCGGAAGGAGAAGATGCGCGATGCCGTGGAACAGCGTCGGCTCAAGCATCGGCCGGTAGTGGTTGCGCTCGGTCCAGTCGCCGCGAAGGCTCGTCTCCGTCACGAGGATCGTCGCGGTCAGCTCCGCATTCGGCGCGTGCTCGACGCGCCAGGCGTGGCGTCCGCGGGAGCTCACCGCGACGCGCCCGCCGTCCGCCGAGCGGATGCGGCCGGCGACGAGGTCGGGGCGGTCCGGCCCGACGCCGCCCCAGTCCTGCGGCAGCTCGAGCGTCGTCTCGCCGCCCGCGTCGCCGCGGAGGGTGAGCTCGATCTTGACCTCGAGCTCCGGTTCCTCCTGGAGCTCGAGGACGACGCGGATGCCGTCGGGCGGGAACGCCGGCGGCGGCTCTCCGGGCTCGGGGGCGGCGCAGGCGAAGAGGAGGAGAAGGAGCGGGCCGGGTGTCGCGCGCATCTGCGGGCCTACGGTTGGGTGTCTCGGCGTGTGAGCGCCCTCGCGGGCGTCAGCGGCCGGCGGTGGCGATGACCCGTTCGACGAGCGCGGACCGGATCGACTTCCGCGCGCGGCCGTAGATGTTCCATCCGGTGGCGACGCAGATCAGCTCCAGCTCGGGCGCCACGAGCAGGTACTGGCCGCCGAAGCCGAGCGCGGCGTAGACGGCGGGGTTCTCGCCCTGCCCGTCGTCGAGGATCCACCACTTGTAGCCGTAGCCGTCGTCGCGGCGCGGATTGTCGGGGGCGATGTCCGCGACCCACGGCGTGACCGAGCGCTCGACCCAGCCCTCGGGCAGGACGCGCTGCTCCCTCCAGAGGCCGTCGCGCAGCATCAGGAGCCCGAGCCGCGCGAGGTCGCCCGGTTCCAGGTAGAGGCCACCCTCGGTGTCGGGCAGCCCGCTCGGCGTCTTCTTCCAGTGATGGGCGTCGATCCCGACCGGCGCGAAGAGGTGCTCCTCGGCGAAGGCGTCGATCGTCTCGCCGGTCGCGTCCTTGACGACGCCGGAGAGCAGGTGCGACGCGCCGCTGTTGTAGACGAAGGTGGTGCCCGGGTCGGCCGCCATCGGCTTCGCGAGCACGAAGGCGATCCAGTCGCCCTGCGCCTCGAGTCGGATGCAGTCGTTGCGCGGGTCCTCGTAGCCGAAGGACCACTCGTCCCAGGCGAAGCCGGCGCGCATCGTGAGCACGTCCTCCAGCGTCATCGCCGCCTTGCGGCCGTCGGGGTCGGGGAACTCGCGGCCGGCGAAGAAGGAAAGGGCGGGAACGTCCGTGCTCTCGATGTGCTCTTGCAGGAGCGCCACGCCGACGAGCATCGACGTCACGCTCTTCGTCACCGACTGCATCGTGTGCAGGCCGCTCTCGCCGTTCTCCGCGTAGTACGGGTGCCAGCTCGGGTGAAAGTAGTTGTACTGGTGGGGCGTCGGGTCGCGCCCCGCGCTCAAGCGGGCGTAGTCGTTGGAATAGGTGGCGTCGAAGACGGCCCGGCCGTGGCGTACGACGAGCAGCGAATCGATGAGCCCGAACTCCCCGGCGCGGATCTCCCGGTCGAGCGCGGCGAGGGCGTCGCCGTCCACGTCCTCAGCCAGGGGCGTCGAACGCGGCCACACGTCCTCCGGCCACGAGTCGATCACCATGGCGGTCGCGCGGCCGTCCGCGTCGCGCTCGAACGCGACCGGGTCGCCGCGGTAGTCGGCGAGCTCGAACCGGCCTCCCACGAGGGGGAGGAGGTCGAAGGCGCCGGCGTTCGCGATCTCGGCGAAGAGCTCGCCGTCCTTCAGCGCGACGTTGAGCGTGCCGCCCTGCCCGTCGGGAAACTCTCCGACGAGCTGCTCGAGCTCCGCGGGCGGCAGGGTCCTGAGCTCGGAGCGCGCCTCCGCCTCGAGCGCGGTGAGTCGCGGCTCCGGCTTCGGCTCGCCGGCGCGCGCGTCGAGGATCATCCCGAGCAGGCGGTGGCGGTGCTCCAACCTCACCCTGCGGCGCTCGAAGGTGTTGACGCGCAGCACGAAGACGAGCTCGGCTCCCGGCAGCACGTCGATCGCGTGGCCGCCGAAGCCGAGCGCGGAGATCGCGCCGTGCGAAGCGAGCTCGCCGTCGGGGATCCACCACATGTACCCGTAACCCCCGCGCGGGCCGGCGTCGGAGTACGACGCCGTGCTCTCCTCGATCCAGGCGGCGGGGAGGACCTGCCGCCCGCCCCAACGGCCCTCGCGGAGGACGAGCAGCCCGAAGCGCGCCATGTCGCGCGCCGACAGGCGGAAGGGGTAGGCCGGGTGGATCGATTTGTCGCGCTCGTAGTGGTAGTAGCCGTCGCGCGGCCGGTAGTCCTGCATCCCGATCGGCTCGGCGATGCGGGCCGCGAAGTCCTCGAAGAGCTTCGCGCCGGTCTCCTGCTCGAAGATCGTGCAGAGCGCGTTGAAGTCCCAGTTGTTGTAGCACCAGAGCTCGCCGGGCGCGTGCGCGCCGCGCTCGGGCTTCGGATTCTCGGGCGGCTCGTAGGCGGCGAGCCGGTAGACCCCCGAGCGCGCCTGGAGAAGCTGGCGAATCGTCGCGGCCTTCTCGACGTCGGTGAGCGCGGGCTCCACGTCGTCGACGCCGAGCTCGCCGAGGGTCCTGTCGAGGTCGATCGTTCCCGCCTCGACGTGCGGCCCGAAGAGCGCGCTCAGGAGGCTCTTCCGCACCGAATGGCACATGAAGCGCCGCTCGACGTCGCCCCAGGCGTCGAGCACGGCGCCGCGGTAGACGATCATCGCCCCGGCGGCGTCGAGCGTGTCGTAGTACGCCCGGGCTTCGTCGAGCTTGGCCGCGTCGAAGCCCGCCTCCCCGGGGGTCGCGTAGCGCTCCCAGGACTCGCCGGGGACGAGGTCCTGGGCGCTCGGCGCGCTCAGGGCGGGTGCGAGTCCGAGCAGCAGGCCGAGAAGCATGCTCGCCAGTCTAGGCGCCTACGCACGTCTGCGCATATCGGCGCGGCGGGGCGGCGGCGTATCGATTGGGTTTCGATCCGCTCCATCCATCCAGGTCGTTCGGACGCGGCCTAGAGACACGCGCGGCCGCGTCCTCACCTCCAGCCAAGAGGGAGGTCCATGAAAGTCGCGATCGTCTACGACAGCCGCACCGGAACGACCCAGGAGGCCGCGCGTGCGATGGGCGCCGCCTTCCGCACCCGCGGCGACGAGGTCACCGTGCAGTCCGTCTCCGAGGCCGACCCGGCCGAGGTGTCCAAGGCCGACCTGATCTGCGTCGGGAGCTGGACGCAGGGGCTCTTCATCATCCTGCAGCACGCCACGCGGGCGACGATGCGCTTCCTCGAGAGCCTCGGCGACCTGAAGGGCAAGGAAGCCGTCGTCTTCTGCACGTACAAGCTCGCCACCGGCTCGATGCTGCCGCGGATGGCCGCCGTGCTCGAGCGAAAGGGCGCGAGGGTGGCCGGGCAGTACAAGTTCAAGGGAGCGACGCCGACGGGCGACTTCATGACGTACGCCTCCAGCTCCTGAGGAGTTGACCGCGCGCGTGCTGTCCTCGCTCTTCTTTCCGGACCAACCGCGGTCGTTTCCGTTGCGCCGCGAGGTCAAGATCGTGCTGCGCGCGTTGCACGTACCCTGCGCCGGGATTCTCACCGGTGCCTACCTCTTCGACGTGAGCGCTGCGACGCGCGGCGCCTGGATCGCGGCGACGATCGTCACCGGGTTGGCGATCCTCCTGCTCGACCTGCACGAGAGTGGCGCGTTCCTCCTGCAGGTCCGCGGGCTCGTGCTCGCGATCAAGGTGGCGCTCTTCGCCGCCGTCCCTCTCGCCGGGGAGCACGCCGGGTGGTTGCTCGGCGCGCTGATCGTCCTCTCCGTCGTTTCGAGCCACGCGCCGTCGCGGGTGCGCTACCACGTGGTCCTCGGCGGCGGGAGGATCCGCGGAGCGGAGACGCGGGGTTGAGCGTGCTCGTCGTCCTGCTCGCGCTTCTCTGCGGGCCCGGCGTCGCCGCGGACTGGCCGCAATGGCGCGGTCCGTCCGGCGACGGGACGTCGCCCGAGACGAACCTCCCGGTGGACCTGTCCGCCGACTCGCCGCTTCTCGCCTGGAAGGTCGCCGTTCCCGGCGACGGCATCTCCTCGCCGATCGTGAAGGACGGGCGCGTCTACCTGACGACGGCCTATCCCGGCGCGATGCAGTCGAAGGCGGGAAGGCTGAAGTCGGCGGGGGTGCCGACCCTCGCCGTGTTCCTTCTCGCGGCCGCGGCGATGAGCGTCCTGCGCTGGCGCCCGCCCGTGCCGCTGGCGCCGAATCCCGGGCGATCGCGGAGGCTCTTCTTCTTCACCGACTCGCTGGCGGTCGGCCTCGGCACGGCCGGCGTTCTCGGCCTAGCGCTCGTCGCGGCCCTCCGATCGGATCTCCTCTGGACCGCGGGCGTTCCGGGGGAGCGGTGGCTCGTCAGCGGGTGTCTCGGGCTCGCCGGCGCGGCCGTCGCCGTCGGCTGGCTTCCGCGCGGCTCCCGCCTGCGGCTCGTCGGCGCCGCCGCGCTCGTTGTCGCCGGGGCGTGCCTCTGGCGCTGGCTGCCGGCGAACAAGTACGGCTTCCCGTACAAGCTCCCGATCCGGCTGGCGATGGTCGCCCCGGCGGCGGTGGGCGCGGGCTGGCACGCGGCCGCGTGGCTCCTGGCCGGAGGACGACCGCCGGCGCGTCAGATCTTCCGGAGCGGAGCGGCGGCCGCCGCGCTCGCCGTCGCCTCGTTCCTGCCCTTCTTCGTCGACACCCTGTGGCAGCCGCGCGCGGGCCTGGTCCGCGCGGTTCTCTGCTACGACCTCGAGACCGGCGCGGAGCTCTGGAACGCGCCCGTCTTCGTCGCCCCGCAGGAGCGCAAGTACGACGGCAACTCCTTCGCGACGCCGACGCCGTGCGCGGACGGCCTGCGGGTGTTCGCGTACTTCGGCTCGGGGTACGGCTGCCTGGACCTGGACGGGAACGTCCTTTGGAAGGCGGTCGACCCGTCGTATCCCGAGAAGACGCGCTACGGCGCTTCGACCTCGCCGATCCTCTTCGAGGACACCTTCGTCGTGCTGCAGGACCGCGAGGGCGAGCGCGGCGCCTCGTTCGCGATGGCGCTCGACGCCCGCAGCGGCGACGTGCGCTGGCGGGTGACCCCCGAGGACGCCGTCGACTCCTACACCACGCCCGTTCTGGTTCCCCGTCCGGGCGGTGCGGAGCTCGTGAGCGTGACGTCCAACCTGCTCTACGGCTGCGACCCGCGCTCGGGCGAGCGCCTCTGGTCGCTCTGGTTGCCGATCCAGCAGATGGTTCCCGGCATCTCGTTCGACGGCGACCTCCTCCTGGTCACCGGCGGCACGCACCAGCACCACTCCGGACACGGCGTCCGCCTGCGCGGGGTCGGCGCCGAGACCGAGGCGACGACGCTCTGGAGCACGCGGCGCGCGATCCCGGCGATCGCGTCGCCGGTGCTGTACGGGGGCCACTTCTTCACGATCACCGACGGCGGGATCCTCGTCTGCTACGAGCCCGAGTCGGGCGAGGTGCGCTGGAAGGAGCGGCTCGAGGGCAACTACTGGCCCTCGCTCGTCGCCGGCGACGGCAAGATCTATGCGCTGAGCTCCGAGGGCGAGATCACCGTGGTGCGCGCGAGCCCGGAGTTCGAGGTCCTCGCGCGCGCCCGGCTCGGCGAGCCGTGCTCCGCCACGCCGGCGATCTCCGACGGGCGGGTGCTCGTCCGGACGGGCGCGCACCTCTACTGCTTCGGTCCGTCGGGCGCGTGAGACCCGCGGCGCCTACGCACGTGTGCGCATATCGGGCTCGCCGCGGGTGGGGCTACCGTCAGGGCGACCGTGTCCAGGCGCAAGGGAGTCATCGAACGCCGCTGCCGGCTCTTGGGTGACATCCCGCGCCGGCGCGGGCTGACGGCGCGCGAGCTCCAGGCGGAGTATCTCAAGCCGCGCCTCCCGGTCGTGCTCCAGGGGTGCATGGACCACTGGCCGGGCTTCGGCAAGTGGAATCTGGACTACGTCGCGGAGGTCCACGGGGACGTGGAGGTGAACGTGGGACGGCTCTTCCACATCGAGCGGAAGATGACGCTTCGCGATTACGTCGACTACGTCGCCGGGTGGCGCCGCGAGCACGACGACGTGCTGCCCGACGAGCTTCCGCTGTACGCCGACGGGTGCATGGTGAGCACGCTCCCGAAGCTCGCCGACGACTTCCAGATCCCCGCCTGCTTCACCGAGCTGGACTGGTTCGAGCGCTTCCTGCCGAGGCATCCGCTGGGGCAGGGGTACCTCTTGCTCGGGCCGAAGGGGTCGATGACCAAGCTTCACATCGACGGGCACTACTCGCACGCCTGGGTGGCGCAGTTCGCGGGCAGGAAGCGCTGGAACATCGTGCCCTTCGACGCGCTCAAGGGGTTCTTTCCCGGCGGGTACTTCGACTACATCGCCGAGTGGGAGGGGATCGACCCGCCCGGGCTCGAGGAGCACCCCGGCGTCGAGGAGATCGGTTACCACTCCACCGTCCTGGAGCCCGGCGAGATCATCGTGGCGCCCAGCGGGCAGTTCCACGAGGTCTACAACCTCGACGACTCGGTCGCGTTGAGCTCGAACTTCCTCGAGCGCAGCAACGCGCGGAAAGCGGCCTGGAGCCTCCTCCTCGCGCGCACGGGCATCCGGCGGGCGAAGCCGCGCTACGGGCCGTTCTGAGCGTCAGCCGTCCTCGGGCTCCGGGGCTTTCTCTTCCGTCTTCTTCTCGGGCCAGGGCTGTCCGAGCCACGCTTCGTACGCCGCCTTCTGCGCTCCGGTCGGCTCCTTCACGCGCCGGACGGTCCACTTGGCCGCGGGCACGCCGCCGAGCACGACCTCGAGCACGAGCAGCTCGTCCCGACGGAAGAGGTGCAGCGTGACCGTGTCGCCGGGCTCGAGTCGCTTCAGCCGCTTGTCCATGTCGCCCGGGCGCCGGCCGTTCAGCGCGACGATCTCGTCGCCGGGAAGAACGCCGGCGGCGTAGGCGGGTCCGTCGGCGAGGACGGCGCCGACGCGCGCGCCGTTCATCCGGAGGCCGAGGTAGGCCTTCGTCTCGAGCGGTCCGTCCTCGTCCTCGGCTTCGCCGTTCTCTTCCTCCTCGGATGCTTCGTCCTCGTCCTTCTTCTCCGGCTTGAGGTAGAGCTCGAGCCCCACGACCGGGAGCACTTCCTCGAAGGGCAGCGGCTCCGTGCCGTCGACGAAGGAAGCGAAGAACTCCTCGAAGGACGAGTAGCTGAGCATGCCCAGGACGTTCTCCAGGTCGGCGGACGTGTATCCGGATCCGCTCAGCGGGTAGCGCTCGAACATCGTCCGCACGACGCCGTCGAGTCCGATCGCGTTCTCGGTGCGGGTCCGCAGCTCGAGGTCGAGCAGGAGGCACACCAGGAGGCCCTTGCTGTAGAAGGACACCTCGGAGTTCACGTCGTCCGCGGAGCGCTGTGACCCTTTGGTCCACGCGTCGAACGACGAGGCGGCGACGCTCTGCACCTCCGCTCCGGGCCGCGTGCGCAGCGCGTCGATCGCCTTGCCGAGGCCGTCGAGGTACTTCTTCGGCTTCTTCAAACCCGCGCGCGCGAGCGACAGGTCGCCGAAGTAGCTCGTGCCGCCCTCGGCCACCCACAGGAGGTCGGTGTAGTTCTCGCTCTGGTAGTCGTAGGGATGAATCCCCGCCGGCCGGAGCTGCTTCACGTTCCAGGTGTGGAAGAACTCGTGGGCCGCGAGGCCGAGGAAGCGCCGGTACGCGTCCCCCTCGTCGAGGCTCTCCTCGAGCGCCGCCCGCGGCGTCTGCATGATCGTGCTGTTCAGGTGCTCGGTGCCGCCGCCGCCCGCGCCGGCGTGTACGAGGAACACGTAGCGCGAGTAGGGCAGGTCGCCGCCGAAGATCGCCGCTTGCGTCTCGACGATCTTCGTCAGGTCGCCGGTGACCCGGTCGGCGTCGTACTCGACCCCCGGCGGCCAGACGACCAACTCGTGGGGCTTGCCGAGGGCCTCGAAGGCGTGCCGGTCGTGCAGGCCGAGCTCGAGCGGCGAGTCGACGAGGACGTCGTAGCTCGCCGCCACGAGCGCGCCGTCCTCCTCCTCGAGCCCGGTCGCCACCTCCCAGCCCGCGGGCAGATCGAGCTCGACGCGCACCCGCGCCCCGCGCAGGCGCGGCGAGTAGACGAACACCGCCGAGCCCGAGAGGAAGGCGTGCGTCGCGTCCACGTGCCGCGTGCGGTCGCCGATCGAGTTGGCGTAGAGGCGGTAGCGGAAGCGAAACGCATCGGCTCCGCCGGTCTCGACCCGCCAGGCGGCCTTTGCAATCTTGTGGACCAGGAGCTCCTCCCCGGCGGTCGACGTGGCGCGCACGTCGCGCAGCCCGCTCGCTGGATCGAGGATCGAATAGCGGCCCGGCCGCCACGCCGGGAGCATCACCTCGACCGCCCCCTCGCCGGCGCAGGGCGCGGTCATCGCGATCTCGACCATCTGCGTCTGCGGCGCGGGGAAAGCTACTTCGTAGGTGACCACGGGCTCGCCGGCTTGCCCGTTCGAGCGCTGCTCCGCGAACGCGGGCGCGGCGTGGCCGAGGACGAGAAACGCTAGGACGGCGTGGAAGGTAGAGGGGCGCATCGCGGACAGACTACCCTCCGGCGCCGCCGGCTCTCCCACATCGCGGACGGAGGCTCGCGAACCGCCGCTGCGGGGTTCTTTCTCCCGCTTCGGACTCCTATCGTTGGGTGGCAGCCTCCGTGGACAAGCGACAGGAAAGCCCGGCCCGTGCGCGCCGTCCGGACCGACGGCGGACGGTTCACCTGCCGGTCGCCGTGCTCCTCGTGGGACTCGCGTCGTCGGTCGCCCTCTGGCGCCTGCTGCTCGACCAGGAGGAGCGCTTCGTCGAGAGCCGCTTCCGCCTCGACACGGAGGAGCGGGCGATCGGGATCCGGGAGCAGCTCGCCGACGACCTCGGATCGCTCCAGTTTCTCTCGTCCCTCTACGACGTCCATCCCGACGTCACGCGCGACGTCTTCGCGGAGTTCGTGAGGCCGATTCTCGAGCGGCGCCCGACCATCCAGGGGTTCGGGTGGAACCCGCGCGTCGTCGCCGCCGAGCGCGACGCGCACGAGGCGGCGGGCCGGCTCGACTTTCCGACCTACGCGATCACCCAGCGCGCGCCCGACGGAATGGTGCCGGCGACGGAGCGCCCGGAGTACGTCGTCGTCCACTACCTGGAGCCGTACGCGGGCAACGAGAGCGCGCTCGGCTTCGACGTCGCCTCCGAGCCCCGGCGCCTCGCGGCGCTGAGCAACGCGCGCGACACGGGCAAGCTCGTCTCCACCGCGCGGATCGATCTCGTTCAGGGGGAGCACGGCTTCCTGGCGTTCCTGCCCCGGTACCGCCGGGATGCGCCGACGGAGACGCTGGAGGACCGCCGGGCCAACGTCGAGGGTTACCTGGTGGGCGTGTTCCGCATCGGCGACATCGTCGAGAGCGCCCTCGCGGACCTCGACGGCCTCGCGATCGACGTGACGTTGCTCGACGCCGACGCGCCGGACGATCCGCTGCTCTACGACACGCGGCTACGGAGCGGCGTGGGCCGCGAAGTGGAACGTGCGGGGGACCAGCGCCGCACGGTGCCGCTCGCCTGCGGTGAGCGGAACTGGAGCCTCGTCTTCCGCCCCACGGAGGAGTACCTCGCGGGCCTGCGGTCGCGCACGCCGCTCGGGGCGCTCCTCGCCGGCCTGATGATCACGGTGCTCTTCGCCTCGTACCTGACCGCGCTGCGGAAGCGGACCGAGCGGATCGAGGAGGTGATGCGCGCCGAGGAGGAGCAGCGGAGGCTGGAGCACCACGTGCAGCACGCGCAGAGGCTCGAAGGGCTCGAGATCCTCGCCGGAGGCATCGCGCACGACTTCAACAACCTCTTGATGTGCGTTCTCGGCAACGCGGATCTCGCGCTGCGCAAGCAGGGCCCCGGCACGACCGTGCGGCACGAGCTCACGCAGATCTCGCTCGCCGCCACGCAGGCGGCGGACCTCGTGCGCTCGATGCTGACCTACGCGGGAAAGGGCCGCCACGTCGTCGAGCCGATCGATCTCTCGCAGCTCCTCGGCGAGATGGCGGGCGTCTTGCGCGTTTCCATCTCCAAGAGCGCCGAGCTCCGCTGCGAGCTGGATCCCGGCCTCGCCGCCGTCGAGGGCGACGCGTCGCAGTTGCGGCAGGTCTGCATGAACCTGATCACCAACGCCTCGGACGCGCTGGAGGATCAACCGGGGACGATCGTCGTGCGAACGTCCACCGTCAAGGCGGACCGCCGCGAGCTCGACGGGATGCTGCTCGGGAACGACCTCGCGCCCGGTTTCTACGTGTGCGCCGAGGTCACGGACACGGGCTGCGGGATGACCGCGGAGACGTCCGCGCGGATCTTCGATCCGTTCTTCACCACGAAGTTCCAGGGACGCGGGCTCGGCCTCGCCGCCGTGCTCGGAATCGTGCGCGGGCACGGCGGCGCGATCCGGCTCGACTCCACGCCCGGCGTGGGGACGAGAGTGCGCGTTCTGCTGCCGGCCTCCCGGGCGCAGGTGCCGGGCAAGGGCGAGGAAACGCGCGACGCGCTCGGCGCGGCCGAGCGCGCCGGGTTCGTCCTGATCGTCGACGACGAAGACGGGGTCCGCGAGGTCGCGAGCGGAATGGTGGAAGAGATGGGCTTGCACGCCCTGCCCGCCGCCGACGGCGTCGAGGCTTTGGAGCTCGTCGAGAAGCACGCCGACGACGTCCTGGTCGTCGTCCTCGACCTCACCATGCCGCGCATGGACGGACGGGAGACGCTTCGCGAGCTGCGCCGGCTCCGCCCGGACCTGCCGGTGATCATCTCGAGCGGGTACCAGGAGGCGGAGGACGTCGCCGAACGGGGCGTCGCGGGCTTCCTGAAGAAGCCCTACGTCAGCTCCGAGCTCCACGCGAAGATCCGCGCGGCCGTAGCGTCGCGGACGGACGATACCCGCCCCGCGCGGCCCCTCGCCGCGCGGAAGTGACGCCGCGGGGGGCGATCTGCGACCCGAGCCGCCGGGCCGCCCGCTGCACGAGCGCGACGTAGTGCGCCCGCGTCTTGCGCGGGAGCTTGGAATCGATCTCGCGGAAGCCGGCGAGCACCCGGCGCTCGGTGTCGGCGTCCATGAGCTCCTCGACGAGCGGGAGGAGGACGTGGTTCTCCTTGTCCGCGTGCCGGCGCTGGTCCGCCGCGTACTCCACCGCGAAGCGCACGAAGTCGTCCAGGCTCAGGGGATCGCCGCAGGCGGCGCCCTCCAGGTTCCGCCACATCGACCGCAGGGCCTCGCGCTCGTTCTCGTGGTCGTCGAGAAGCTCGAACACGCGGTGCTTGGCCAGGCCGAGCCGGAGCAGCGCCGGAAAGAGATGCCGCTCCTCTTTTTCCTGGTGCGCGCCGTCCGCGAAGTCCTCGAAGAACTCGAGCAGATCGAGCGCGACCACGACGCGCAGGTCGTCGGTTGCGAGCACTTCGTCGGCGACGCGGTCCAGGCACGCCGCGGCGCGCGCGATGAGGCAATGTTCGTCCCGCAGGACCTCCGTGACTTTCTTCATCTCGGTGCTCCCTTCGTCGATCGGGGGTCGACCCCCGTCTCATCGACGGCGCGCGTCCCGGGACTTCGTGCGCTGCCCGGCGTAGACCCGTATGGACGAATGGGTAGGCGACGGCCCGGAGCCCCGCTAGGGTGTCCGCGTGCAGCGCCGGTTCCGCGCGTCCCCCGTTCTTGCGCTGGCCCTCGTCGCCTGCGCGGGAACGCCGGCCTTCCGCGACGAGCGCGGGCGGAGGCTCGCCGAAAGCGTCGCGACGCTCGAGCGAATCGAGCTGGGCGGCTGGGAGCAGTCCGTGCTGATCCGCGGCCGCGACCGGCGGAATCCCGTGTGCCTCTTCGTCCACGGCGGGCCGGGCTCGCCGACGTCGTACCTGGCGCACCGCTTCCAGCGCCCGCTCGAGCGGGACTTCGTGATGGTCCAGTGGGACCAGCGCGGCGCCGGCCGCTCGTGGTCCGCCGACGTTCCCGCCGACTCGCTGCGGACGTCGCGCTACCTCGCCGACGCGCGCGAGTTGATCGACGCGCTCCGCGACCGCTTCGGCGTGGAGCGCGTCTACCTCGTCGGCTACTCCTGGGGGAGCTACCTCGGCATGCTGCTCGTCGAGCGGCATCCCGAGCTCTTCCACGCCTACGTCGGCGTCGGCCAGGTGGTCGATCACGTCCGCGCCGAGCGCGCCGCGGGCGAGTGGATCCGCGCCGAGGCGGAGCGCCGCGGAGTGGCGGAGGCCCTGGACGACCTCGAGTTGCGCGGCGCCGACGCGCACTCCCGCTGGCTCGCCGAGCTCGGGGGCATGCTCCACGGGGAGAGCGGCTACGGCCGGCTCGTCGCGGCGGCGCTCCTCGCCCCCGAGTACTCCCCGGTCGACCTCTGGCGCCTCCGGCGCGGCGCCGCCTTCACCGAGGAGCACGTCCGCTACGACGTGCTCGACGGCACGCTGATCGAGGCCGTCCGCTCGGTCGAGGTGCCGGTGTGGTTCTTCCAGGGCCGCCACGACCGCGTGTCGCCCGCCGCGCTCGTCGAGGAGTACCTGGACGTCCTCGCCGCGCCCGCGAAGTCCCTCGTCTGGTTCGAGCGCTCCGCCCACGCGCCGTTCCTGGAGGAGCCGGAGCGCTTCGCCGCGGAGCTCCGCGCGGTCCGGGAGGCGACCTGGCCGGGGCCCCCCGGGCCGCGGAAACCGACGCGAAAAGGGCATCCGGAGCCCCGGGAGGGGCGAACAAGCCCCTGATTCGGTGATCCCGCCGTCGGGACCGCCGGGCCCGCGGACGGCTCCCATCGGCCGGCCGGCCGCCGGCTCGCTTCGCTCCGCGCGGTCGATTCGTTCGCGTGAGTCGCTGCCATGAAAGTGCTCGTCAGTGGTTCGTCCGGCTTGATCGGAGGCGCGCTCCTCGCGCGCCTGACCGGGAAGGGTCTCGACGTCAACACCCTCGTCCGGCGTCCCGCCGTCAACGGCCGGGACGTGCGATGGGATCCCGCCGCGCGCTCGCTCCAGGGCGGAGACCTCGAGGGCTTCGACGCCGTCGTCCACCTGGCCGGCGAGAGCATCGCCGAGGGGCGCTGGACCGACGCGAAGATGCGGCGGATCCGGGACAGCCGCGTCGAGGGCACGCGCTTCCTCTGCGAGAAGCTCGCGAGCCTGGCGCGCAAGCCGAAGGTGCTCGTCTGCGCGTCGGCCATCGGCTTCTACGGCGACCGCTCCGACGAGGCGCTCGACGAGCGCGATGCGCCGGGCCCGGGCTTCCTCGCCGGCGTCTGCAAGGAATGGGAGGACGCCTGCGAGCCCGCGCGCGCCGCGGGCATCCGCGTGGTGAACCTCCGCATCGGCGTCGTCTTGAGCAAGGACGGCGGCGCGCTGGCGAAGATGCTCGTTCCGTTCCAGCTCGGCCTCGCCGGGAAGATCGGCAACGGCCGCCAGTGGATGAGCTGGATCGAGCTGGAGGACGTCGTCAGCGCGATCCACCACGCGCTCGTCACCGACTCGCTCGAGGGGCCCGTCAACGCGGTCAGCTCGCGTCCGGTGACGAACACCGAGTACACGAAGACGCTGGGCCGCGTTCTCTCGCGGCCGACGATCTTCCCGCTGCCGGCCCCGGCGGCGCGCCTCGCCTTCGGCAAGATGGCGGACGAGCTCCTGCTCGCCAGCACGCGCGTCGAGCCCAAGGCGCTCCTGGCGACGGGCTTCGAGTTCCGGCACGCCGATCTGGAGGGCGCACTGCGCGCCGCACTGGGAAAGGACTCCGCATGACCCCTGCGGCCGGAAGCGACCGCTTGATCCTCCTCACGGGGGTCACCGGCTACGTGGGCGGGCGGCTTCGCGCCAAGCTGGAGGCGCGCGGTCTCGCGCTCCGCTGCATGGTGCGCAATCCCGCCACCGCCGCGGTCAGCGCATCCGCGCGGACGGAGGTCGTCGCCGGAGACGTCTTGGACCCCGCCGCTCTCGACGCGGCTCTGCGCGGCGTCGACACCGCCTTCTACATGATCCACTCGATGGCCGCGGGCGCCGACTTCGCGCGGGTCGACCGGCGGGCGGCGGAGAACTTCGCGTCGGCGGCGCGGCGCGCCGGGGTGCGGCGCATCGTCTATCTCGGCGGGCTCGGCGTGGGCGACGACCTCTCCCCGCACCTGCGCAGCCGGCACGAGGTGGGGGAGATCCTCCGCTCCTCGGGAGTGCCGGTGATCGAGCTGCGGGCCTCGATCGTGATCGGCTCCGGCAGCCTCTCCTTCGAGATGGTGCGCGCGCTCGTGGAGCGCCTGCCCGTCATGATCACCCCGCGCTGGGTCGAGGTCGAGGCGCAGCCGATCGCCATCGAGGACCTGCTGGTCTACCTGTCCGAGGCGGTCGACGTCCCGCTCGCGGAGAGCCGCATCGTCGAGGTCGGCGGCGCGGACCGCGTCTCCTACGGCGACCTGATGCGGGAGTACGCGCGCCAGCGCGGGCTCTCCCGCGCCATGATCAAGGTGCCGGTGCTGACCCCGCGGCTCTCGAGCCTCTGGCTCGGGCTGGTGACGCCGCTCTACGCCCGCGTCGGACGGGCCCTGGTCGAGAGCATCAAGCACTCGACGGTCGTCGAGGACCCCGCGGCGGCCGAGGAGCTCTTCGACGTGCGGCCGGCGGGAATGGCCCGAGCGATCGCGGACGCGCTGGAGCACGAGGAGCGCGAGCCGCTCGACGTGGACGCGCTGACGACGACCGTCCCCGAGCGCGCGCCGCGCGCGGGCGTCCGGGTCGGCAACCGCATGGTCGACTCGCGCTCCGTTCGCGTGGCCGCACCGCCCGCGCGCGCCTTCGCCGCGATCGCGCGGATCGGCGGCGCGACGGGCTGGTACGCGCACGACCGGCTCTGGAAGCTGCGCGGCTGGATGGACAAGCTCATCGGCGGACCCGGCCTCTCGTTGCGGCGCAGGGATCCCGAAACGCTTCGCATCGGCGATCACGTAGACTGCTGGCGCGTGGAGGCGCTGGACGAGGGGCGGCGGCTGCTGCTGAAGGCGGAGATGAAGCTCCCAGGGCGGGGCCGGCTCGAGTTCGAGGTCCTTCCCGAGGGCGAGGGGGCGCGCATCCGCCAGACCGCCGTCTTCGATCCGCTCGGCCTCTTCGGGCTCGCGTACTGGTACGCGGTCTGCCCCTTCCACGCCCTCGTGTTCGACGGGATGCTCAAAGGCATCGCCGCCGCAGCGGAACGGGAGGAGCCCGCATGGCGTCCGGCGTGACCACCGAAACGACGGCGCGCGGCGCCTGGCGCGACTGGCACGCCGAGGAGACGCCGATTCGCCTCGGGGTGTCCTCGTGCCTGCTCGGCGAGGAGGTTCGCTTCGACGGGGGGCACGCCCGCGACCGCTTCGTCAAGGACGTGCTCGGCCAGTGGGTCGAGTGGACGCCGGTCTGCCCCGAGTACGAGGCGGGCATGGGCGTGCCGCGGCCCACCCTGCGGCTGATCGACGACGGCGACGGCGAGCGCATGGTCGCGCCGTCGACCGGCCGGGACTTCACCGCGGACGTGCAGGACTTCACGCGCGAGCGGGTCGAGGGCCTCGGCGAGGTCGACGGCTACGTCGTCAAGAAGCGCTCGCCCTCGTGCGGGCTGGAGCGCATCCGGATCTACGGCTCCGACGGGCACTTCCGGCGCAAGAACGGCGTCGGCATGTTCACGCGGGCCTTGATGGAGCGCTGGCCGCTCCTGCCGGTCGAGGAGGAGGGACGGCTCAACGACGCGCGCCTGCGCGAGAACTTCATCGAGCGTGCCTTCTGCCGCAACCGCTGGCGGGCGCTGGTGAAGCGCGGTCTGACGCGCAAGCGCCTGGTCGACTTCCACACCGCGCACAAGCTGCTGCTGCGGTCGCACAACGAGACGGGATACCACCGCCTCGGCCGCCTGGTGGCGTCTTTCGGCGAGCGCCCGGACGCCGAGGTGTTTCGGGACTACGAGGCGGAGTTCCAGAACACGCTGCGCACCAAGGGAACGGCGAAGAAGCACGCCAACGTGCTCCAGCACGCCCTCGGCCATCTCAAGCGCACGCTCGGACCGACGGAGAAGCGCGAGATCCTCACGTCGATCGAGGACTTCCGCCGCGGCCTGCTCCCGCTCGTCGTGCCGCTGACCCTGCTGCGCTTCACGATCGTGAAGTACGACGTCGACTACCTCATGGGGCAGCTCTACTTCGACCCGCATCCGAAAGAGCTGATGCTCAGGAACCACGTGTGATGGCGCCGACCCGTTCCTCGCGCGTGCCCTCGGTGCGCGTCCGCAGCCTCAACGGCGGCGAAGTGCGCGCGGACGGCGCGTTCGTCCTCTACTGGATGAACGCGGCGCGGCGCACGCGCTGCAACCACGGCCTCGAGCGGGCCGTGGAGCTAGCGCGCGCGCTCGACCGGCCGCTCGTCGTGCTGGAAGCGCTGCGCTGCGACTACCCCTGGGCGAGCGACCGGCTGCACCGCTTCGTCCTGCAGGGGATGCGCGACAACGCCGCCGCGTTCGAGCGATCCGACGTCCGCTACCACCCCTACGTGGAGCCGCGCCTCGGCGCCGGCAAGGGACTTCTGCGCGCGCTCGCGCGCGAGTCCTGCGCCGTCGTCACTGACGACTTTCCTTCGTTCTTCCACCCGCGGATGCTCGCCGCGGCCTCCGAGCAGGTCGACGTGCGCTTCGAGGCGGTCGATTCGAACGGCCTCGTCCCGCTGCGCGCGGCCGACCGGGCCTTCGCCCGCGCCTTCGACTTTCGCCGCTTCCTGCAGGGCGAGCTGCGCGCGCACCTGCGGCAGCCGCCGCGGCTCGATCCGCTCGCGCGCGCGAAGCTGCGCCCGCTGCGCTCCCTGCCCGCGGAGATCGGCCGCCGCTGGCCGCGCGCCGGCCGCGCGCTGCTCGAAGGAGCTCCCGCCGAGCTCGCGAAGCTGCCCATCGATCACGGCGTGTCTCCCGTCGAGCTGGAGGGCGGCGCGCGCGCCGCGCGGAGGGTCCTCACCCGCTTCGTCGACCGCCGGCTGGAGTCCTACGGCGAGGACCGCAACCATCCCGACGCCGACGCGGCGAGCGGCCTCTCGCCGTACCTGCACTTCGGGCACGTTTCGCCCCACGAGGTGCTCGGCGCCCTGGCGAAGCGCGAGGGCTGGAAGCCCGAATCGACCCAAGCGGTCCGCAGCGGCGCCCGCTCGGGCTGGTGGGGGATGAGCGAGACGGCCGAGTCTTTTCTGGACGAGCTCGTGACGTGGCGCGAGCTGGGTCTGAACTTCGCGTCGCAGCGCGACGACCTCGACCGCTACGAGTCGCTTCCGGACTGGGCCCGGGCGACCCTGGAGGAGCACGCGGACGACGTCCGACCCCATCTCTACACGCTCGACGACTTCGACGCCGGCGCGACGCACGACGAGCTCTGGAACGCGGCCCAGGCCGAGCTCCGCGAGTCGGGCCGCATGCACAACTACCTCCGCATGCTCTGGGGCAAGAAGATCCTCCACTGGAGCGCGGATCCGCGCTCCGCCCTCGCCGTGATGATCGAGCTGAACAACCGCTACGCCCTCGACGGGCGCGACCCCAACTCCTACAGCGGGATTTTCTGGGTCCTCGGCAGGTATGATCGCGCCTGGGGACCCGAACGCGAGGTGTTCGGCAAGGTCCGCTACATGTCCAGCAGGAACACCCGCCGCAAGCTGCGCCTCGACGGTTACCTGGCGCGCTGGCGCCGGTCGACGGAGCCCGACTCCCTCTTTGCGTCGTGACCTCCGAGAAGCTCAAGACCGGAACCGAGAGCTCCGTCGAGCGAGAGCTCACGCTGATCGAGCGGGTTGCCCGCGGCGACAAGGCGGCGGTGCCGCTCCTGCTCGACAAGTACGGGCCGCTCGTGTGGTCGGTCGCCCGCAAGCAGGTTGGAGCGGACGCGGCCGAGGATCTCGTGCAGGAGGTCTTCCTGCAGATCTGGAAGGGCGCGGACCGCTACGACCCGCGGCGAGCGTCGGAGGCGACGTACATCACGACGATCGCGCGCCGCCGCGCGATCGACTTCCGCCGCCGCGTCGGCCGGCGCCCCGAGATCGAGGAGATCCCGGAGGAAACGCCGGAGGAGACGAGCGCCCTCGAGGGCGTCGAGCTCGCCGACGAGGCGCGCGTCGCGGCCGAAGCGCTGGCCGAGCTGAAGCCCGAGCAGCAGAAGGTCCTCCGGCTCGCCATCGTCGAGGGCCTGACGCACACGCAGATCGCCGAGGTGACGCGGATGCCCCTCGGCACGGTGAAGAGCCACACGCGGCGCGGCCTCGAGCGCGTCCGGACCCTATTGCAGGAGCGCCGCGGCGCGGGAGGGGCGGGATGAGCTCCGAAGACAGGAACCGCCCGCGCGCCGCCGAGCCGGAGCGCGCCCCCGACGACGACGAGATCGCCGCCGCCGCGATCTACCTCGCCATGACCGGCGCTCGCGATCCGCTGCCCGACGAGGTGCGCCGGCGCGTCGAGCGGCAAGCGTTGGACATCGTGGGCCCGAATCCGAAGTGAGCGATCCATGAACGAGAACGGAGCTTTCATCGCCTCCCTTTTGGACTCGTCGCGCAAGGCTTACGCCGCGGGCGCGGTGACGCGCTTCCAGGAGGCGGGGCCGGAGGCGGCGCGCTTCGTCGAGGAATGGGGCTTCAACGCGCTCGTCGACGATACGCAAATCCGGCTGGAGCACCTGGCCGAGGCGCTCGCCTGCGGGCGGCCCGAGCTCCTCGCGCTCGACGTCGGGTGGCTGAGCGCGACCTACGCGGCGCGCGAGGTTCCGCCGGAGCTGCTGCGGAGCACGCTGGCGTGCCTGCGCGACGAGCTCGCCGAGAGCCTCCCGCCCGGGGCGGCCGACACGGCGCGCGCCTACCTCGAGCAGGCCATCGAGGGGCTGGAGCGGGAACCGACCGCTTCGGAGAGCCTGCTCGAGTCCGACGAGCCCCACGCCGAGCTCGCGCGGCGGTTCTTGCTCGCCGTGCTCGACGGGAACCGCGGCGACGCCGAGAAGGTCGTGCTGCACGCCCTCCAGGAGGGCGTCGCCGTCTCGGACCTGCACTTCCACGTGATCACCAGGGTCCAGGCCGAGGTCGGCCGCATGTGGCAAGCGGGCGACGTGCAAGTGGCCGAGGAGCACTTCGGCTCGCGGATCGTCGAGGACGTCCTCGCGGGCCTGCGGACGCGGATGGAGCGCGGCGCCGAGGCCGGGTCGAGCGTGCTCGTGGCCTCCGTCGCGGGAAACCTGCACGACATCGGCGCGCGCATCGTCGCCGACCACTTCGAGATGAGCGGCTGGCGGTCGGTCTTCCTCGGCGCGAACATGCCGGTCGGCGACCTCGTGCAGGCCGTGCACGACTTCGAGCCGGACCTGGTCGCGCTTTCGGTCGGGCTTGCGATCAACGTGCGCGCGGCGGCCGATACGATCGCCGCTCTCCGCGCGGAGTTTCCCGGCAAGCCCATCCTGGTCGGCGGGCGTCCCTTCGCCCACGTGGCGGACCTCTGGAAGGACGTCGGCGCCGACGGCTGCGCGCCGGACGCGGCGACCGCCGTTCGAACCGGGAACGAGCTCGTCAGCGCCGGACTATCCGAATCATGAGGCGTCCCGCCGCCGGATCGTGTCCGGGACGGGATCTCGGGACGGTCAGCGCATGCCCGTGCGGAAGTACAGGCCGCGCTGCTCCTCGGTGAGCTCGCGCGGAGCGGCCTCGCGGGCTCGGTCGATCAGCTCTTGGGTTTGGGGCACCGGGAAGAGCCTCAGACCGTCGGCGGCGGTGGTCAGGACGTACCGACCATCCGGACTGAAGGCGGCCCGCATGACCATGTCTCCGTGGCCCTTCAGGGTGGCCAGCTCCCATCCCTCGGTGTTCCAGACGCGCGCGGTGTGGTCCTCCGAGGCGGTGACGACGCGTTCGCCGTCGGGGCTGAACGCCGCCGACGTGACTCCGCCCTGATGCCCCTCGAGGACGGCCAACTCCGAGCCGTCGGACGCCCAGAGTCGAGCCGTGCCGTCGTCGGAGGCCGTTGCGACGAGATCCCCGTCGGGGGCGAAGGCCACCGCGTGGATGGGCTCC
The DNA here is from genome assembly GCA_028278425.1 of Planctomycetota bacterium. Classification (GTDB taxonomy): domain Bacteria; phylum Planctomycetota; class UBA1135; order UBA1135; genus JANQEJ01. Next base: position 12,655 of record JANQEJ010000055.1, on the reverse strand, counting down.
TGATGACCCCGAAGGGTAGCGACGTTGTTTCCCTCCAGGTCCCAGAGCCCAGCGCTGCCGTCGAGCCCCGCCGTCAGAAGCCGCTTGCTCCCGGGGTCGAAGGCAGCGCAGCGCACGAGGTCATGGGGCACGGTGACGATGGCCTCGCCGTTTGGATGCCACAGCCGCGCGCTTCCGTCGTCGGCGGTCGTCACGATCGTGGAACCGTCGGGAGAGAACCGTGCGTCGATGAGGGGTCTCGTGTGGCCGAGGAGGATGGCCAGCTCGTGACCGATGGAATTCCACACACGGGCCGTTCCGTCGGCCGAGGCCGTGACGATGCGACTCCCGTCGTCGTTGAATTCAGCGTGAACGACCTTTGCCTCGTGTTGCAGCAGGACGAGCTCGTTTCCGTGGCGATCCCAGACGCGCGCGGTGTGGTCGCCGGAGGACGTCACGATGCGCTGGCCATCGGGGCGGAAAGCCGCGTGCACGATCGAGTGGCCGACCGCTCCACGGATCGAGGCGATCCTCTCGCGATCCAGCCCCCAAAGGTGAACGAAGCCGTCGGCCGTCACGGCCGCGATAGCCTCGCCGTCGGGCTGGAACGTGGCGTAGGCGGCACTCCCCCGGTGGACGACCGTTTCGTCGCGAAAGGCCGTCCAGACGCGAAGGGTTCCATCCCGAGACGCGGTCACGACCCGGCGCGAGTCCGCGGTGAAGGCGGCGTGGACGATCTCGTCCCCGTGACCACCGAGCACGGATCGGAGCAAGCCGTCGGCGCTCCAGACGCGGACGGTGCCGTCCCTCGAGACCGTCGCGACGTTCTCTCCGTCGCGGCTGAAGGCGACCTGGCTCACCGTGTCCCCGTGGCCCACCAGCTCCAGCACCTCCGTCCTCCCACGTCTCCAGATGCGCGCGGTGTGGTCCGACGAAGCGGTCGCGATCAGGCGGCCGTTCGGGCTGAAGGTCGCCCGGTTGACGACGTGCCGGTGCTCGATCCTGGCGATTTCCTCACCCGCCAAACTCCACAGGCGCGCCGTGTTGTCCCACGAGGAGGTGAGGATGCAGTCGCCCTCGGGGCTGAACGCGACGTTCGTGAGCCTGTCCCCGTGCTCGAGCTCGGCCAGCGATTCGCCCTCGGAGGTCCAGATCCGCGCCTGCCCGTCGATCGACGCGGTGGCGATCCGCTCGCCGTCCGGACTGAAGCTCACGTCGGTCAATTCGTCGGAGTGACCCTTGAGCACGGCGAGCAGATCTCCGCGCAGATCCCAGACGCGCGCCGTGCCGTCGGCGGATGCGGTGGCAAGCCTCTCGCCGTCGAGGCTGAACGCTACGCCCGTCACGGGTTCCTCGTGCCCTTCGAGCCGGGCGATCTCGCTTCCTTTCATGTCCCAGACCTGGACCGAGCCCGCCACCGTCACGGTGACGACGAGAGTGCCGTCGGCGTTGATCGCGGTTCGCGTCACCTCTCCGCCGGCCGGCTCGAGAACGCCACGGGCTTCGCCGTCCGTGCTCCAGATGCGAGCCGTGCCATCGTCGGACGCGGTAACGAGGGTTTCGCACGTTCCATCGGTCGTTGCGTGCCGGACCGGTCGGGCATGCGCGCGAAGCACGGAAACCTCCCGCAGCTCCGAGAGCGCGTCGTAAAGCGTGGCCTCGGCTTCGGGCACGTACGGCCGGTCGGGCTCGTTCACTTCGCGGGGCAGTGCTTCGAGCGCGAGCAGAAGCGCGGTTGCGGCGTCACCGGCCGCTATCAGCTCATTGGCCTTGTCCGATAGGAAAAGAGACTGCGCCACGAGCGCCGCTTCCCGCTGCCGATGGATCTCCCTGTTCTTGGCGGCATCGACGACGCCAACGACGCACAGGCCCACCACGATCAAGGCGGCCATGGCAGCCAGGACGCGGTTGCGCTGCACCCACTTCCTCATCTCGATGATCACGCCCGTCTTGTGCGCTTCCACGACCCGGTTCTCGAGGTAGGCGCGCAGGTCGTCGGCCATTCTCCCCATACTGGCGTAGCGCTTGGCGGGCTCGCGCGCCATCGCCTTCTCGCAGATCGAAACGAGCTCGGCTGGCGCTTCCGGTGCGAGCTCGAGCAACGGGTCCGGCGGGCCGTCCGAGACCCAGCGCGGCCGGTCGTCCCTCGCGACGTTCGCAGGTCTGGCGTACGGTCGCGATCCGGCCAACAGATGGTAGAGGATCGCACCGAGCGAGTAGACGTCCGAGCGCGGACCGACCTCACGCGTGCGCCCGGCCGCCTGCTCCGGCGGCATGTAAGCGGGGGTCCCGATCATCTGGCCGTCCGCGCGAAGAACCGGGTCCTCGTTGATCGTCAGAGCCGAGGTGTCCAGGCTGAACTCGTGCAGATCCTCCGTCCCTTTGACGAGGACCAATCCCCAGTCCATGGCGTAGACCTCGCCATGACGCCCGACCAGGACGTTGCTCGGCTTGAGATCGCGGTGGACGACGCCTTTGTCGTGCGCGTAGGCCATGGCCTCGCAGACGCGGAGGAGGACGCCGACGGCGCGGGTCAGAGTCCACGCGGGATCGCCGTCCTTGACCTTCTTGATGATCGCCTCGAACTCCTCCCCCTTGACCAGCAGCATCGTGTAGTAGGGCTGGTCCTCCTTCTCCAGGTTCAGCTCGTAGACGGGCACGATGCCGGTGTGCAGGAGGCGGCCGGTGACCTGGGCTTCCTCGATGAAGCGCGCCCGGACGGTCGGATGCGACTTGAGCAGCTCGGGCTTGACGACCTTCATCGCCACGTCACGCTTCAGGTCCTTGTCGAAGGCCTTGTATACGACACCCATCCCGCCTTCGGCGATCTTGCCCTTGACCAGGTACCGGTCACTCATCGGTCTGAGACGTCGAAGGGTCGCGTGCCGACGGCTTCATACTCGGCGACCAACTTCGCCGGAGGTTCCGGCAGGTTCGACAGCACGCAGACGGTGCGCCAGTCTCGACAGCCGTGATCCTGTGTGAGAGCCTGGCGTTTCGGGAAGCTGTCGGCGGAGTGCTTGGGAGCGTGGTTGCCACAGGCCAGGGTGCCCACGAACCAGAGATCTGAGACGCTCTCGCGGTACTCACGTCCGTCGCCGGAGAGCCTGATCTCGTGCCAGACCTCGTTCCCCCCGCGCAGCTCCACCACCGTCGCGTCGGTCGGGATCCAATCCAGCGGCAGGGGCTGCGCTCCAGGACGCTTCGCGTGGCTCTTGACGAACTCGAAGAGGACCGTCGTAACGAGCGGCGGACGGTACTCGTCCCGCGTCGGGTCGAAGTCGACTCCGGTTTCGACGGTCACCCGCCACGAACCCGCGAGGAAGCTCTTCTGGGTTTCCACCACGCCCTTGAGCCCGGAGTCGACACCCGGCCCGGAGTTAGGATTCGTCTCGCACGAGGAAATGGCAACAAGCGCGACCAGGGCCAGGTGTCCAGCCGCCGCCCGCTTGGATCCGTTCCACCTATTCACGAGGCGCTGACTGGGACACGATCTCCCAGCGCGCGCATCCCCTTTCCTTCGTGAGGTCGTCCCGCTCCTGGTAGGACTCGGCCGAATGCTTCGGTGCGTGATTCCCGCAGGCCATCCGTTCGATCCGGGCGGATCGCAGTCTCGCCTGCTCCTGCTGGTTCCTGTCCGGGGCTCCGTCCTGGTATTCCTTCAAGGCGCGGAGCAGGTCGATCTGCGCAACCGGGTCGTAGCCCGTGGCTTTGAGCGTCGCCCAAGCCGTCGCGTCCGCTTCCATCTCCCGCTTCCTGGAGAACCCCCCGAGCATCATGACGCCGAGCTGCCCGGGCACCATCATGCCGGCCCCCTGAATCGCGGCCAGCGTGAATATCTGTTGCGACGTCATCAGCCCGGGCAGCGCTCCCGAGGTCGAGGCTCCGGCTCCGAGCGGTCCCGTTGCCAGGATGGCTCCGGCCGCGACTGCGCCGGCAACGACCTGCATCTCCTGACGCGCGCGCAGCAGGTCCTCCGCATCGTGACCGACGAGATGGTCCAACTCGTGGGCGAGGAGCGCGGCGAGCATGTGGGGGTCCTTTATCCTTTCCATCATCCCACTCGAGATCAGGATCTCGCCGCTCGGGCTGACGTAGGCGTTGGGAGACGGGTTTGCGTAGACGTGGACCACCAGGTCGTCGAAGGTCCACCCGGCGCCGGCCAGTACGCGGTGCGCGGTTTCGAGGACCGCGGCTTCGACCAGCGGACACTCGAGCGAGACGTAGGTTCGACGCCAACTGGCGCCGAACCAATTCCCCATCAGCACCTCGAGCTCGCTCAGCTCAAGCGGCTCGAGGGGCGAAAGCTCCGGTTCCGACGTCAGCGCCGCCCGCGGGCCGCTTTGAATCGTCAAGCGCTCCCGCCAAGCCTCGGCGTTCAACTGCGCCTCGACGGCATAGAGGACGTCTCGCGCGGCAGCCTCCTGGGCTGAAGGCGCGAGAAGGGTGTCCTCCACGCTCTTCTGGAGATCGTAGCGGGACGGCTTCTTGTTCGCCGGCTTCTGATAGAGCGGCTCCGGCCCCGGCATGGGGGCCACTCGAGCCGTTTCCGGTGCGATCCACGCGACGTGCAGCAGGGTGGATTCGCTTCCCGCCGGCTCGACCGAGAGAGCAAGCCATTCCTCCTTGAACTTGAGGATGACCTTGTCCTCGCTGTTCGTCTTGCCGCCCGGCACCTTGTGGGCGAACTCTCGACCGTGGACGAGCAGGATGACGCGCGTTCCGTCTCGTTCCTCGCGGATGCCGAGGACTCCGCGCGTTCGGCTCGCGACTTGAATCGCGGCGCTCCAGACGTCCTCCGCGGCGCGTGCGATAGGCTGCGGAATCCCGTGTTCGGCAACGACCGCGGCGGTCGGAACCCCGATGTCCTGGAAGGCGGACTCGTAGTGTGGCAAGTAGGGGCTTTCCGGCCCGAGGAACGTGCCGCACCCACAGACGGAGAGACCGACAAGGCACCCGGCGGCGACCCGCAGATCGAGCGCCCTCAACGCGGTCCTCCGAGACCGAGATTCGCGCTCAGATCCTCGAGCAGCTTGCGCTCGTAGTCACCGCGCGAGTGAACCAGCCCCGTGCTCGTTTCCTGCAGGTAGTAAACCCTCCGCAGGTAGAGGTCGCATCCGCTGTCGAGCGGGCGCACGAGGGCCGAGTTGAGCGTCGGCACCGACTCGTCGTCCTCAGGGTCCTTGGCTTGCGCGCGGATCGGGTCCACCGCGTCGCCCGGCACAATCTCGATCCAGGAGACGAACCGCAGGCGATCGTCGCGCGCCATCACCCGGTGTCCCTTGCTGTCGAGCTCTCCTATGAGCGCCGACCAGACCCGACCCGCGGGTGCTTCGACCCGAAACGCTTCGGGAAGGCGCGTGTCCATCAGCTCATCGTCCGAGAGACCGAGGTTCCCGCACGAGGTCGTGGCGACGAGGAGCAGGACGCTCGCCCCGAGCTTCGACGGCGTCACCGACCGTCCTCCGCGGGAGCGTTGGACGTCGCGCCGTCGGCCTCCTCCAGGTCAGCGCTCCGGCGGGCCTCAGCCGCCTCGATCCGGTCTTCGAGCGCGGGGTGCAGTTCGAGGGTCTCCTCGGAGACGCAGCTCGTCACGGGGATCAGCAACACAACGATCACGAGCGCTGCGAGCCGCGTCATCATCGCGTACCTCTAGGCTGACTGCTGTCTCTGTTTGCGAGCAACTGCGGACCCGATCAGATCCCGACAAAGTCTGCAAAATTCTCGCTGACGACCGCGCGATCTGTCAAGTCGGCGAGGACTGACACAGCCTCTTGCACGTCACTCTGCGGGGAGGCCGTCGACCTCGTCCAACGGCGCAGATCACCGGCATGCTGCGCGTTCGCGAGTGAGCCACACCGCTGCTGACGGCCATCGGCGTGTTCGGCCGTGCCGGCGAGGAAGGCAACGACGGTTCTTCGTCGTAGTCCCCGCGGCGGACTCACTACTGCGGGCTGGCGGTCAAGAGCAGCCGCTCGCGGGTCGACACCACGACCCCGCCCGGACGCTCGTACGTGATCGCGAAGAGCGTCGGCTCCGCCACGGCGATCTTGGCGTCGATCGGGACCTGGACCTCGCCGCCCGTCGAGTCGAAGACGCCGCCGTCGACCGGGTACTCCGCGGGGCGGTCCGCGTCGAAGATCCAGAGCTGGTATTGGCCCTCGCCCGGGTCGTTCTTCGCCAGCCCGCGGAAGCGCATGTAGCCGCTTTGAAGCTCGCAGCTCCAGACGACGTCCCCGGTCACCCCGGCCCCGCCCGGGTCCTTGGTCGCGTTCCAGGAGGCGACCTGCGCGTCGCCGGCGCGACCGACTTCGTCGATGGACGGACCGCTCGGCGACTGCGGGCCGCCGCTCTTGAGCACGAGGACGAGCACGGCCGCCGCCGCGGCCAGCCAGCCGATCCACGCCGTGGACACGGGACGCGAACCCCGGGCGAGCTCCTCCGTTTGAAAGAAGGACTCCGCCTGGTCGAGCACTCGCGAGCGGAGCGCGGAGGGCATCGGCTCGAGCCGTGAATCGAGGAAGGCCAGGTGGATCGCCGCGGCCGTCCGCTCGAACGTCGCCGGGTCGATCTCCGGATGGAGCGCGAGGAGGCGGTTCACCTCGCGCTCGTCCTCGGGGATGAGCGGCTCGCCGCCGGCGCGGTCGGCCAGCAGGTCGAGGAGGCGGTCCACTTCGCCGTTCGCGGGCCTCATGCCGTCATCTCCGCGGACTTGGGAGCGGCCCCCATTTGAAGCAGCTCGCGCACGCGGTGGATTCCGCGCCGGATGTGGCTCTTCACGGTGCCGAGGGGCATGCCGGTCGAGGTGGCGATCTCGCTGTGCGTCATGCCTCCGACGACCCACATCTCGAGCAGACGCTTCTGCTCGGGCTTCAGCCGCTCGAGCGCGGCGAGCGCCACCCCGGCCTCGTCTCTCGCGTCGACCCGGTCCAGCCCCGGGTCGGCGTCCGCGAGCACGATCTCGTCGAGCGACTCGATCTGCGGACCGCGGGCGCGCCGCCGGTAGCGATCGATCAGGCGCCGGCGAGCGACGGTCGTGATGAAGACGGTCTCCATGCCGAGGCTGGGATCGAAGCGGTCAGCGGCCTTCCACAGCGAGATGAAGATCTCCTGAACGGCGTCCTCGGCCTGGGAGCGGTCGCGCACCGACTCGCGCACGATCGACCACACGAGCGCTCCGTAGCGATCGGTGAACTCCTGCACCGCTGCCGAGTCCCCCCGCGCGACGCGCGGCAGGAGCGGTTCGGGCGCCGGCGCCTTGCCGTTTCTAGAGGTCAAGTTTGACTCCGAGAGAGCCTTCGAGCGGCTCGCCCCCGCGGATGCATCCGCGCCCGGCCCGCCACCGAACCCCTCGACATGGCGACGACCTTCCGTCTCGAGCGCGAGATGCTCGTGGACCGCCCCATCGGGGAGGTCTTCGCCTTCTTCGGCGATCCGCGGAACCTGGAAGCGATCACGCCTCCGTGGCTGCGCTTTCGGATCGAAGACGTGCCGGACGGTCCGCTCCGCGAGGGGTGCCTGATCCACTACCGGCTGCGCCTGCGGGGCGTTCCGATCCGGTGGACCAGCCTGATCTCCCGATGGGAGCCGCCCTTCGCCTTCGTCGACGAGCAGATCCGGGGTCCGTACAGCTCCTGGGTCCACCTGCACACCTTCGAGGAGCGCGACGGCGGCACGGTCGTGCGCGATCGCGTGGACTACGCCGTGCCCGGCGGCTGGCTGGTCAACAGGCTCTTCGTGCGGCGCGACCTGGAGCGGATCTTCGACTACCGGACGGCGACCCTCAGGGCGCTCTTCTCGCTGCGCGCCGCGCGGCGGGCGGCGGCCGGTTAGCTCCATCGGCCCGGCTGCCCAGCCCGAGTCCGTTCGCTCCGTCACGAACACACGCCCTCCGGCGAGCGCGCGTGAAGGGCACGGTGCGTCGGTACGGCGAGCAGTGGGAGGAGGAGCGCCGGCACCGCGTCGGTCCCTAGCGCCACTCGAGCGCGATCAGCGAGTTCAGCTCGCGGACGAAGAGCTGGTTCCCCGCCACCGCGAGGTGCGCCCAGGTCGAGCCTTCCTCGACGAGCTCCACCTCGCCGAGGACCTCGTACTTCTCCGGCGTCGCGTGCACGAGCCGCAGGATCCCGCTCTCCGCCAGGCCGAGGATCCGGTCGCCCTGGGCGACGAGCGACCAGTACTCGTCGCGGGTCGGCGCGGAGATCCAGGCCTCCTCGCCGGTCGCGAGGTTGACGCAGGCGAAGCGGTTGCTCCGCAGGAAGAGGTAGGCGTGGCCGTCGACGAGGACCGGCGACGTCATGTTGCCCTGGGCGCGGTTGGTCCAGGCCTGGGTCACCTCGACCGCGCTGCCTTCTTCCGCCGCGGCGAGCTTCAGGAGCTGCGAGCGCCCGCCGTAGGGCGCCGTGAACACGCCGTCGCCGTAGGGCAGCGGCGTCACGATGTTCATGCCGCGGAAGGCCCGGATCTCGCGCGTCCAGAGCGTTTCGCCCGACTCCGGGTCGACGCCCGAGAGGTGCGTGCGGCCCTGCACGAGGAGCTGCTCGCGCCCTGCGACCTCGGCGAGCACCGGCGACGAGAAGGCGCTGTCCATCGCGCCCCGCTCGCCGTGCTCGAGCGCCCGCCACACCGTCTCGCCGGTGCGCTTGTCGAGCTTGGAGAACGCGGCGCCCGCCTGGACGTAGACGTGCTCGCCGACCACGAGGGGGGAGCACACGAACCCGAAGGCCGGCGGGGGAGCTCCCTCGCGCTCGACGAAGTCGACGCGCCAGCGCTCCTCGCCGGTGGCGGCATCCAGGCAGACGAGCACGTCGCGCATGCCCGCGACGTAGAGCGATTCGCCGTCGAAGGCGGGCGAAGAGCGGACCCACGAGCCGTTCTTGGCCGCGAAGAACGGTACCTTCATCGCGCCGTCCCAGCGGGCGGTCCAGGCCTCCTCGCCGGTGGCGCGGTCGAGCGCGCGCACGACCTCGCGCGCCTCGTCCTCGGTCTCGACGGTGAAGACGCGGTCCTTCGTCACCACCGGCGTCGCGTAGCTCGGCCCGAGGTGCTTGACCTTCCAGCGCACCAGAAGCCGCTCCTCGCTGAGCTCGTCGGGCCAGGCCGGGCCGTGGAACTGCCCGTCGCGCGTGGGGCCGCGCCACTGATTCCAGCGGTCGCCGTCGCCGGCGCCGTGAAGAAGGGGCATTAGGAGAGCGAGGAGAGAGGGCGCGATCGGCGGCATGCGGAGCTCCTGGGACGGGTAGACGTCGGCGCGGGAGCGGATTCGCCGCGCGCGGCGCTCCGGATGCGCAACGCCCCGGGGGGTGTCGGCGGGCTCAGCGCCCGGTCGCGAGCAGGGCCTCGGAGTTGTTGCGCTCGTCGATCTCCGGCACGCGGTCCTCGGGGTCGAGCACGACGGTGTACGTCTCGCCCGCGGGGAGCCCGGTGAACTCGAGCTCCGTTTCGCCGCCGGCGGGAACGCGGCCCTCGCGCTCGTCGGCGAAGCTGCGCGCGTGGACGTTGGAGAGCCCCAGCACCACCGACTCCGGCTTCTCGTGAACGCGCCGTCCCGTCGCGACCGCCGCAGGAGGCACGCCCTGGACCCGCAGCTCGATCTCGGCCGCCGCTTCGGCGCCCGGCTCGATCAGAAGCTCGAAGTCCGTGCTCTCGCCCGACTTGCACTGGGACCCCTCGTAGTTCCGGCCGAGCTCGGTCTCCCACTCGAGGCGGCCGTCCGCCCGCGCGCGGATCGCGCCGCTCGCGTCGTGGACGATCTCGATCAGGCGCGCGTCGCGCAGCTCGATCGTCCCCGTGTAGTCGTAGAGCCGCCCGTTGCGCGGGCAGTACGCGTTGCCGAGAAGTCGGACGCGGTCCGCGCCGGCGGGTTCGACGCGGAGCGTGCACCGGACCTGGTCGCCGCGGAGGGGAGGCAGCGAACCGGTTCCGGGAACGCTCCGAGACGAGTGCAGCGAGACCGCCGCGTCGGCGTCCGCGTCGCCGACGTTGTGAACGGTCACGCGCAGCGTCTCCGTCGCCGCGTCGTAGCGCAGGTCTCGCGCCTCGATCTCGAGGTCCGCGCGGTCGCGCGGGACGACCCACACCGGACTGGTCCAGGCGCGGTGCTCGTCGCGCTGGTGGATCCGGGCGTAGACGTAGGTGGCCTCGCCCGCGAACTCGCCCAGCTCGATACCCTCCGCCTCGAAGTCGAGCTCGCCCGGCGCGAGGGAGCGGATCACTTCGCCGTCGCGGACCAGGTCGATCCGCTCGATCGCGTCGCACGCGTACACGCGCAGATCCCCGGTGAGGGGCTCGCCGGCTTCGAGTCGCGCGGTGCCGCCCATCGGCGCTCCCGCGACGCTCCAGTCGATCAGGATGCGCGGCTGGGTCGTCGCGTAGCAGCGGCGTTCGTAGAGCGCGTCCCAAACCGCCTCGCGCTCCAGCGCCGGCGACTTGACGCAGGTGAGGCCGGTCAGTCCAGGTCGCCCCGCGTGGGTGTCGCTGCTCGCGATCACGCCGAGCGGCCGGCCGCGCGCCAGGGCGTCGCGGTAGGCGTGGCCGGGAGCGCCCATCGAGTCCGCGTAGCTCGCGTTCAACTGGTCGGGGTGGCTCCACCACGCTCCCGCCTCCTCGGAGGAGCCGTGGTTGGAGTAGATCTCCGACACGGTCGAGACCTCCCGGTCCGCGAAGCGCCAGTCGACCGGATCGAGCTGCATCGTGTGATGCGGTACGGCCAGGAACCGGCCGCCGAGGCGGCGCATCGCCGCCACGCCGTCGACCCTGGCGCCCGATGCGTCCGTCCGGTCGAGCATCTTCAACGGATCTCCGCCGCGCAGGTAGTGGTTGTAGTGACCGTTGGGCCCGCTGTACTCGATCGCGAGGAGCGTCGCGAAGCGTCCCGGCTCGTCGAAGCGCAGCGTCACCGGGGCGACTCCCTCGAACCACGTCTCCAGCGGGCGCGGCAGGAAGTGCTCGGACACGGCAGCGAAGTCGAGCCGCGCCACGTCGCGCGCGAAGGCGTAGTTCTGCTCGACGGAGCGCGCCGCCCAGCTTCCGTGGTTCCGGTTCGTGTGGATGTGGAGGTCGCCCCAGTAGTGGCGGACCGCTGGCTCCTCCGGCGTGACGACGACCGGGTTCGAACGGATCTCGAGCCCGCTCTCGTGGCGCAGGACGAGGCGTTGGATGCCGGCGCGGCTTGGCACGATCTCGAGCGAGCGCACCGCTTCGCCCTCGAAGCGGATCCGCTCGGGCAGCTCGAAGCCGCCGCCTTCGAGCTCGAGCGCGCCGGTCCAGGCCATCGGCGTCGGCACCCCCCCGACGGTGCGGAGTGAGCCGCGCGGGTCGAAGCACAGCACGTGGAGCCGGAGCGGTCGACCGAGCACGCCCTCCGACGGGAGCCAGGCGGCGAGCTCGAGTCCCGCTCCGATTCGGCGACGCTCGTCGAGGGGCGTGATCGCGACGGCGTCGATCCAGATCCGGCCCAGGCCGGGCTCGTCGAACCCCTCGCGCTGCGGGCCGATCTGGAGCACGTTCCGTTCGACGGGGGAGAAGAGCTGGCAGGACACCTCCCGCCAGCCGTTCTCGATCGGGTCTCGGCCCGCGGACGGGGTACGCCCGAAGGCAACGCGGTGCACGACCCCCAGGGAGTCGTCGCCGTTCAGCGTGATCGGGAACTGGGATCGGTGCGCGATCCTCGCGCCCTGGATCGCGAACGAGAGCCGGTACACGCGGTACGGCTCGAGCTCGAGCGCGCGCCGGAGGAAACCGGCCGGACCCTCGCCGCCCGGACGCAGCTCGACCACGTGGACGCCCTCGGGCGCGGCCGCGCCCACGTCGCGCACGACCGCGCCGTCCAGGATCCAACCCCCCGTGTCCCGCTCGAAGCCCTGGGTTTCGTAGCCCGCGTCCCGACCGCAGCGCGCGAGAAGCAGCGCGCCCGCGAAGACCAGGACGACCGGGCCGAGGCGATTCAGGACGCGGCGGGGAGATGAGCCGGGCATGGGAAGGGGCGTGGTCGGGCTCCTCGGAGCCTACCAACGCCCGGTGCCGGCACCGAAGCTCGTCGCACCGCCGCGACCCTATGCCAGGGAAGCAGACGGGTCAGAGGCCCAACGTCGTCGTCGTCCGGTTGGTGCTCCGGAACGGGGAGGTGAGGGGGGGACCGGGGAGACCGCCAAAGGTCAGGTCGACCACGAGCCCCTGGATGTTGAGGCTGATGCCCGCGGAGCCGGGAGCGATCGGGATTTGCGCGCTGACGAAGGCGCCCTCCGACGTGAAGGTGAAGACCGTCGGGCTGACGGCCCCCGTCCAGATTGCCGAGGTGGCTGAGAACACGCCGTCGGGGACCACTAGCAGGTTGGCCCCACCGCCGAAGACCGGCACACCCGGATTGGGGATCGGAGTCAGCGAGGCCCCCGCGACCGCGATGTTGGGAACGAACGAGGCGGCGAGGTCGCGGACCTCGATGCCGAGCGTGGAGAGGCCGCTGCCCACGGACAGGCGGCGACCGTTCGTCGCGCCGCCGCCGTTGTCGCCGACCTCGACGCCGGCGCCGCCGGTGTTGGCGACCACCTGCACGTGGCGCTCGCGGAAGGTCAGGTTGGCTTCGAGCATCGAGACCACGGCCTCGGCCAGGGGGCCGCCGCCGCCGAGCTGGAAGCCGCCGTCGATGTTCAGACCGCCGGCGAGGTCGGCCTGCGTC
>JANQEJ010000329.1 GCA_028278425.1 Planctomycetota bacterium | reverse complement strand
CGCGCGAGCGGGCGAGCGACGTGACCGTCTAGGGTCGGGCGGGCGGTCGCCCGATCGTCGAGCAACGGCTCGTGGATCGGGGCTTCCGCGTCGTGGGGGCCCCCGATCCCGGCGAGCTCGAGACGTCGGCGCGCGGCCGAATCCGCGGGACGGCGCCCCCGCGCTGTGGATCCACGATCGGTTTCGCGGATAGTGGCGGGGAGCGTCTCCGGTGACGCTCGCGCGAAACCTCGGTCGGGAGTCCAACGTGCAGATCCGTCGCTACCTCATCACCGGCATCCTCACCGCCATCCCGCTCTGGGTCACCTGGCTCGTCCTCGACTTCCTCGTCGAGCTGCTCCAGCGGCTCGGGAACCCCGGCGTCGACGCGCTGGTCGCCGCGCTCGAGCCGCGGTGGCCGCGTCTGGCCGCCTTCTTCGAGGTGCCCGAGTTCCGCGCGGCGCTCGCGATCTTCCTGGTCGTCCTGGGGCTCTACCTCCTCGGGTGGGCGACGACCCGCGTGGTCGGGAGGCGGCTCCTGCGCGCGTTCGACGCGGTCGTGAACCGCATTCCGATGGTCAAGACGATCTACGGCGGCACCCGCCGGTTGATCGAAGCCTTCCAGCAGAAGCCGCGGGGCGTGGACCGGGTCGTCCTGATCGACTTCCCGTCCGAGGAGATGAAGACGGTCGGGCTGGTGACGCGCACGCTCGAGGATTCGAGAACCGGCCGTCAGGTCGCCGCCGTCTACGTGCCGACGACGCCCAACCCGACGTCGGGTTACCTCGAGATCGTGCCGGTCGAGCGGATCACGCCCACCGACTGGACCGTCGACGAGGCGATGCAGTTCATCGTCTCCGGCGGAGCGGTCGCGCCGGAGACGATGATCTACGATCGGGTGTGAGCCGGCCCGCTCAGAGCCAGAGCAGGTAGACGCCGAGCACCGCGAGGACGAGAAAGAGCGCCGACATGACGCTCCCCACGCGCAGGTAGTCCGCGTTCCGGTAGCCGCCGGGCGTCATCAGGAGCGCGTTGACCTGGTGCGTCGGCAGGACGAAGGAGTTCTGCGCGCAGACCGCGACCAGGAGCGCCATCGCCCGCGGGTCCACGTCGGTCAGCCGGCCCAACCCCATCACGAGCGGAACGAGGACGACGGTGGCGGCCACGTTGGACATGAAGGGGGTGAAGAGCGTCGCGAGTCCCGCGACGGCGAACAGCACGACGAGGTCGGGCGCGCCGCCGACGACCTGGAAGAGCCGCTCCGCGAGGTACTGGGCCGCGCCCGTGGACTCCATCGCGATTCCCAGCGGGATCAGGCCGGCGAGCAGAAACACCGTGCGCCAGTTGATCGCGCGGTAGGCGTCGTCCATCGACATCACGCGCAAAAGGACCATCCCCAGCGCGCCGGAGAGGAGCGCCACGGGCAGGGACGCTCCGGCGAGCGCGAGCGAGATCGCCGCGAGGAAGCAGAGCGTCGCCCGCAGGCCCTTCTTGGGAGCCACGGCGACCTCGTCGAGGTGCGTGAGCCGCACGAAATCGCGCTTGGGATGCAGGTCGCGGATCTGCTTCCAGCGCCCGTGCACGAGGATCATGTCGCCCGCGTGCAGCTCCCGGTCAGCGAACTCGCGCGAGAAGGACTTGCCGCCGCTCAGGAGCACCAGCGGCTCGACGCCGTGGTTCCGCCGCAGGCCGACCTCGCGCATGGTCTTGCCGACGAGCGAGGAGCGGGGCGGCACGAGGATCTCCGCGTAGAGCGTGTTCTCCGGCGACACGAGGGGCCGCTTCGGACGCGAGCGCAGGCGCAGGCCGACCTCCTCGGCGAGCCGCCGGATGTCGTCCGGCTTGCCGAGGAGCGCGAGCCGTTGGCCCGCCGCGAAGCGCGTGCTCGTCGAGGGCGCGTAGGTCGTCTGGCCGAGCTGGCGCACGGCCACGACGTGGACGCCGAAGCGGTCGATCAGGCTGGCCTCGCGGCGCGTGCTGCCGGCGAGCGAGCTTCCCTCCTCGATCATCGCCTCCTCGATGTTGTCGACCAGCGGCCACGCCTCGACGACGTCGCGCTGGTGCGACGCGGCCTCGTCGAGCCGCGTCCGGCGCGCCGGCAGCACCGCGGAGCCGAAGAAGGTGAAGAACAGCACGCCGGCTCCGAGCAGCGCGACACCGATCGGGGTCACGTCGAAGAGGCCGAACGGCTCCTCGCCTTGCGACGTCACCAGGTCGTTAAGCACGATGAGGGGGCTCGACCCGATCATCGTCAGCGTACCGCCGAGGATGGCGGCGAACCCGAGCGGCATCATGAGCTGCGAGATGCGCAGCACGCCGCGCTTGCCGAGCTGAACGCCCACGGGGAGGAAGAGCGCCGCGGCGCCGACGTTCTGCATGAAGCCCGAGACGCTCCCGACCGACGCGAGCAACACCGCGGTCAGGCGGCGGGGGCTCGCGCCGCCGAGGCGCGCGATCGGGCGGGCGATGCGCCGCGTGACCCCGGCGCGCTCCAGGCCGTGCCCCATGATGATCACGGCCATGATCGAGACCACTGCACCGCTGGAGAGGCCGCGGAGCGCGTCCGCGGGCTCGATGACGCCCAACCAGGGCAGCGCGACCATGACGAGCAGCGCGACGACGTCCGCGCGGAGCGCCTCGGTGACGAACAGCACGATCGTCACCAGGAGGACCGCCAGGACGAGCGCGACGTCGGTCGTCATGGCATCGACTCTCGCCCGCGGACGAAGGCTTCGGTCACTCCTCCCCCTGAGCCAGTATCCGCAACGCCTCCTCGACGTCGTCCGTGCGGTGGAACATGCCGCGGTCGGCCTCGTCGATGGTGCCCTCGGCGATCGCGGCGTCGCGCAGGTTCGCGATGTTGCTCCAGAACTCCGTGCCCATCGCGACCAGCGGGAACCGCTCGATCTTGCCGGTCTGGACGAGCGTGGCCGTCTCGAAGACCTCGTCCATCGTCCCGAAGCCGCCGGGCATGAAGACGAAGCCCTGCGAGTACTTCACGAGCATGACCTTGCGGACGAAGAAGTACTCGAACTCGACGAAGCGGTCGAGGTAGCGGTTCGGCTCCTGCTCGTGGGGGAGCTCGATGTTGCAGCCGACGCTCAGGCCCCCGGCCTCCTTCGCGCCGCGGTTCGCCGCCTCCATGATCCCCGGCCCGCCGCCGGTCAGCACGGTGTAGCCCTCCTCGGCCAGCCGGCGGCCCAGGTTCCGCGCGAGCGTGTAGTAGCGGTGTCCCTCGGGGAAGCGCGCGGAGCCGAACACGGTCACGCACTTGCCGAGCTTTCCGAGGGCGGAGAAGCCGCGCACGAACTCGAGGAACACGCGGCCGGCGGTCGCGAGCTCCTCGGCGCTCCGGCGCTTGCCGCGCAGGAACTGCCGTTCCTCGTCGCGGAGCGGCGTGTGGTAGTCCGCGGCGTTGGTCATCTCGTTCGGCTCGTCGCTCATGGGGCCTCCTCCGGCGTGATCCACGTCCCGGCGCGCCGGTCGAGGGCGGCGGTCAGGCTCGCGGTGTCGGTGATCAGCGCGTCGCGCCCCGTCGTCTCGGCGTAGTCGCACGCCGCCTCGACCTTCGGGCCCATGCTGCCGGCCGGGAACTCGCCCGCGGCGAGAAGCTCGCGCGCCTCCGCCGCCGCGATGCGATCGACGGGCTCTTCCTCGGGCGTGCCGAAGCGTCGCGCGACGTGCGGCACGCCGGTGAGGACGACGAAGGAAGCGGCGTCGAGCGACGTCGCGAGCAGCGCGGCGGTGCGGTCCTTGTCGACGACCGCCTCGACGCCCTCCAGCGCGCCGCCGGAGGCGCGCCGCACGGGTACACCGCCTCCGCCGCCGGCGATCACGACCTCGCCGGCGCGCACGGCGGCGCCGATGGCGGCGAGCTCGACGACCGCGAGCGGGCGCGGCGACGGGACGACGCGGCGCCAGCCGCGCCCCGGCGCGTCGACGAGACACCAGCCAAGCTCGGCGCGCGCGCGCTCGGCGTGATCCGGCTCGTAGTAGGGGCCGATCGGCTTCGTCGGCTCCGCGAAGGCGGGGTCCTCCGGGTCGACAACGACCTGCGTCAGCATCGTCGTGACCGGAACGTCCGCGCCCTCGTCGCGGATCGCGTTGTGGAGCGAGCGCCCGAGGAGCACGCCGATGCTGCCCTGCGTCTCCGCGACGAGGACGTCGAGCGGCTCGGGGGGCAGGCGCTCGCGCGTCGCCTCGACGCGCAGGAGGATCATGCCGACCTGCGGCCCGTTGCCGTGGACGAGCACGACGCCGGAGGAGCGCTGGAGAAAGAGCACGACGATGCGCGCGAGCTCGCGCGCGCGCTCCTCCGCGCCCTCCGGGTGGAAGGGGTCGGGCAGGAGCGCGTTGCCGCCGAAGGCGAGCACGGCCGGGCCGCGCTTCGGCTGGGTTCGTTCCGGCATCAGGCTGGGGCCTCGGGCGCCGTCGAGGGTAGAGCACCGACCTCCGCCCCCGCCAGCCATCTGTCGAGCACGAGGCACGCGGTCAGGTCGCCCGACACGTTGATCGCCGTGCGCGCCATGTCGAGGATGCGGTCGACGCCGATGACAAGGACGACGCCGGCGGCGGGGACTCCGAAGCCGTGGAGCACGCTCGCGAGGACGACGATCCCGACGCCGGGGGCGCTCGGCGCTCCGATCGATGCGCCGATGGTCGTGGCGGTCAGGAGCACGAGGCTCCCGAACGGGAGGTCGATGCCGAAGACCTGCGTGAGGAAGAGCGCCGCGACCACCTGGTAGAGCGCCGTGCCGTCCATGTTCACCGTCGCGCCCAGCGGGACGACGAACTTCGCGATCGAGGGCGACACGCCGAGCTTCTCCTCGGCCGTCTTCATCGAGAGCGGCATGACCGCCGCCGAGCTCGAGGTGGAGAAGGCGAGGAGCTGCACCTCGCGGATCTTCGCGAGGAAGCCGAGCGCCGGCCGGCCGGCGACCACGCGCACGATGACGACGTAGACGGTCAGGAGCGCCGCGAGGCCGAGGAGGACGGTCCCCACGTAGACCGACATGCCGATCAGCGCCTCGAGCCCGACCTTCGTGGTGATCTGCGCGAGCAGGCCGAAGACCGCGAGCGGCGCGATCACCATCGCCCAGCTCACGACCTTCATCGAGATCTCCTGCACCGAGCCGGCGAGGTCGAGGACCGGCCGCGCGCGCTCGCGCGGAATCGCGAGCAGCGCGATCCCCATCAGGATCGCGAAGACGACCACCTGGAGCATGCTCTCGTTGAGCGCCGAGTCGAGCGGGTTCGTCGGGATGATCTCGACGATGCGCTCGGGCAGGGAGGTGCCCGTCGGCATCTCCGCGATCGGGCCGGGCTCTTCCTCGCCCGCCGCCGCGGCCAGGGCGTCCCGCACCAGGGCCTCGGACAGGTAGCGGCCGGGCTCGATCGTGCTCGCGACCAGGACGCCGAGCACCACCGCGACCGTCGTCGTCGCGAGGAAGTACGGTGCGATGCGCAGCCCGATGCGCTTCAGCTCGCCGGGCTCGCCCGAGGAGGTGATGCCGACGACGATCGACGACGTCACCAGCGCGATGACGATCATCTGGATCAGCGCGAGGAAGACGTGACCCGGCAGCGCGAGCCAGCTCGCGATCACCTCGGCCGTGCGCGCCTCGACCAGCGCCGCTCCGGACGGCGACAAGAGGAGCCCGACGCCGACGCCCAGCAGCATCCCCGCCACGATCTGGGCCCAGAGGCGGGACCGGATGAGGAAGTGCAGGCGGTCGACGAGCGCGATGAGCGGCGGAGCCTCGCGCGTCTCTTCCCCCGGATCCCGGCCGTCGATCTCGTCGTCCATGGACGATCCGGTGCATGCTCCCACGCCGTTGGCGCGGCCGCGATACGAACTAGCCCGTAGGGGAGGGGCCCTCTAGCGCTTCTTGAAGCGACTCGCGGAGTCCAGGATCAGCGCCTTGACCGCACCGTCGTCGTCGGCCTCGAACGAGATCTGGTTCCCGGTGGCCGTGGAGATCCACAGGCCCGGCGTATCCGCCGCCCGCAGGGGAACGACGACGTCGTCCGTCGGGTCGTGGATGGCGAGCCGGTCGTCCTCGAAGAGAATGGTGAAGTCGAGCTTCAACTGCGCGAGGCGGTAGACGCCCAGGTACTTGCGCAGCTCCTCCGGGACGTCGTCGCCGATCTCCTCGGGGTCCGACTTCCTGGCCATCCGAATGATCTCGTGGATCGCCATCGCTTCCACTCCGCCTTCGTCGTCGCGCGCGAAGGTAACGTAGAGCCGGTTGCTGATCTTCGCGTACCAGCGCCCCTTCTCGTCCGGGTCCTTCAGCCCGAGGACGAGCTGGTTCGGGATGTCCACCGCGAGGCTGCCGTCCCTCACGAGCGCGACGAACGGGTCGCCGCCGCGCGGGTGGGCGTACTCGCCCAGGTAGGGCGCGAGCCGTTCGGCGACGGCCGCGTCGGCCTTGGGATCGGACGCGCGCAGGCGGTGCTCGAGGACCTCCATCTCCTTCGTGTTGACCGCGGTGGCGAAGGACTGGTACGCGCCGACGCGGATGTGCCCGGAGTCGACGTAGTCGACCTCGAAGGCCGTCGCGTCGACGGGGATCCAGCCGGCCTCGCCCATGTGCACCTCGGTCCACGCGTGCTGCCCGAAGGACCCGCCGAAGTTCGGGACGTACATGCAGCCCCAGACCACGCGCGCCGGGATGTTGGAGGCGCGGCAGAGCCCGGCGAGGATCAGCGAGTGCGCGCCGCACTCGCCGGCGCGCTTGTCGAAGGTGTCGCGCGCGCTGACGCCGCCGGGGATGGCGTAGTCGATGTTCTCCGCCACCCAGCGGCTCAGGCGGACGGCGGCCTCCCAGGAGTCCTTCGAGCCCGCGGTGAGCTTGGCGGCGTGCGCGATCAGCACGGGGTCGTCCGCCTCGATGCGGTCGCCCGGCGCGAGGAACTCCTCCAGCTCCGGGTTGTTCCACGGCACCGTCGGAAAGGGCGGGGCCCCGGCGCCGTCGTAGCGCGGATGCTCGATCGTGAACACGCCCTCGATGCGGTTGCCGGTCACCGTGCCCTCGAAGCGCTGGCCGGGGACGTTCAGGCTCTCCACGGTGGGGCGCAGGCCGGAAGGCTCGAGGACGGCGCGGACCTTCATGTAGGCGATCGAGGGGACGTCCGAGATGACGACGTTGGCCTTCGTGAGGATCGTGTCGTCGAGGTTCGCGAGCTCGACGCGCTTCTTGATCGACGGGTCGGCGAGGTAGATCACCTTGCCGCCGGGCATCTCCGACTTCAGCGGCGCGCCGGTCTCGACGTCGATCCACTGGCGGATCTTCAGGCCCGTGACCTGGCTCGTGCGGTCGAGGACCAGCGTCTTGAATGTCTGGCCGGCGAGCTCGACGGTCTCCTCCTCGACGAGCTCGTAGAGCGTGTCATGGACCTCCGCCTCCATGAGCTCGAGCAGGGGATAGGTCATCGACGTCTTACCGCCCTCGACGAAGTCCCGCACGAGGTGCGGCGCGTGGATCGGCACGTCGAGGATCACGTCGTCGGGCAGCTCGACGAGATCCTCGTCGTCGCTCGTCAGCGGATGCTCGAAGCGCGCGACGTTTCCTTCGATGAACACCTTGGCGGAGAGCTCGTTGTCCCCCTGCTTCAGGTGCATGTCGTGGTAGGCGAGCCGCCCCGTCTCGAGGTCGATGTGGTAGGAGGCCTCCATCTCCGTGTTGAAGGCGCTGCCCAGCACGGACGTCATCGCGAACACCGTCTCCTCGACGACGGTGTAGGTCCTGCCGTCGCGCTCGATCTCGGAGCGATGGGTGTCCACGTAACCGCAGACGACGCCCTGGATCTCGATCGCGGCGGTGGTGTCCTGCGCCTGGAGGGGGAGGTGGAGCGCCGGCAGTCCGATCAGGAGCGCGGACGCCTTCGTGAGAAGACTCGTGCGGTTCATGGGCAGGTCTCGGAAGGAGTGGGAACGACGCGCCGCATACGGAGCCGGAGACGACCTATTCAACCGCCCGTGCTAAGAGATCGCGCGCTACGGCGAAGGGCGTACCCGCCCGCTCAGCTCTCGAGCAGCTCGACGTTCAGCCCGCTGCCGCTCCTCGTCAGGCGCGCCTTGCGCAGGTGCAGCGTCGCTCCGGGCAGCTCGAGGACTTCGTCGGCGACGACCCCCTCGGAGGGAGCCGCGTTCGCCTCCAAGGGACCGGCGAGCTGGAAGCGGACGGTCCGCGCCGACGCGTCGTGGAGCACGGGGCTGACCGCCGACTGCCGGAACGCGCTGCCGTCGTCGAAGCGCGCCGACACCGGCACCATCCCGTAGATGACGCGGTCGTCGTCCACCGGGGTCAGACCGAACGGCGTGTAGCCCCAGGCCGCCGGCGGCGCGCCGAGCGCGGAGTAGTCGATCGTGACGAGCCCGTTCGCTCCGGAGAGGATCGCCTGCACCTTCTCCTCGGCGATGCGGCGGCCTTCGGCGCGGAGCCTGGTCTTCTCCGCGACGAGCGCGGCGCGGTCGGGATGCTCCTCCATCGCCGCGAGCGCCTCGTCGAGCATCGCCGCGGTCGGCGCGAGGGCTTCTTCGACGAGCCCGGTCAGCGTGGTCTCGGGCTCCATGATCCGCTCCTTCCACTCCGGATCGAGCTCGTCGAGCAGCGCGCCGATCGCCATCCCGGAGTAGTAGAGCCGGTAGCGGACCGGAGCGGTGCCGTACGGATCGTCGTTCACGACGCGCTCGCCCGAAAGGAACGCGCGCATGTCCTCGACCAGCCGCTCGCGCACGAACGCCAGGTCGCCGAAGCCGCGGAAGCCGCGCACCCAGGCCATGCCGGGCCCCGGCTCGCGTCCTTCGAGGGCGTAGGAGAGGGCGTACTCGACGTAGGTGGCGAGGCCCTCGTTGAACTCCGTGCCGTCCTCGTACGCGATCGCCTCCGCGGGGAGCCGCGCGCGCCGGTCCTTGCGCACGGCGAGCCACCGCAGCGCGGCGGCCTCGAGCTCGGCCGCCGTCCCGGGAGCCAGCGCGTCGGCGAGCGCGCGCGCCTCGAGCGCGACGCCGACCTCGTTCTCGACGTCGAGCACCGGGTAGTGGAGCAAGAGCGTCTCCGAGGCGGTCTTGCCCTCGCTCCACCGTGTCTGGAATGCGTGGAACGCCTCGTGCGCGATCGTTCCCATCTGGCCGTACGGGTCGGAGCTCAGTACGTCGAGCCCGAGCTCGGCCTCGGGATCGCTCAGGAGCATCCGCCACGTCGGCCGCTTGTTGGAGAGCGTGTCGGCGACGACCAGCGTCTGGACGCCGGCGACCGTCCGCGTCGTGTTCTGGCCGTCGAGCGTGAAGAGCGTCTCGCCGTCGTGCACGCGGATGTCCCAGCCGTCGATCGCGATCGGACCGGCGTACGGCCGGAAGCTCGCCGGCGGGCGCGGGTGGTTGACGAGGACCTCCTGCTCGCCCGGAAAGTAGAAGAGAAGCGGCGTCTCCGCCGCGTTCCATCCGGGCCAGACCGGGTTGTCGTCGGAGGCGACGACGCCCCAGACCTCGGCCGCCTGGGCGAGAAGCCGCGGGTCGATCCGTAGCGGGGTCTCCTGAGCGGAAACGAGCGCGAGGGTGGCGAAGAGCAGCATGATCGCAGTATAGTACGAAACGCACTAAATGCCTATTTCCCGCGAAACCGAGCTCGAGCTCGTCCTTCTCGGCATCGTCGCGAAGTTCGGGCCGTGCACGCCCTATGCGGTGCGCCGGCACTTCGAGGGCTCGCCGACGCACTTCTTCAGCAGCAGCACGGGCTCGATCTACCCGGCGATGGAGCGCCTGCGCGCCGCGCGCAAGCTCGCGCGCAAGGCCAGCCTGCGCGGAAACCAGCGCCGCAAGCTCTACTCGATCACGGACAAGGGCCGCGACGCGCTGAAGCGCTGGCTGACGCCGCCGCTGGACGACGCGGCGCTCGGCGTGCCGCACGACAACCTGCGGACGCGGCTCTACTTCCTGACCGAGCTCAAACCGAAGGAGCGCCGCGCGCTCCTCGACCACGCGATCGAGAGCCTCGAGGCGCGGCTTCCAGAGGTGCGCGCCTACGTCGACTCCCACGACGCCGAGAAGGAGCGCGTGAGCCACCTCGCCGCGCGCGGCTGCCTGCAGCTCGCGCGCGCGCAGATTCGGTGGCTGAAGGAGGTGCGGGACGGGCTCGCGACCTAGGGACCGAGCAGGTCGGGACGCTCCTCGCGGAGGTATCTCGCGATCTCCTCCGCCGCGAGCCGGTTTCCCGCCCGGTTCCAGTGCGTGTCGTCCGGGTGCATCAGGAGCTCCGCTTCGGCGGACGCCCGGAACGGCGCGTAGAGGTTCACGTGCGGGACGCCCGCCTCCTCGAGGCGGTCGCCGACGACGGCGGCGAGCGGGCGACTCGGGCTCTGCTCGCGCAGCTCCGCGGGAAGCCGCTCCGGGTAGATCGTCGTCTTGGTGGGGGCGACGACGAAGAGGAACTCGCTGCCGGTCTCGCGCACCGCGTCGCGGACGAGCTCGATCTCGGCGACGACGCCGTCGACGTCCCACTCGGCCTCCGGCCGCAGGAACGTCTCGACCTCGGGGGCGTAGAAGAGCATCCCCGTCGGCTCGTGGAAGGCGGCGACGGACGGGCCGAGGCTGCGGCAGCTCCACCAGCGGAGTTCCCCGAAGGCGCGGCGCGAGACCCAGCGGGAGAACGTCGGCTTCTCCTTCAGGTGCAGGTGGATGGACTTGAAGAGGTTGCTCTCGTAGCCGGTCGGCGTCGGGTCGGCGTCCTCGACGTCCCTTCGCCGCACGCGCTCCATCACGTTGGGCAGCATCGCGCGGTCGAGGAACATCCAGACGACGAGCCGCGGCGGGTTGCGCCGGAAGTGCTCGTCGCCGAGGTACTCCCAGATGCTGTGACCGCCGTAGTTCAGGACCGGGACGCCGAGTGGCTCCTCGAGCAGCGCCGGCATCGTTTCGCCGTCCGAGACGCCGGCGCCGACGGTCTGCGAGTCGCCGACGACGACGACCGGCCACTTGTCGTCGGCGGGCGGCGGGCTCGTGATGCGCCGTCCCTTGGCGTCGGTGCGGAACACCTCGTGCCAGTCGGTCCGGAAGCGTGCCGTGTGCGCGATGTTGGAGAGGTCGCCGGACGCCTTGCCGTCGAACGTGAAGTCCGACTCGAAGCGGCCGCGGCGGCGCGCGAGCTCCCAGGGGCGGAAGGCGAAGACGGTGCGCGGCACGCAGAGGGAAACGAGCGCGTCGGTCACGGGAATCGCCAGCCAGACGATGGCGATCCAGAGCAGCGGTCGTCGTGCGTTCGCGCCGTTCATCAGAACTGGTAGTAGAGGAAGGGGGAGTTCTCCCCGCCGAGGAGGACGACGAGCGAGGCGAGGAAGCCGAGCCCGAGTCCTACGGCGCGCCGCGGCGTGAGCTGCATGTCCACCTGCCAGGTGTTGCGCGCGAACCAACTGAAGAGAACGGCGCCGATCGTGAGCGCGACGAGCGGCAGCGGCGCCGCGATGCTCTCGGCGCCGGCGAGGCCGAACATGCTCGTCAGGAGGACGGTTGCGCCCTCGACCGTCTCGCAGCGGAAGAACACCCAGCCGACGAGCACGAAGACGAAGATCACCGGCCGCCGCGCCCAGATCGGGAGCCTCAGCAGCGGGTTCCGGTCGCCGAGGAAGCGCTCGAGGGCGAGCAGCCCGCCGTGCCACGCGCCCCAGATGACGAAGGTCCAGGCCGCGCCGTGCCACAGACCGCCGAGCAGCATCGTGAGGATCAGGTTGCGGTAGGTGAGGAGCTTTCCCCCGCGCGACCCGCCCAGCGGGATGTAGAGATAGTCGCGCAGCCAGCCGGAGAGCGACATGTGCCAGCGGCGCCAGAAGTCGCTGAAGCTCACCGCCTGGTAGGGCGAGTTGAAGTTCTGCGGGAACTTGAACCCGAACATCATCCCGAGGCCGACCGCCATGTCGGAGTACCCCGAGAAGTCGAAGTAGATCTGCACCGAGTAGGCGAGCACACCGATCCACGCGGAGATCATGTCGGGATCGGCGGCCGCGAAGACCGGATCCGCGACGACCGCGGCCCCGTCGGCGATCAGCGCCTTCTTGGCCAGCCCGGCCAGGAAGAACGACACGCCGGTGGCGAACCCGGCGAGCTCGTGCCGGCGCGAGCGAAGCTGCTCCTCGATGAAGGCGTAGCGGACGATCGGACCGGCGACGAGCTGCGGGAAGAGCGAGATGTAGCAGGCGAAGTCGATGAAGCTGTCGGCGGGCTTCGCCTGGCGCCGGTAGATGTCGACGGTGTAGCTGATGCTCTGGAAGGTGTAGAACGAGATGCCGACCGGCACCGCCATCGCGAGCACGGGCAGGTCGAGGAGGCTCTGCAGCTCGTTCGCCGTTTGCGCCAGGAAGCCCGAGTACTTGAAGTAGCCGAGCAGCGAGAGGTTGGCGGCGACCGACAGCACGACGAAGCGCTTGCGCGCCCAGCCCTCCTCGCTCTCGTAGACCTTCCGCCCGGCGTAGTAGTCGATCAGCGTCGACGTCAGCATCAGGAGGCAGAAGCGCGCGTCCCACCAGCCGTAGAAGAAGTAGCTGGCCACCGTCAGGAGGTGCGCCCGCCGCCGCAGCGAACCCAGCCGGTAATAGACGAAGAGGACGACCGGCAGGAAGACGAACAGGAACTCGTAGCTGTTGAACAGCATCCGCCAGCCGGATCAGGCTCGCGGCGGGCGGACCATGCCGCCGAGGTCACGCCCGAAGTTACGCATCGGCGCGGTAGCCTACCCGTCGGCGGACGGGCGACCCAGCCTATTTCGACGGTCGGCGGTTGTTAGGATCCGCGCCCGATGGGCGACCTGCAGCAGCTCGAATTCGTCCGCCGACACCGCGCGCGGTTGCGCGGCCCGGTGCTCGAGATCGGCTCGAAGGACTACGGCAGCACGCCGTCCTTCCGCCCGCTGTTCGAAGGCGAGGACTACGTCGGGCTCGACATGGAGGAGGGGCCAGGCGTCGACCTCACGCTGGACCTCACGCGCGACTTCGCCGAGGTCGACGCGGCGCTCGGCGGGCGCCGCTTCGGGACCGTCTTCTGTCTGAGCGTGCTCGAGCACTGCCGCGACCCGTTCGGGATGGGCGCGAACGTCACGCGGCTGCTCGCGCCTGGGGGGACGCTGCTCGTCTCGGTGCCCTTCTCCTGGGAGCGCCACGGGTACCCCTCGGACTACTGGCGCTTCACGCCCGACGGGGTGAAGCTGCTCTTTCCCGACCTCTCGTTCGAGGAGGAGCACTGCCAGGTACACACGACCCGCGCCGGCGACGCGCGACCGGCGGACGACGACCTCGGCGCCGTCTTCTTCAGCACGAAGCGCGCGCGGCAGGAGGGGAACTACGTGCGCTTCGCCACGATCGTGTTCCTGCGGATACTCAGGACGCTGGGAATCGGCCGCTGGCTCTTCGATTACTCGAAGGTCTTCCCGCCGGTCATGGTGGACATGGTCGGGGTGAAGGCGGAGACGGCCGAGGTCTAGCGTCTCCGGGACGTCGGCGTGGACCTACGACGGCGCGCCGTGCCGTAAGTCTGCTTGGCCAGATGAAGTAGAACGGACGGGTCCGCTGCAAGCGAGACGACGGCTCCCGTTTTCGATCGCTGGGGGCGGTCCGGGCTCGAACTTTGCCTCTCCCTGCGACGGTTGACAGCTCGGCGAGGTCGCCTAGGGTCGAGGCGCGTAGGTACCCCTCCGATTCCCGTTCGAATCCCATTGCGTTCGAAAGGGTTGGTCATGCGAGCTAGGTCGTTCTTGGCGTTAGGGCGCTTGCGGCAGGCCCTAGCGTCGTGTCAGGCGCTCCTTCTGGCGGCGCTTGCCTTCTCTTGCAGCGACGCCGGCGGTGGACCGGCCGAGCCGGTGCAGTCGACCGGCGCCACGGGCGAGCCGCTCGCCGTTCCCGCGTCGAAGTCGCCCGACTCCGAAGCGGTGCTCGGAGCGAACGATGCCGGCGGCGGGCGTGGAGTCCGCGACCTCGCGGGCCGGCCGATCGAGCTCGCTGCGTCGGACGAACCGGCGCCCGGCGGAGGCGCCGCCGTCTTCGGCGGCGCATCCTCGCCGGTCACGGTCCCGGCCGACCACCTGCTGCCGCGGCCCGACGACTATCGCTCCCTTGCACCCGAGCCTCCGCCGCCCGGAGGGGCCGACGGAACACCGTGCCCGCCTCTGTGCTTTCCCGACGAGTTCAGCTTCAGTTGCCTGAGTCTCCTGAGCTATCCGCCCCTCTTCGTCGCGGATTACACGAACGTCCCGATGGGGAAGGTGTACACGACGGACTTCTTCGGAAAGGCGCCGTCGACCCCCGAAGTGCCGTGGACGGAAGACGCGATCATCCAGCTCAAGCAGGAGGGGCTGTCGACGATCTACCTGCTTACGACCTATTGGTGCTGTCCGGACGCCGGGGGGGCGTGCGTGAATTGCATCCCCTGTTCCGGCAATTGGATGCACGACCCGTTCTCGGGGACCTGGCCGGACGACTTCTTGTTCACGATGCCGTCGTTCACGGCCGGCTGGTACGAGCTGTCGATCACGAAGTCCAACCCGATCTTCACGTTGTCTCCGATCTCGATC
This sequence comes from Planctomycetota bacterium, assembly GCA_028278425.1. GTDB lineage: Bacteria > Planctomycetota > UBA1135 > UBA1135 > JANQEJ01. The sequence continues at coordinate 10,766 of JANQEJ010000329.1, read as the reverse complement.
CACCTGACGTACCCCAACACGGTGGACCTGGCGGTCGCGACCTTCGACATTCCCGCGGCCGCGGTCGCGGGGGGGACGTCGACGGCGACGTTCATCGTCGCGAACAACGGAGAGCTGAACTCGAACTCCATCACGCGCCGGATCTACATGTCGGACGATCCGGTGGTCGACACGAGCGACCAGTTGATCAGCTCGCTGACGCAGTCGACCATCGACGGCGGGCAGCAAACCACGCTCACGCAGTCGGTGACGATTCCGAGCACCGTGCAGGGCGGGAAGTACTTCAAGGTGCACGTGTCGTGCGTCTGCCCGGGCACCGAAGTCGTAACGACGGACAACTGGGCGCCCGTCGCCGACTACATCCTGTTTCGGCCCGACATTCGCTTCATGGGACAACAGGTCGTCTGGGAGGACCCGCTCGACTCGGGGGACTCGCCGGTCGTCGTCCCCGGCGAAGACGTGACCTTCTCGTTCGAGTACGAGAACGGGGGAAACTCGTTCACCGAGCCCACGACGGAGGTGGAGGTCTATGTCGCGGACAACGCCCTCGGGCTCAACCCGTCGCTTCTCGGGACCGTCGCCCTTCCGGACCCCGAGGTCGCGCCGATGTCGGGGCTGCTCGTGTCGCCGAGCTACACGCTGACCTTCCCACCCACGCTGTCGCTGCCGGTCGAGAGCACCGGCTGGTTCTTCCTCCGGTTCGTCAACGCGGGCACCGAGAGCAACCCCAACAACAACGACAGCATCAAGGTCCCGTTCACGTTCGCCGCGCGCACGGACCTCGTCCTGCACCGCCCTCCCGTGATGGATCCGGCCGAGATCGAGACGGGGCCGGCGGGCTCGATGACGTGGGTCAACCTGGACAACGACGACCAGGACGATCTGTTCGACTACAACCCGGCCGTTCCGGGCTCGTCCGACACCGACGTCTCCCCGGCCGGCGGCGGCGGGGACGACGAGCTCATCCGCGTCGAGCTGCGCGTGAAGCCCGCCGACCTGGCCTTCCACGCCGGCAAAGCCGTCAAGATCAACCCGATCGAGGGCGAATCGAAGATCAGGGTCTGGTCGTCGAACACGAAGGGCACCGTGTACATGGAGCGGACCGAGATCCCGATCACCATGGCCGGGGGCTTTGTGCCCGACGGCGAGTGGCTGGTTCGCACGGTCTGGGTCGAGGGGATCGAGAGCCACTCCTACTCCGAGCCTCCCTCGGAGTTCGAGTTCGAGTACGTCTCGACGGCCGTGCTGGACAACCTGCTCACCGGCAAGGTCACGGTGCTGGGCTTGCAGGGCTTCTTCCAGAGCCTTCCGGTCACCGCCGGGACGCTCATCCCGCAGAGCAACGCGTACAGCGTTCCGGATCACACGAGCTCGACGGCGGACAAGGACCCGAACATGCCGAAGGGCCAGGACTACCCGGAGAGCATCCGGATCTTCGCGGGCGGCCGGAGCGGGGACCCGAGCACGCCGCAGAACGAAGTCCTTCTCGGCGTCAAGCTCACCACGAATCCGCTCTGGAACGTGACGGTCTACCTCCGGGCCTTCGACGTCGACGATCCCGCGACGGATACCCAGTGGGTGGATCCCAACGACTTTCCCATGGCGGGCAACTACTACGGCCTTCAGGGAGTGACCTACTACACGCTCGAGGAGGACAATCGGGGCGGGGTGACGCTGCAGGGCACCATGGATCCGGTCAACGGGTTCAAGGCCGGATTGCTGGAGCAGATCGGCGGAGCCGGCGTGCAGGACGACGACGGCATCCTCGCGGTGACCCTGGAGGTCCCGGTCTCGCTCAAGGCCTGCATGTTCAACACGTCGACCTCCCCGGGCGACAACTACCGCGTAATGGCGTCCGGAGATCGAGATCACCTGCTCGACGTCCGCAATCTGGACTACGTCGACGGGTTCAAGTTGGTCGACGCCAACGTCGGGCAGGAGGTGCGATCGCCGACGCTCTACGTCACGCCGGTCATAGCCGTTTGGCGCGTGCTTCACATCGAGATGGACTCGATGATGGGACTGCTGCTCAATAGCAACCGCGTCTTCGGGGAGTTCACCGGGCTGGCGGGCACGGGTACGCTCTCGCCCACCATCGGCTTCTTCGAGAACGTCACTCCTCTGCCTCTCGATCCGCTAGAGCCGTTGAGCGACGGGTCGCCGGATTTGAGCTCCTTCATGCCCGAGAACGGGCGCTTCGAGAACGGCAAGATCATCATCGCGCCCTCGTTGGGCGAGATCGACGTCGCCGGCAACGGCGACAACTTCCTGAACTTCGCGGCGCCCACGCCGCTCGTCCCTCTGTCGTTCCACATCGACTACACCGTGCTCGGCGTCCCTCACACGGTAGACGGAGACGTAACCGAGATCCTGCCGCTCGGCGGACCCGTCCACGGATACGAGCTGAGCAACATCGTCTCCTCGCAAGACCCGCTGGTCTGGAACGACATGATCGGGGGGACCATCCGCCTGGGACCGGTCACGACGACGACGAGCACGATCGTCGCCGTGTCGCAGCCCCTCAGCGGCGTCGCCGTCGACCAGATGTTCGTCCCCTTCGAGCTCCGGGACGACGACGTGTCGACCCTTCTGCCGCTGGATCTGACGGACCCGCTCACGATGCCTCCGCTGCCCACCGACAGCGTGTTGACCAGCGCGCTGTCCAAGGCCTCGATCTTTCCGCAGGCGGACGGTGGGACCAGCGAGTCGCACAACTCGGCGAGCGTGTCGTTCGTCGCGAACGCCGCGAGCGACACGCTCACCGACTTCTTCATGACCCAGGAATCGCCTCAGGCGGCCGAGGACAGCGCGTACTGGATCGCCTACGTGTCCTCCGCTTACCAGTGCCGCGGGCCGACGGGCTTCGACAACCTGGACTGGGATCCGAACGACGTCCCGTTCGCGGAGCCCGCGACCTTCGGGCAGACGCGCGGTAACCTCTGGGGCCCCTTCGAGGGGCCCGGCTTGCCGTTCATCGGCATGGGAGGCGACGCCTCCTGGATCTACATGGAGACCTTGGACGACTTCGACCGGAATCCGCAGACGGGGGTCACCGTCGACCCCGGCATGCTCGACCGTACCGTGGCCCACGAGATCGGACATCAGTTGGGCTTGGGGCACAACCACGATCCATCGGGTCTTGGGTTCTTCGTCAAGCTGACCGACACGCTGATGCAGGAGGTTCCGCTGCTCGCGGCAACGGGCAGTACCTTCAACGAGCAACAGTTGCACCTTCTGCGTTCCCGCCTTACGAAGGTGGCAGAACAATGACGCCGCGAGGAGACATCAACATGAAGCTAGCGCTGTGCGCCGCGGTCGCCGTCGGCTCCGCCTCGCTCGCGTCTGGACATCCGCCCGCGTCGCAGGACGGCAAGCTCCACATCAGCGTCAGCTCCGCGCAGCAATCCGTTCCCGTGTGGGGCGTGGTGAGCGTGGCGATGAAGTTCGAGAACCGGAGCCAGCGCGACGTGACGTTCTCCAACGAGCTCCTCTTCGGGCCCTACCAGGGCGCGCAGTTGGTGGTCGTCGTCGAGGGCCCGGGACTCGACGGCCCGGTCTACGTGGTGCCCGAGAGCCGGCGCATCCTCTGGGAGGGTGCCGGCTCGCCGCGGCAGCTCCGCTCGGGCGAGGCCGCCGAGCTCCGCGCCACGGTCTACGGTTACGAGACGCGGACGGTCTGGCCTGAACCCTCGAGCGCCGTCGTCCCGTTCTTCCGAGAGAAGGGCGATTACAAGGTCTCCGTCGTCTACACCTCGCCGGAGGGTGAGCCGGTCGCCAGCAACGTCGTCAAGGTGGCGGTGACCGACGCTCCGGTCGGAGCGGAGTCCGCGCTCGAGCACTTCCGGCGGATGAAGAAGCCCGAGTACGTCTATCAGGCGAGCCTCATTCCCGGAAAGGCATCCGAGGCCGCGTTGTCGGAGCTCGTGTCGCTGGCGACCCGCTTTCCGCCCAACGTCTATTCGGATCTGGCGCGGACGTCTCTGGCGCGCTGGCACGTACGTCGCGCCAAAGTCGCCCTCGAGACGCCGAGCCTCGGCATCGACGCCAAGCGCGAGCTCGCGCGGGCGAAGGCGCGGTTAGAACACCCCTTCCCGGACGACTTCGTCCTGGCGTTGGACGTGAAGAAGGCGAAGGAGCGGATCGCGCATCTGAGCACCGGGCTCTAGCCAGCCTTCTCCGCGATCACGAGCCCGACGCCCAGCGCCACCTTGCAGGGGATGTCGCTGCGCGTGTAGACGGGCTTCAGGCCGTACCTGGGCAGGTCCGCGACGTGCGCGGCGAGGAAGCCGCGCGAGCGGACGTAGTCGTTGCGGATGCCCTCCTCGTTGAAGTCGCGGAAAGGCTCGACCATCGCGACGTGGCGGCGGGCGACGCGCGCGACGCTCGCGAAGGCGGCGTCGCGGATCTCCTCCATCTGCTCGAGCGCGAGCGAGGTGTAGACCAGGTCGAAGGAGCCGTCCTCGTAGGGGAGGTCCACCGCGCTCGTCTGGCGGAACTCGACGTTCCGGTGCGCCGTCGCGTCGACGACGGGTTGCGCGGCGAACTCCTGGAGCTCCTGGGGCAGCCTGGGGAGCGCCTGGATCTTCTCGGCCTGGCGGACGCCGGCGGCGGTGAGCTCCGCGCCGTGGAACTTCGCGTCGGGGAAGAGCGTCGCGAGCAGCATGACGTGCAGGCCGCTGCCGCAGCCGACCTCGAGCACCGTCTTCGGCTGGAGCGCTTCCAACGTCCGGGTGAGCAGCAGGTGGTGGACCGCCGGCGTCGCCGGCGCGCGGACGAGGGCGCCCTCGCCGCGCCACTCGCAGAGGTCCACGTCCGTCGCGTTGACCATGTCGACGGCCGACGTGGCTCCCCAGGACTCCTCGTACGTGTCGCGCACCTTCTCCTGCGTACGGTCGTAGCGCGACGAGACCGCGCCGAGGACCGCCTGCTTCAGGCGCCGCTTGCCCTGCTTCCTGCGCTGCGCCTCCACCAGCTCTTTCCAGCGCGGGTCGTCCGCGGCGAAGCGTTCCTGCGCGTGGCGGTGGTAGATCGCCAGGATCTCGTCGTCGGTCACGGAGATCATCGGGCCTCCACCGGTTCTTGGCGTCGGATCAGGCTCTGCACGCAGCGCTCGAATCCCTCGACCTGCCGCTGCAGCGGGAGCTCCTCGCGGATGAAGCGCCGCGCGCGTTCGCCCATGCGCGCGCGCAGCGCGGGGTCTTCGAGCAGCGCGAGGACGCGGTCGGCGAGCGCGCCGGCGTCCTCCCGCGGGACGAGGAAGCTCGTCTCGCCGTCCCGCATCATCTCCGGCACGCCGCCCACGGCGGTCGCGACCATCGGCGTGCCGACCGCCTGCGTCTCGAGGCCGGCGACGGGGAAGGCGTCCTCGCGGGACGGCATCGCCCAGACGTCGCAGGCCTTCATGATCGCCGCGACGTTCTCCTGGAAGCCGACGCAGTGGAAGCGGGGGGCGAGGCCTGCTCGCTCGACGGCGCCGAGGTTCTCGTCGCGGAAGGAATCGGAGTAGAAGTCGCCCGCGACGAGGAAGTGGGCGTTCGGGCGCTTGGCGCCGACCTCGATGGCGGCCCGCGCGAAGAGGTCCATGCCCTTGCGGGCGTGCGCGCCCACCATGCCGACGAGCTCGGCGTCGGGCGGGATCGAGAAGGCGGCGCGCGCGTCCACGTCGCCGGCGCCCGCCTCGAACGCGTCGGCGTCGATGCCGTTCAGGATGCGCTCCAGCCGCTGCCCGCTCGCGCGGACGCCCTCGGTGTCGCGCTCGTAGCAGGAGCGCACGTGCTCGCTCGGCGCGATCACCATGTCGGCCCGGTGGACGTCGTAGCGGACGTACTTCTCCGGCTCGAGCGCGTAGCCCTGGAGATACGCGATCACCGGCGCGTTCACGCGCTGCCCGAGGTCGACCGCGAGCGGCGTGCTCGAGAGCCGCGTGGCGAGGACGCAATCGGAGTCGGCAAAGCGGCGCGCGAGCGCCCCCGTCCCGAAGGCCCGCGCCGCCCGGTTCCAGACCTTGCGCGCGTTCCCGGCGTAGCTCCGCGCGACGACGTCGACGCCGATCCCGCGCAGCGTGTCGGCGAAGAGCCCGTCGCTGCGCGCGACGCAGCGCACCGCGTAGCCGCGCTCGACAAGGTGACGCGAGACGACCACCTCGGAGCAGGTGCGACCGAACTGATCGCCGCCGACGCTCGTGACGATCAGGACGCTCGTTCGCGCCGGATCGCTTTCGGGAGTTGCGCCCATGGGGAGGCCGATTGTGAGCCCGCTCCCGGGAAGGTCAAGGTCCGAGCGGCCGATCGGGCGCGACGCGAGGAGAGTCGAGTAGAGTACGGCCATGAAGCTCGCGTCCGCGCTCGCCGCCGCTTGCATCCTCGTCGCGCTCCCGTCGGCCCAGGTGCGCTTCGGCGCGATGGGGGACAGCACGACCGACGAGTACCTCTGGTACGGGCCGTTCGTCTACGGCAGCGACACCGCGCTGAACTGGGTCCAGGTGCTCGCCGCCTTGCGCGACACGACGAGCGCGACGCCGCAGATCGACTTCGGACCGGAGGCCGACTGGGGGCCCACCTCGCCTCAGTGGCTCGGCTACGAGCACAACTACGCCAAGGCCGGCGCGACGACGTCGTCGTTGCTCGCGGACGCGCAGCCGCAGAACGTCCTGACGCACAACCCCGACGTCGTCTACCTCGGCATCGGGTTCAACGACGTCTTCGCGCAGTACGGCGCGATCTACGACGGAGCGGATCCCGCGCCGCTCGTCAGCTCGGTGGTCGCGAACGTCACGGCGGCGGTCGACGTCGTCCACGGCCCGCCCGGCGCGCCGACGGGTGTGGGGCTCGTGCTCGCGACGGTCGAGGATCCCGAGATCGTGCCGAGCATCTTGGTCGACTATCCCGATCCGGCGAAGCGCGCGCTCGTCTCCGGGGCGATCTTCGACGTCAACCAGGCGATCCGCGCGCTGGCGGCGGCGCGGGGTTTCGCGCTCGTCGAACTCTACGCGCTGACGCAGGAGTACCCGGCCCCCGCCCAGCTCGTCGTCGGCGGGACCACCATCCTCCCCGGCGGCCCCCCGGCGGGCGACGACCCGCAGTACTTCTACCTGCCCGACGAGCTCCACTACGGCACGGTCTTCAACGGTCTGATCGCCAACGCGATCGTCTGCGCGGCGAACGCGCGCTACTGCGCGAACGTCGCGCCGCTGAGCGACGCGGAGATCCTCCAGATCGCGGGGCTGGGCGACCCGGGCACGACGAGCTACTTCGACGTCGAGCCCTTCGTCGTCGTCAACGGCGGACCCTGCGCGACGCCGTGGACCGACCTCGGCTTCGCGCTCGCGGGCACCCACGGCGAGCCGTCGCTCGCGGGGAGCGGCTTGCCGATGCCGCTGAAGACGGTCGGGCTTGCGCTGACCGGCGCGCTCGAGAACGCGCCGGCCGGAATCGCTGTCGGGTCCTCGACCGCTTTCCTACCGTTCTTCGGCGGCGTGCTCGTCCCGGCGCCGGACCAGGTGCTCTTCGCTCCGACCGACGCGCAGGGCAACGTCACGATCCAGTCCACCTGGCCCGTCGGCATTCCGTCCGGCTTCGGGCTCGCGTTCCAGTTCCTCGTCTTCGACCCGCTCGCGCCGCAGTCGGTCAGCCTGTCGAACGGACTCCGGCTCGTCGTTCCCTGACTCCCGTTCAGGGAAGGATCTCGACCGCCACCGCGCCGGTCGCCATGGCCGGCTTGAAGTTCTCCTGCAGGATGAGCGCGGCGTGGTACGCGCGCAGCCCGATCAGCGTGGGATCGGTCCCCGGCGGAAGGTGGAAGCTCGCCAGTGCCTTCCCGGACCCGTCGAGGACGCCCGCGCCGTTCGTCAGTGTGACGCCGGGCTGCGCGATCGTGAGCAGCGTGTAGCCGTCGACGACGAGCGGAAGCGCGACCTGTCCCACGGGCGTGGCGGGGGCGGTTCCCGTGATCGAACCGACGAGGAAGTACGGGAACCCCGCCTGCTTCGCACAGGAGCCGATGAGCATGGACTGTTCGCCGCCGGCGGACATCGAGACCTCCTCCGGGCCCGCGTACAACCCCGCTTCGCCGTCGAGCGCCACGAGGGGAACCTCGCCGCCGAACGTCGAGTCGCCGATCAGCACCGCGCCGTCCCAGAGCTTGACGGCGTCGCCGAAGTTACCCGCGCCGTTGATCTCCTTGCCGGTTGCCCACCCGCCCTCGCGGTGGAAGATGGAGACGGAGCCGATTCCGCCGAACGACGTCATCTTCGTCGAACCGACCGCGACGTGGTCGCCCGCGACGTCGACGGACGTGCCGAAGCGCTTCGCGCCGCCCGATAGGGGGAGGAGCTTCTTGGTCTCGACCCAGATCGCGCCCACGAGCTCGTAGACGTACGCGGCGCCGAAGGTCGAGCCCACGGTCTGGTACGGCGCGGTCACGGCCGCCGTGTCCCCGTCGAGCGAGAGCCTCTCGCCGAAGCCGTCGCTGCCCGCGGCGTCGCTCTCGGTCAGCTTGCCGGTGACGCTCCAGACGCCGCCGACCTCCTCGTAGACGTACGCGATCTGATCGGCGCCGACCAGGAGGCGGTTCCCGTCCAGGTCGAGCCCGATCCCGAAGTCCGTCGCGTTCTCCGCGGGGTCGGGCTCGAGCTTCAGGACCTCGGTCCAGCTTCCGGGCCCCTTCTCGAAGAAGTAGACCGCGCCGCGTCCGCCGTGGTTGTCCGGCGCGCCGATCGCGATGCGGCCGCCGTCGACGTCGATCGCGTCGCCGAAGTCGTCGCCGACGCCGCCGTCCGAGGCGAGGAGCTTCTTCGTCTCCGTCCAGCCGGCGGGTCCGCGCTCGAAGACGTACACGGCGCCGGCGAAGACGCCGAGCTCGTCGTCGTTCGCCCCGACCGCGACGACGTCGCCCTCGATCGCGAGGTACTGGCCGAAGTAGGCGGAAATGTCGGTGTCGCTCCCCGTGAGCTTCGCGACGGCGACGAACCCCGCGGCGGAGTACTCGCACACGTAGGCCGCGCCGGCGCTGATCGCCACGTCGTCGTCGAGCATCGCGCCGATCAGCACGCGGCCGCCGTCGAGCCCGCCGCTGACGTCGAGCGAGCGGGCGAAGCCGGTGGCCGGCGGCCCGGGGCCGAGGACGTCGATCTCGCACTGCGCGGCGAGCTTTGCGGGGAGGAGAAGGCCGAGGGCGAGCGCGAACGGGAAGGCTTTCATGGGAACAGCTCTCTTTCCTGGGACCGGGGACTCTCGCGATACGGCACGTGGCGCAAGCCGCCCGCGGCGCCTGCCACGAAAGCCCGGGCGAGCTCAGGCCGGCCGCTCGACGACGCAGGTCCGGCGCGCGACGCCGTCGGGAAGCTCGGTGGGCGTCGCGATCAGGACGGTCGCGTCCGTCTCGTCCGCGAGCAGGCGGACGAGGTCGCGCTCCCCGTCCGCGTCCATCTCCGCGAACGGCTCGTCGAGGAGCAGCAGCTTCGGCTTCAGGAGCATCGCCCGCGCCAGGGCGACGCGCCGGCGCTCCCCGCCGGAGAGGTGGTCGGCGCGGCGCTTCGCCAGGCAGTCGACCCCGAGCTTCGCGAGCCAGGCGTGCGCGAGCTCCTCGCGGTCCCCGCGGGCGACGCCGCGCGCCCGCAGGCCGTAGGTGACGTTGCGGAGCACGGTTCCGCGGAAGAGGTAGGGATTCTGGTGCACGTAGACGCGGTCCCGCGGCGCGGTGTCGACCTCGCAGCGGCCGGCGGCGTCCCGCTCGAGTCCCGCGATCACGCGCAGGAGCGTCGTCTTGCCCGAGCCGTTGCCGCCTTGGATCGCGACGCGCTCGCCCCGTTCCACCGCGAGCTCGTCCACGGCGCAGATGGTCGTGCCGTTGCGCGCGACGCGCAGCCCCTCGATCCGGATCACCGCTCCGGCTCCTCGCGGCTGACCGCGACGATCAAGGCCGTGACGCCCAGCGACAGGACGAGCAGGAGGATCCCCATCGCGAGCCCGCGCTCGAACTCGCCCTTGCTCGTCTCGAGCGCGGTGGCCGTGCTGAGGGTTCGCGTGCGGCCCTTGATGTTGCCGCCGACCATCATCGCGATGCCGAGCTCGGTCGCGCAGCGCGCGAAGGCGGTCAGGATGCCGAGCATGACGCCGAGCCGCGCCTCGGACACGTAGGTACACCAGCGCCGCACCCGCGACGCGCCGAGCGTGGTCGCCGTCTCCGCCACGCGCGGGTCGAGCGCCTTGACCGCGCCGTGCGAGATCGACGCGATGATCGGCAGGGCGAGGAGCACCTCGCCGACGACGATCGCCCAGGGCGTGTAGAGCAGCTCCGTCGGTCCGAGCGGCCCGCGGCGCGAGAACAGCGAGTAGCAGAGGATGCCGACGAACACCGTCGGCACCGCCATGCTCGCGCGCAGCGCGAGGACCACGACGCCGCGACCCGCGAAGTCGATCCGCGCGAGCGCCGTCCCGAACGGCAGGCCGATCGCGGTGGCGATCGCCACGGAGGTGAGCGACACCCACAGCGTGCGCAGCGCCGCGCCCCGCACGAGCGGGTCGAAGGTGGCGATGAGACGGAACGCCTCCGCCAGTCCGTCCCAGATCAGCTCCATCCTGAGCGTGCGCCGGCGCCGGCGTCAGTCCAACCGAACGGGGTGGAAGAGCGCCTCGCCGCCGACGGTGTAGTCCCGGATCATCTCCTGGGCCTCCCGCGAGATGATGAAGTCCGCGAAGGCGTTCGCCAAGTCCTCGCGGATGCACTCGTGCTTCGCGGGGTCGACCACCAGGATCGCGTAGGGGTTC
>JANQEJ010000287.1 GCA_028278425.1 Planctomycetota bacterium | reverse complement strand
TGCAGGTGTCCGGCGTGGAGGTAGTCGACGTGGTCGCCGTGCTTGACGGCGACGTGACCACAATCCGCGCCGTGGGTGTGATCGTGATTCGGGTGTGTTTCGCAGCTCATCGTCAGGGTTCTTCTTCTCCGGCGTGCTCGAGCACGCCCTGGACCAGCTCGGCGACGTGTTGGTCGGCGAGCGCATAGAACTGGTGTTTGCCCTCCCGCCGCCGTGACAGCAGCCGCTCGCCGCGAAGGACGCGCAGCCGGGCCGAGACGGTGGGCAGGGAGTCTCCCGAGAGCTCCGCCAGCTCCGTGACGCACCGCTCTCCGGGAGCCAGGAGCCCCAGCAGGCGCAGGCGGCCGGGGTCCCCCGCGGCGCGGAGGATGGCCGCCGCCCGCTCGAGCACCTCGGCCGAGCAGACCGAAGGCGGGGGGACGGCGTCGTGATCGCAACCAGGATTCTGGTTCACTCGTTCGGACAATCTATGATTCAAACAAGTGATGTCAAGCCCAGAGACGCTTTTGGCCAGGGACCCGGATTCTTTCGAGGTCGAAGCCGGCCCGGCCAGCTCCGAGCACCGGGGGAAGGCCATCCATGGCTAACGAGTGACGCCCGACTCTCCCCCGCCGCGGGCGTCCGCTAAGCTCGTCCGACGCGGCCCCCAGGCGCCATGGACGCTGGCGGGCAGGCGTTGAGCTTCTGATGCTGGTTCCCTTCCTCGTCTTCGCAGCGGCCTTGGTCGGAGGCGCGACGTCCTTGCTCGCACGTTGGAGCGAGCGCCGGCTGCACGTGGCCCTGGCCCTCAGCACGGGGACCTTCCTCGGGGCGGTCTTCCTGCACCTCTTGCCCGACGTCGGCGGTCGCGGCACCGCGACCCGCATGCACGCGGGCGAGCTGCACGCCCGGGCCGCCGGAGCCGAGGCGTCGTCCGGGCACGACCACCTCCCGATCGAGACCGAGCTCCCGATCCAAGCGCCCCACGGCCATGGCGACACCTTCCTCTGGTTGTGGGTCCTCGCCGGCGTCCTCCTGGTGCACACGGTCGAGGCGGTGTTCCTGCGGACGACCGAGCGCGAAGAGGTGAGCCGACACAGGAGCGTGAGCCTCGTGACGATGGTGGGCGTCTCGGTGCACGCGGCCTCGGCCGGCCTGGGGCTGTCGGCGCTGGACGCCGGCGGAGCGTTGAGCACGTCGTTCGTCGTGGCTTTCCTGACCCACAAGGCGTTCGAGAGCTTCGCGATGGTGAACGTCTTCCTCTTGGCCCACTTCTCGCGCGCGAGGATCGCCGCGATCCTCTTCCTGTTCGCCCTCGTCACGCCGGCCTGTATGCTCGCGGGCAACCCCTTCTTCTCGGGCGCGGGAGCCGACGCTCTGGACATCGTCACCGCGCTGGCGGCCGGCACGTTCCTCTACGTCTGTGTGGCCGAGCTCCTGCCCGAGGTCTTCCACCATCCCGAGGACAACCTCGCGAAGTTCGTCTTCCTGGCGGCGGGTATCGCGCTCAGCGTCGTGCTCGTGCGGTTCGGGGCATGATCGGTTTCCTCGGCGAGTGGCTGTACGCGGTCTGGGAGATCCTCGCACTCTCGGGCCCGTGGCTGCTCGTGGGCTTCGTCCTCGCGGGGGTGATCCGGATCGCGCTACCCGACCGGCTCGTCTATCGCCACCTCGGTCAGGACAACTGGCGCTCGGTGCTGATGGCGGCGTTGACGGGCATCCCGATCCCCCTCTGCTCGTGCTCCGTCCTGCCCACAGCCATCTCGCTGCGCAAGAGCGGAGCGAGCAAGGGAGCGACCACCTCCTTCCTCGTATCGACTCCCGAGACGGGTGTCGACTCGATCGGCATCACCTGGGCTCTGATGGACCCGCTGATGACCATCGTGCGCCCCGTGGCCGCCCTCGTGACGGCGCTGGGCTCGGGGCTCTTGGTCAATCTCCTGGTCAAGGCGGGGCTGGCCGCTGGACCGTCCGAGGAGAAGGGTGATGCGTTGGCCGCCTCCTGTGACCATCCGCACGACCACGCCCACCCGGAGCAAGAGCGGGGCAACTTCGCGGTGCGCGTCCTGCGCTATGCCTTCGGACCTCTTCTCGACGATCTCACGCCGTGGTTCGTGTTCGGGCTCGCCTTGTCGGGCCTGATCGCGGTCCTGGTGCCGGACGGCTTCTTCGCATCGACCGCGAGCTCGGGCTGGATCGCCATGCTCGCGATGTTGGCGATCGGCATCCCCATGTACGTCTGCGCCACCGCCAGCACGCCGATCGCCGCCGCCCTGGTGATCAAGGGACTCGACCCCGGCGCCGCGCTCGTCTTCCTCCTGGTCGGGCCAGCGACCAACGTCACCACCATCGCGGTCGTGCGCGGCTTCCTGGGCGGACGCGTCCTGACGGCGTACCTCGTCAGCATCGCCGTCATCTCCCTGGTCTGCGGCGCGCTCCTGGGCCCGCTCTACACCCTCACCGGACTGGACGCCCTGGCCATCATGGGCGAAACCCCGGAGGGACTTGGAGCCGTGGCCACGGCGGGCGGCGCCGTGATGCTCGGGCTGTTGCTGTACAGCGCACTGCGTGTTGGGCTCCTCCGCACCTGGTGGCGGGCGGTGTCCAGAGTCCTCGCCAAGGTGGGCATCGACACGACCTCGCGGTCCGCGCCTCCGCGCTGAACGCCGCCCAGTCGGCTGGATTCCGCTGCGTCGGGCTACCGCGAGCGCGCCGCCAGCGCGCGCCGGCGCGAGACCGCGCGGGCGTGCTCCGAGCTCTCGCTCGGAACGGCGTCGTAGAACGCGATCGCCTCCTCGTATCGCTCCATCGCTTCCGCGACAAGGCCGCGGTTGAAGGCGAGCCGGGCCGCGGGAGCGCCGAGGCGCTCCGCCGTCTCGAGCGCGCGCTCCGCGCCCTCGTAGTCGGACTCCAGATAGGCCAGCGCCCCCAGCGACTCGTGGAGCTCCGCCCGGTCGGGGCTGAGCACCACCTGCGTCTCGAGAACCTGCCGGGCGAGCGGGAGGTTGCCCTCTTCCATCGCGACGCGCGCGCGCAGGAGCGTCGCGTCGACGAGCGTCGGATCCAGGCGCAGGGCCTGGCTCAAGAGCTGCTGGGTCGCCGCAACGTCGCCCGACGTATAGGCGAACGTCGCGTTCGCATAGGCGATGCGAGCATGACGGGGGTACTCGAACGAGAGCTGCCGCAACGCGGCCTCGACCTCTCGCAGATCACCTTCCTCCTCCCCCGAAAGGATGCGCTCGAACCGGTCGAGCTCGCGCTCGAGCTGCACCGTGGGATCCTCCACCACGACCGGCTCCGGCCCCGTGCGGAAGACCTGGCACGAGGTGGCGGCGAGTAGCGCGAACGCTGCGAGGCTGAGCGAACGACGGTTCAAGGGGTCACCCTCCGGCGGACTCTATCGTGCCCGACGCGATCTCGAAGAACTCGAGCATGGCCGGGCCGAGAACGAAGATGAAGACGGGCGGCAGGAAGCAGAGGACGAGCGGCACGGCGAGCTTCGTCGGCAGCACCTGCGCAGCCGCGAGCACGCGCTCGCGGCGACGGTCCCAGAGCGTCGATGCCTGCACCCGCAGCGTGTCCGTGAGGCCCGATCCAACGGTCTCGGACTGAATCAAGGCCGAGACGAAGGAGGACGCCGCCAGCACGTCCATGCGCTCGCGGAGGCGGCGCAGCGCTCGGACGCGCGGAATCCCCGAGCGCACCTCGTCGAGGAAGGTCCGCAGCTCGCGCACCAGGGGTCGTGTGGGGTCCTGGGCATCGACGGCCTTGCGCAAGGCCGCGTCGAAGCCGAGTCCGGCCTCGGCCAGCGTCGCGAGCAGCTCGAGCAGGAGCGGCAGGTCCTTCTCGATCGCTTCGACGATGCGCCGCCGGCTTCGACGCACGACCACGACCGGCGCGAGCGCGAGCAGGCACAGTACGAGCCACGGGGCGGCCAGGAGGATCGGAACGAAGAGCCCGCCGAAGCCACCCGGCACCTCGAGGACCCATTCGATACTGCGGCCGACCCACGGACTGCGGTGCAGGGCCAGGGCGCACACCGCACCGAGAACGACACAGGTGACGTGGACCGCGACGTAGGCCGGAACGGCGACGGACGAGCGGTAGCCCGCGAGGAAGAGCCATCGGGCGAGAAAGCCGCCGCCGCGATCCACCGGGGCCGCTTCGACGCGCAGGTCCTCCTCGGGCTCCCGCGCCCGGGATCGATCCTCCACCCAGTCCGCCAGCCCCACCCTCACGGTTTGAGGCTCGCTAGTCGGGTCATCCAGAGCAGGCCCGTCGTCTGGAGCAGGACGGCGGACCCCACCGCCAGCGCACCGAGCTCCGTGGCGAGAAAGGCCGAGACGCGATCGGGATTGCCGACCCAGAACGCCGCCCCGAGCAGATAGGTGATCACGAGCACGCCGATGACCGAGACCTGCGCCTCTCTCGCCTGGGTCCGGATGCGAGCCGAGAGCCCGATGCGGTCGCGGATGCTCCTGCCAACGACCGAGAGAGGCCGCGTCAGGTTGCCGCCGCTCCCCCAGTGACTCGTCAGGGTGAAGGCGAAGAGCTGATAGCTCTCGGTCGGTATCCTCTCGGTCAGCTCGTGCAGCGCGTGGGCGGGATCCTGTCCGAGGCGCACCCGTTCGACGAGGTCCGCGAGCTCACCGCGCAGCGGCTCCGCGGTCTCGCGGGCGCCGGTTCGGAGCGTCTCGGCGAGCCCCCCTCCCACGTGGAGCGACGAGACGATCAGATCGATGACGTCCGCGAGCTGCTGCTCGACCATCGCGAAGCGGCGGGCCCGCAGGTAGGTCTGCAGGATCCACAGGAGCACGACGGTCAGCGCGCCGAAGGGAACGACGATCACCGCCGAGAGATCGGTGAAGACGCCGAGGAGGACCGCGACGACGAGGCCTCCCAGCCACGGCAACCAGGGATTCGTCCGGAAGAGGGGGACCACCTCCACGGTCGGCTCGTTCGCGGCCTCGGGAGGGCGGGAGTCTTGGTTCACCCTCATGCTCGCGCGCGCACGCTCGCGAGCGCGCTCGTCGCGGTAGCGCCGGAGCATCCACACCGCCGCGGCCGCGAAGAGGAGCGCGACGAGCCAGCCCACTAGTCCCCCAGCCCCGGACGGGAGAACATGCTGGGATCGACCTCGAGACCCGCCTCGCGCGCCTCCTCGACGAAGCGCGGCACGATACCGGTCGCCTCGAAACGGCCTTCGACACGCCGGCGGGAGCGCGAGGTGACGTGGAAGACGAAGAGGTCCTGCACGAGCGGGGTCTGCCCCTCGAGGCCGGTCACCTCGGAGATGCGCTCGACGCGTCGCGCGCCGTCCTCGTAGCGGCGCACCTGGACGATCAGGTGGATGGCCGACGTGATCTGCTCGCGGATGGCGCGCGACGGGAGGTCCGTCCCGGCGAAGAGCACCATCGTCTCGAGGCGCGCGAGCGCATCGCGACTCGAGTTCGCGTGGATCGTCGAGAGCCCCCCCTCGTGACCCGTGTTCATGGCCTGGAGCATGTCGAGGGCCTCCGCGCCGCGCACCTCACCCAAGATGATGCGCGTCGGGCGCATGCGCAGGGCGTTGATCACGAGGTCGCGGGCCGTGATCTCGCCGCGGCCCTCGGTGTTCGGCGGGCGCGTCTCGAGCCGCACGACGTGGGGCTGCGCCAGCTCGAGCTCGGCCGTGTCCTCGATCGTCACGATGCGGTCGTCCTCGGGGATCGCCTCGGCGAGCACACCCAAGAGCGTCGACTTGCCCGCGCCCGTCCCGCCCGAGATCAGCACGTTGCGGCGGCACTGCACGGCGAGGTCGAGGAATCCCATCATCGCTTCGCTGATCGACCCGAGCCGGAGGAGGTCCGCCTTCCGGAGCCGGCGTAGCCCGAACCGGCGGATGGAGATCGTGGGCCCGTCGAGGGCGGCCGGCGGGATCGTGGCGTTCACGCGGCTGCCGTCGGCGAGGCGGAGGTCGACCATCGGCCAGGACTGATCGATGCGCCGGCCGATCCGCGAGGCCAGACGATCGATGATGCGCAGGACGTGCTCGTCGTCGCGAAAGCGCACCGGCGCGCGCTCGAGGCGACCGAAGCGCTCGACGTACACTTGGTCGGCGCCGTTCACGAGGATGTCGGTCACCGCGGGGTCCGCCATCAGCGGGGCGAGAGGGCCCATGCCGAGGGCCTCCTCGACGAGCTCCTCGGCGAGGTGCGCCCGCTCGTCCTCGTTCAAGGCGAAGCTCTCGGTCGCGAGAACGTCGAGCACGAAGGCGTCGATCTCCGCGCGCACGGCCTCCTCGTCGGCGCCGAGGAGGTCGTGGCGCCGCAGGTGATCGATCAGCCGCGCCTGCAGGCTCGCGACGATACCGCGCTCGGAGAGGCCGTTCGGCTCCCCCGCGGGACCGGAGGTTCGCTCGCTCGCGTCCTGGGCCGCCTTTCCCACGCCGGAGAGACGGGCCGCGACGTCCCCCGACAGCGACCGGCGGAAGCGGCTGCGGGCGGCGGTGACGTCCCCGGGCTCGCTCATGCCTCGCCCGCCCCCTGCGGAGTCACGGACCCTACGACGGGCGGGCGATCGCCGTCCGACGAGCGCTCCGGCGTCGTCCCGCGCAGGCCGTCGATCTCTCGAGCGAGCTCGTGCACCGAGCGCCCGAAGCCGAAGCGCCGCGAAGTGCGCAGCGCCAGCGGCTCGCCCACGTTGGTCGACGTCAAGAGCTTGCGCGAGTACGGCACGACGAAGTCGACGTCGCGGCGCAGCTCCGCCGCGATCTCACGCGGCCGCAGGGCCCCGGAGAAGCGGCCGTGGTTCTGGTTCAAGACGAGTCGCTCGCGATCCTTGGCCACACCGATTCGCTCCAGGACGGAGGTCATCCCCTCGACGCCGCGGAGTGTGGGGATCATGCCGTTGATCACGAGGAAGACGAGGTCCGAGACGTCGAGGATGGCGACGAGGACGCTGTCCACGATCGGAAAGGTGTCGACGACGACGGTGTCATAGGCACGCCGCGCGACGCGCAACAGCCCCGCCATCTGGACGTCGTCGATGTTCGACGCCTCGAGGGCGTCGCGGGGTGCGGCCAGGCAATCGACTCCGCTCGCGTGACGGGTGGCCACCGAGCGCAGGAGCGTCTCGTCCAAGCGCGAGCCCGAGCGCACCGCGTCGGTCAAGGTCGTCTCCGGCGTGAGCCCCAGGAGCGGTGCGCACACGCCGAGCTGCAGGGAAGCGTCGATCAGGAGGACGCTCCCCGTCCCGCGGCGGGCGAGCCGGCAGGCGGTGTTCACGGCGAGCGTCGACTTGCCGACGCCGCCCTTGTTGCTCACGAAGGACACCGTGCGGCCGTCGGTCGCGGGCTGCCGCGCCTCGAGGCCCAGGTGGCGCCGCAGGACCTGCTCCAGCTCCGCGGTCGAGACCGGCCGCCGGAGGAAGTCGCGCACGTCGGAGCGCATGACCGAGATCAGGCGCGCCGCCGCCTCCTCTTCGCCGAAGCCCTCGGGACGGTAGGCGGCGAAGATCGCCGAGCGCGGCGCCACGGCGGAGAGCTCCGCGCCGAGGAGCCGCACCGGTTCGACGTCGGACTCCATCGCGATGCAGACGAGCTCCGGCTGCTTCGCGCGCACCACCTCGACCGCGCGCCGGGGCTCGCGCTCCGACGTGACGACGATACGCGCGTCCCGAAGCGAGGCGAGCGCCGCCTCCAGCTCCTCGGCGAGGGAGCTGTCGGGCCCGATGACCAGGAGATGCAGTGTGGACTCGACCGACATCGCTCAACGCACGAAGGCGGCGGCCTCCAGGTGGGGTTCGGCGAGGAACGCCGCGTGCGCCGCGCGCAGCGGCGCGCTCAGCGCGAGACTGGCCCGGGCCGCGGGGTCGACCGCGGAGGCGTTGCCCGGCGCGACCCGCGACACCGGGCTGCGCTCGAGCGCGAGCGCGGTCAGGTCGAGTGGCTCGTAGGAAGCGTACACGGGTCCGAAGCCGACGATCGTGCCCGGCGGGAGGCCACCGTCGTCGCTGAAGATCACCGCAAAGGCAGGGATCGGGCTCAAGAGGACCTCCGACCCCGACGGCGCCACCGGGCCCGGAACGATGCCGCCGACGGACGCCGCGTCTCCGGGCGCGACCGCGAAGAAGCGCCCGACCGGCGAGCCACCGAGGGTGATCTGTCCCGTCCCGTCGACGTCGAGAGCTTGCGGGCCGGCCGCGAGCGCGGTCCAGCCGCTCACCGAGAGCGCAAGGCCCACCGTTCCCGTCGCGCCGCGGTGGACGAAGACGCCGCGCCAGTCCGGCACGCCGTCGAGCGTGGAGTCGGGTCCCTGGAAACCGGCGGCCAGTGCCGGGCGGGCCTCCGCGATCGCGGTGGCGCGAACGGTGAGGCCGTCGCGTCGCGGATCGTACGCGGCGCCCTCTTCGGCGCGGACGAACGTGCCGGCGGAGAAGAGGAGCGGCTGGGACGGCCCCGACGAGCTCACCCCCGGCACGTTGTCGAGTCCGAGCGGATCGTGGGAACGGCGCATCCGAACGAGGAACGCTTCGGCGGCAGCCCCCGTCCCGGGGGTCGCCGGCGTGAAATCGGCGCGGGTGTAGTCCGCGGCCTCGCGGTAGGTCGTGCCCGGAGGGAGAGCTGCGTCGTCGAAGCTCCCCGCGACGAGGTCGCCGTGGGCCAGGTTCTCGAGGTTGAGCTGAAACTCGAAGAGGTCCCCGGCTCCGCCGGGGGCGTACACCGACCCGACCTGCAGGAGTCCGCCGGCCGGATCGGCCGTGCTCACCACGCCGGTCGTGACGACGCTCCCGGCGCCGAGGCGGATCTCGGTGTTCTCCGTGGCGAGGTCGTAGTCCTCGTCGAAGACCCGGCGCAATCGGTCGCGCGCGAGCTGGCGACGCCGAGCGTCCGCGTCGACACCGGTGGGGTCCCAGTACTCGACGTCCCGCTGCCACACGGCCTCGACCGCACCCGCGTCGACGGCGTTCTGCATCGAGGCCTGGATCACGCGCAGGAGCCCGAGATCCACGGAGAGGGCCACGAGCGCCATGAGCCCCGACAACAGGAGGGCGAACATCACGAGAGCGGCGCCGCGCCGACGGACATCTGCACCCGAGCTCCGCGAAGCGGAAGGGATCGACGGCAGCCGGCGCACGGGTGTTCAGTCCCTCCTCCGCACCGGAACGAGCTTTCGCTCGTCGCCGTCGATCGTCTCGACCACCGAGAGCCCCCCTTCGGAGCTCCCGCCCCACGGAAACGCATCCGACCCGAAGGGCGAGCCGACGTCGGTGAGCCCCGGCGTCGAGCTCTCGGGCCCCGGGTCGTCCGGGTGACCCGAGCGCGGAGCGCAGTGGACGCGTGCGTCCTCGATCGCCAGCGCCTCCATGAGGACCGCGACCTCGTCGGGCTCCACCGCGACCCACATCTCCTGGACCGTCTTGGTGCGCGTGACCATGCCCTGCGTCAGGGTGCTGACCGTCACGGGGATCTGGCGCGTCTCCACGGGAGAGACCACGTAGCCGTTCTGCACGAGCACGTCGACCGTGGCACGCTTGAGCGCGTTCGACATCTGGGCGGCGATGTCGATCTGGGCGCCGTACGGACCCGCCAGCTCGTCGGTTCCCAGGTCGACGTCGTCGACGGGGATCGCGGAGAGCACGTCGAAGCGGTCCCCCGGGCGCAGGCCGACCAGTCCCTCGATGCGGTCGATCTCGACGCGCAGCGCACGCTTGCCCGGAGGGATGCCTCCGACGATGCCGGGGCGCGTTCCCTCCGGCAGGAAGTCGCGCTCCGTGAAGACGTAGCCCGCGGGCTTGTCGCGGCGCAGGACGCGCCCGAAGATCGCGCGCACGTCGACGAGGATCCCGTCGCGGTCGATGTGTTCTTGGCTGATCGGTACGGTCGCGACCGCGACCGTGCGCGGGTTCCAGACGTCGTCGCGCGTCAGCTTGGAGTAAGCCGGCACGAGACGCGCGGTGACCGGGACGCGGATCCGGTCGTCGTCCTCCTCCGCCGGCTCGTCCGCCGGTTCGGATGCCTGGACGGGTCCGCCGAGGGCCAGGACCAAAGGCGGATCGGTCCACGGGATACGGATCTCGTTCCCCAGCGCCAGATACCCGAACAGCGCGGCGAACGCGAGGATGACGGCGACGGCGGCGGGCAGAACGAACGAACGGCGGCGACGGTAGCGGGCTCGAGGCATTGGAAATCTCCTTGGACCGTCTCCTCCTCTAGATTCCGAAGTCTTGCACGACTTCGCGACGGAAGACCGCCTGGGCCGAGATCAACCGGCGGAACGGACGAACGGGCTTCCCGTAGGCCTCGAGGCGTCCGAGGCCGTAGCTTCCCCCATAGGGCCCGAGGGCCCCGGCGGGCTGCGACAGAGAGCCGACCGGTGGCGGCGGCGCGGTCACCCCGGCGTCGTCGGCCGACACAGCTTGCAGTTGGGTGTTCACCCCCGCCGCCGGCATCATCTGGACGAGCGACGCGGACTGCGCCGGCACGTTGACGCGAACCGCGACGACCCCGCCGTCGGGTGAGGTGACCGAGAACGGACCGGTCGCCGGGTTTCCGGGGTCCGGCCGGACCTCCTCGAGGACGCCCCGCCACGCGATCGTCTCGACGCCGGTGTCGGGGGCACGGCCCGTCACGACCGGGACGACGACGGAGAAGCCGTTGGGATTGAACGGACGCGCGAAGCTCGCGTCCTGAACCAGCGCGCCGGGCACGTGCAGGAGGTTGCCCTCGCGGACCATGAGCCCGTAGAAGGCGCGGTTCACCACGGGCAAGCTCGCCAGGTCGACCTCCGGGTTGAACACCCCGAGGTCCAGGGCCAGGAGGCCGGGATCGAACACCCGCTCGCGCACCGGGAACGCGAGCGTCACGGGATCCTGGTAGGCGAGTGCCTCCTCGAACGTGAGCGTCGCCGGGAGGCGCACGAGCGCGAGCTCGCGCGCCGCGACGCGCGCTGTGTCCTGGGCCCCCTGGGACACCGCCAGCGCGCGCCCCAGGGTCAACGCGCCCGCGAGGAGCAGGTAGGCGGCGAGCGCGATGAGCGCAAACTCGAGCAGGATGCCGCCTGCCCTGGAGGGGGCTCGATTGCCTAGTGCGCGTTGCATGTCGTCCAGCTCGGTCGACGAACGGGCGCGACCCAGGAGCGGAGCACCGGATCGCGCCGTGTACGTGCCCCCCCGCGAAGCTGAGCGACGCGGGAGGGCCAAGGGCCAGCAGGAATGAAAACCCTTGATCTTCGGTGAGACTACTCGGCCTCCAGAACGAGGTCGGTGAAGTCGACGCCGGTGTTGTCCGTAAGGCTGTTCGTGCCGGCCGCGGCGCTGTCCGTGTCGAGGATGATGGCGCCGTCGCCGTTCTTCGTCGTGTCGATGATCTTGCCGCTGATGATCGGGCCGTTGTCGTCCGCGTGGGCGCCGGGGAGGATCGTCGCGACGGCGGAGATCAGATCGCTCGTCTTGTGGCCGAAGACCGCCACGGCGGCGGCGGCGATCAGGGAGACGCCACCGGCGAGGAGCGCGTACTCGAGGAGAGCGACGCCGCGGCGAGACTTCTGGGAGTGGATGCGGTTCAGTTTCATGATTCTCGGGGTCTGGGGTGTTGGCCGGCTGACCGGGAACGCCCCGAGCCGGGTTGAACGAAGTTCGGGCGCTGATGCGCCTCTACCATGGGGAATGCCGGCCGGCGGGAAGGGTTCCCGCGAGCTCGAAAAGAATGAGCGAGTGGACCCCACCGTCACGGCCCCACCGCCGCACGGCTCCCGCGGGCGAGAAGCAGATCGATCGGATCCGGGAAAGCCCACAGGCTCGCCTCGGGCCGGGGCTCGCGCACGACCACGGGGTTCAGGACCACCACGAGCTCGGACTCCACGTCGCTGCGCGAGGTCTCGCCGAAGAGCCACCCGACGACCGGCAGGGTCGACAGGAACGGCGTGCCGGCGTCATCCCGCTGGCGCGTGCGCGTGACGAGCCCCGCGACGACGAGGGACTGCCCGTCCTTGAGCCGGCTCGACGTCTTGAGCGTCCGGGTGTCGAGGGCGGTCGTCGGCTGGGTCGCACCCGTCGTGGCGACGAGCTGCGCGGTCAGCTCGGCGTCGGGAAAGACGATCTGGGGCACCACGTCGAGCGTGACGTCGCCCCGTTCGCCGACGAGCGGACGGACCGCGAGCTGGACGCCGAAGTCGACGAAGCCGACCGAGCTCGCGAGCGGAGTCGCGTCGCCCCCGCCGACGAAGAACGTGAAGGCCGTCTCGATCGGGAGCGATCCCCCCACCTGGAACAGCGCGAGCTCGCCGGAGAGGACCGAGAGGCTCGGGCTCGAGAGCCGCCGGGCGAATCCCTCGTTCTCCAGGAACTGGAACACGGCGTCGACGGCGAACCGGTCGCCGGCGTACTGGAACTCGTTGACCAGCGTCCCGTCGAGCAGCCCCGCGATGTTCTGGACCTCGTCCGGCCCGACCGTCGGCGCGCCATCGCCCTGGATCAGCCCGGCGAGCGGCGACGGCGCGAGGCCGGGCTGGTCGAAGGAGGAGGCGAGCACGACCGCGTCGACCTTGCGCTCGAAGAGCTCGGACCGGTCGACCTCGTAGATGCGCACGTCGACCCGCACCTGGGGCAGGTCCTCGACCTCGAGGAAAGAGAGCAGCCTTCCGCCGGCCGCGCTCAGGATCTTGGCTCGGCCGATGTTCGTCTCCAGGCGGTTGGTGAGGCTGCGGGAGATCTGACCCTGCCCCCCTCCCCCCTGACCGCTGCCGAAGACACCCGAGCCACCGAACGAGCCGAGCACGCCCTGCAGCTCGGTGGAGCTCTGGCCAGCTTCGGGGTCGAAGATCGCACCGGCCTCGTCGGCGACGACCTCGATCTCGATCGGCTCCGCGCTCCCGAGCAGAGCGGCGGCGGCGAGGTGCAGGACGCGCGTGAGGGTCACCTGATCGCGCACGTTCCCGGTCAGCACGAACGTGTCGAGCGCGTCGTCGACGCCCGTGCCGGCCGGCACGCGGTGCACCACGACGTCGGCGCCGGCGACGCCCGCGAGCGCCACCGTCATCCGCACGTCGGCGAGCTCCGGTGCCCGCTCGAGGAGGATCAGGTTCAGGACGGCGCCGCCGGTCGAGGGCTCGGGGGCGGCCACGGCGACGGGCTCCGCTTCGGCAGCCCCCCCGCCGGGCGCGACCAGCGTGGGAAACGCCAGCTTCCCGGCGTCGAGGTACGCGCGCGCGGCCGCCTCCGCACGGAGGGAGAAGGTCGAGTCCGGTACGAGACCGCGGAGGACGAGCGCCTCGCGGTCGGGCGCCAGGTCGACGGTGAGGCTGGGATGGATCTCGCTCAGAGCCTGTCGCAACAGGCTGAGATCGGGCTGAACGGCGAAGAGGAGCGCCGCGCGCGAGCGGTCGTCGAACCAGACGATCATGCTCGTGCGACCGTGACTCTTGCCGAGCACGAGAACCGAGCGGTTGTCGAGCACCTCGAACGAGAGGACGTCGGGATCGCCGACGGCGACCCGTTCGACGTTCCGCTCGAACGTCAGCTCTTCGTGCGTCCCCTTGACGAGGGGCCGGGCGTCCTGGGCGTGGAACGGCGCCGCCAGCGCGATCGCTGCGGCGATCACGCCCGGGGTCCAAGCTTGCGAACCGAACATCGCGCTAAGCCGCCGCAAGGGCGCCCGCGAGTCGTTCCTTGAGCCGCGCACGGGCGCGGCAGAGCCGCGAGCGCACGGTCCCGACGGGAATCCGGAGCGCGACGGCGATCTCCGCGTAGCTCCGGCCTTCGAGCTCGTAGAGCTCGAAGACGGTGCGGTAGTCGGACGCCAGCGTGCGGAGCGCGTCGACGAGCGCCGCGCGGTTCTCGGTCTCGGTGAGGAGCACGAGCGGATCGTCGGGGCAGCAAGCCGTCGGGCCCGCGTCGCTCTCGTACGCGCGCCGACGGCGCTCGCAGCGCAGGAGATGCAGGCACGACTGAGCGACCAGGGCGCGCAACGCCGGCCCTGCATTCTCGGGCAGGTAACCCTGCGACCAGACGCGGAGCAACGTCTCCTGGACGGCGTCCCAGGCGAGGTCG
This sequence comes from Planctomycetota bacterium, assembly GCA_028278425.1. Taxonomy (GTDB): domain Bacteria; phylum Planctomycetota; class UBA1135; order UBA1135; genus JANQEJ01. Next base: position 16,775 of record JANQEJ010000287.1, on the reverse strand, counting down.
TCGCTCGGCAGGTAGGCACGGGCGGTCGCGACGAGTCGCGGCAGCTCGGGTGTGATGCGGTCCGTGAAATCGCTATCGAGCTCCGGCGATCGCGCGGAGGCGTCGGGGACGCCGCAGGGCGGCGGGTTCACTAAGGGGGCGCTGAGAGTAGGCATGGGGTCTTCGGGGATGGCGGACTTCGAGCACTCGGAGGAGGGAAGGAGAGCGGATCGGCGCGCACGGGCCCGATCCGGATGCCACGGTCCCCGGAATCGGGAACCGCACTCCGGGCGGAGGCCCGGAGCAGGGAGCGACGGCCGGACGGTTAGACCATCCGGGTCGCGCCCGGCGGCGAGTGCTTCGGCGCCAGCCGGAAGACCGGAATCGAGGGGACCGGCTCGCTAAGACTCAGAGCAGCCGGTTCGAGCGTCGGCAGGGGAACGCCGGCGTCCCCGGTCGGGTCGCCGACGCAGAGGGCACGCGGTTTCGAAGCCGGGTCGAGACCGCAGTGGTCCGAGTGCTCGTCCGCCGCCCCCGTGAGGACGGGAACACCCTCGGCGTCCGCGTCGTGGTCGTGGTCGTGATCGTGAGCCTCTCCGTGGGCCAACTCGCCGTGCGTTGCACACACCGAGTGGGGCACCACAACGAAGTGGGCCGGCGCAAGGAACCAACTGATCCCCGCCAGGAGCAGGGCGAGCACGGCGACCCGCCGGCTTGTGGACTTCGATCGACGCATTCCAGACGCGGTGCAGTATGGAGCGATCGGCCCGGAGGCGCAACCCAGCCCTCCCGCGCGGGGGCATCCCGGCTTGGCCGTCCCCGGCGCGGCAGTGACGCGGATTGGCGACCGTCGCGACTCCGCTGGCCTGTCCTAGGCGTTGCTGGCCCTCTTCGCCGGGGTCGCCCGCGACGCCGCACCTACCGGCAGAAGAACGAATTCAGCGAAAGTCACCGCGTGGATCTCGACACGCCCGCCGGTCGCGGATTCGGCATTGTCCTGAGCGCCCCTCCGAGTCCGGCCACCGTCGCGCGACGAGATCTTGGACGGGACAGGAACCCGGCCAGTCCGGCGAGGGCCAGAGTCCACGCGAACAGGATGGCCAGCTCGCCCCACGGCAAGCTCACGCGCGACTCGATGCTCCCCGGAGTGGCGGCGTGCGTCCGCTCGAAGTCGTCGACGCCGAGCGGATCGGAGCTCCAGGAGGCCGCGATATAGCCCTGCATCCGATCGGCTGCGGCCGCGACGACGGCGCGTCGGTACTCGCGGGCGGCTTCCGGATCGCGTCCCGCGAGCCGCTCCAGGGCGCGGGTGAAAGCGACCGCCGGTGAGGCGACGCTCATCCGCCGAACCAAGCTCGTCTGCTCGCGTCCGAGCTCCTCGCGCCGGGCCGTGCGCTCCTCCAGCGCAACGGTCCTCAGCCCTGCGCGGGCGGTCCCGGATGCGGTCGACCGATCCTCCGGGACCTGATCCGCGAGGTCAGGAAAGCGCTCGAGTAACGCGCTGAAGAGGGCCTCCTCCTCCAGGTCTTCGAGAGCCTGACCGGCGTCGCGCGCTTCGACGGTGAGGTCCAGCCCGAAGTCGTCGGCGGCCAGGGAGGCCGCACGCTCGACGCCGATAGCGGGGACGAGCACGCAGAGGGTGATCCAGGCCGCCCCCAGGGCGACGGCTCCCTGGGACGGGTGCCGCGCGACGAGAGCGACGCCGGCGAGCAGAGCGGTCCAGAGCGCGACGTACGCGAGGACCACCCCGCCGAAGACGATGCTCTCCCCGAGCTCCGCGGCGCCTGCGATCGAGGCCACCGCCACCAGCAGCAGGCCCGTCGCGGCGCCGAGGATCCCGACCGCGATGCAGCGCGCGCAGAGCCAGCTCCGATCGCGGCCCGACTGGACGCGGACCAGGGGCAGGATGCCCGACGCGCGCTCGTGGCCGCCCACCTCGACTCCCAGCGCCAGCATCATTAAGGGAAGGAGCAACGCCAGGACGGTCACCAGGTCGAGCCCACCCGCAGCGGCGAGCTCGGGGTTCTCGATCCTCGTCCCCTGGGCCACCAGGGGGTTCGCGAAGCGGTTGATACGCACCGCGACGGCTCCGGCCTCGGGCGACGCGAAGGCGATGCCGGCCAGGGATGCGGGCTCGCGCACCAAGCGGGTTGCCGCGTACCAGTCCTGCCACCGGGCCTTGGAGAGATCGACCCAGGGCCGGTCCTCGGGACCGAGCTGGTCCGCGGCGAAGAAGGCGCGCGCTTCGGACAGGGACTCCTCTTGCTCGGTGCGGGCGGCCTCGATCGCCTCGTGCCAGCGTCCCACGTCGCGCTGGCCTTGCACGACCACGAAGACACCCGTCGCCAGGGTGAGGATCAAGACGAGCACCCGCAACGGCGAGCGCACGAGCGTGCGAAGCTCCAGCCCCAGCGCCGCGCGGATCACAGGCTCCCCCCGCGCTCGAGACGTCGGGCGCTGTGAAGCAGGAGCCCCGTCAGGCCAAGGCCCCAGAGGGCGAGGGCGAAGAGCTCCACCGATTGGCCGGCCAGAGTCTCTCGCAGCGAGCGGGGCTCGAACCGGAACGACTCGAAGGACGCGTAGAACTCGGCGTCGGCCTTCCAGCCCCGCTCGCCGGTCTTGGCTCCGCCGAAGGCGTCCTCGTCGTTCAGCGCCTTGACGAAGGAACGGCGGTGCGACTCCGCCTGCTGGAGGAAGGCCAGATGGCTGTTCAGGTCCGTCCCCCCGATCGCCATGGAGATCCGATCCGTCGCCTGGAGCGGGTTGACGAACGAGAAGGCCCCGGCGAAGGCGGACTGGCTCCGAAGCTGATCCTCGAGGTCGCCGAAGTGCTCGTCCCAGACCTGGTTCCCGTACTCCTCGTCGGCCTGCATCAGGACACCTCCGAGGTTGATGGGCAGCTCTTCCTTGGTCTCGACGCCGTACTCCTCCAGCACTTGTCGCTCGACCTCGAGGCGGCGTTCGTCGCGGGGATTGTGGCCGTCCAGCCCTTTCTCACGATCCTCGCGCATCGCGGCCTCGAAGGCGTCGCGGCCCGGCAAGGGGAGGAAGGCGTCCGCCGTCATGGCCGCGAGTCGCGGGAGCACGATGGCGCTCGTCACCCACAGACTGAGTAGGACGCCGGCCGCCGTCCCCGGCCGGCGGGCCCAGGAGGAGACGCAGGCGACCAGCACGGCGACGATCCACAGCGCCACGAGGTGGAGCACGAAGTAGGCGACCGTCGGGCCTGTCGCGGCCGCACCCTTCGCGAGAACCAGGTGCGAGCCGATCACCAGGACGGCGAGAGCTGCACCGACGGACCACAGGGCGAGGGACTTCGCCAGCAGGAGGGACAGTGGACGCGCGCCCTGGATGCGAAGGAGTCGAAGGCGTCCGCTCTCGCGCTCGGAGGCGACGGTACCGAAACCCGCCAGGACCAGGACCAGCGGTACCAGCAGGTTGAGCACGGTCGATGGCTCGAGGCGATCGAATCTCAGCAGGGACGACGCCTCCCGGTGCGGAACGTGGACGGCGGCGTTCTGGCGGTGGGCCTCGAGGCGGATCGAACGCCCCGTCACCATCTGCAGGCCGGAGTCCAGTCCCGCGAGGGGGCCGCTGGGACGGAACACGTAGTCGCCGTAGTGGGCGCGCGAATGGGGGTTGTCGGCCTCCCTCTCCAGCCAGGCAGTGCGCGCGCTCTCCGTGGCCGCGACCTGCCCGAGCCGCTCTCGATGGTCGGTCGACGCCGCAGTCCAGGTCGCCACGACCGCCAGCAGGGCGCCGAGAGAGAGGATCATCACGCCCCGGCCATCGCGAAGGAGCGCGCGCCACTCGTTGGCGAGCAACGTCGGGATCACGACGGAGATCCGCTCGACGCCACCCGTTTCGGGACGTTCGCTTCGGCCGGCTCGCTGCCCGCCGTGACCACGTCCAGGTAGGCGGCTTCGAGATCGCGGTCCTTGACCTCGCTGGCCGCCCATTCCGCGCGGAGAGATCCCTTCACGAGCAGACCGACCGTGTCGCAGGTCTCGCGAGCCCGAAAGAGGTCGTGGGTCGCCATCAAGACCGCGACACCGTTCGAGGCGAGCTCGCGCACGGCCAACGCGAGCTCGTGGCTGGCGCTTGGATCCAGACCGGACGACGGCTCGTCGAGAACGAGCGCGCGGGCTTCCTTCGCGAGAGCGATGGCGAGCCCCACCTTTTGACGCATGCCCTTCGAGTACGTGTCGATCCGCCGGTCATGGGCGTCCGCCTGGAGCCCCGCGCGCTCGAGACAGGTTCTGCTCTCGCCGAGGTCGAGCTTCCGCCCGGCCAGCCGCGAGAAGAGCTGCAGGTTCTCGATACCGCTCAAATGGGGATACAAGGCGACCGACTCCGGGACGTACGCCAGGATGTCGCGCGCCTGCAGCGGATTCGCCACCGCATCGACCCCTCCCACGGTGATACGCCCGGAGGTGGGCCGGATCAGGCCCGTGATGAGGTGGATCGTCGTCGACTTGCCGGCGCCGTTCGGTCCGAGAAGGCCATAGACACAACCCTCCTGCACGGAGAGCCGCAAGCCGTCCAGGGCTCGCTGGCTCCCGTAGTCCATGACGACGTCTTCGAGCTCGATCATCGTGGCTCAGGGCTGCCGAAGGGCGAACATCAGCTTCTCGGCCCATAATGCCGGCCAGGCCCATGAGTTCCCCGAACCTGGCTTCAACCGGGCTCCCCACTAGCGACCCGGCCAAGTTGTTGGGAGAGCTCGAGACAGTCCCCCGAACATCGGTTCGCGCTTCGCGCGCCGATCGACTTGTCATCATAAGTCCGGTGTCCACCGAAGCGGGGGAGGGTCACTCCGCCGGGGTTTGGTGAGAAGGACCGGGCTCCGTACTCCCGCATGGGCAGAATCAGCGCAGTCCGGCAGCGGCGTCCTCGCCGAGCTTGATACACACTCCGTCCAGCCCGGGGAAGAGGGTCGATGCGTGGATGTTCATGGTATTCAGCAGTCGGCGCAGCGGAGGTTTCAACGATGGCGCGACTTCTATGCAGATGCGCCCCTCAGGGGGAGACAAGCTGGCGATCACCTCTCCGTGATCCACGTGCACTGGATTCGCCAAAGTGAACATCGCTTGTTGGGCAGCCATTCTCCGCGTGAGGAACGAGGGACGGAACGGCAACAGCCAGCGGTCCGCGAGGTAGCTGTTCACATCGTCTTCCCATCCCCTCCTGACCTCTCGTGACCAGGTTCCAATGCTCGTCTCTTCGAGGATCGTGTCGATGAGTTGTTGAGGAGGCTGAAACTTCAACATCTCCCAGTTGGGCACCTGGTAGCACCAGATGTAGCCCGGCTTGTCGAGCCGCTTGTTGCAGGAGAAGTACGCCGCAACCCAAATCGAATCGGTCCAGTCAAGTAGTGAACTAGCGCCGCCATGATGCTGGAGCAAGATCATCGAGCCGATGACCGTCCTGGACTCCCCATGCTCGTACGCCTCGAGGTAGGGCCCCGCCTGTGCCCGGAAGTCACAGAGGAGCGCAGCCTCGAGCCTCGGCAGGTCATCGACTCCCCTCGCCCCACGCGCGATTGACGCCTGAAGTGTGTCGTGGGCCGGCTGCCCGCGAGCCATCATGATTGGAGCACGATTCCACTTGTGCAGTAGGCCGAGGAGTTCTCCAAGGTCGGAGGGTTGCGCGAGCGAATCGTCCCATCGACCGTACGATCGCTCAGTCACCCGGCCCGAGTGGTCGTCCATGGGCCGCGTCAGCGGTCGGGCCTGTGCAGGCACCGAACCTCGAGGATGGTGCTCAGTCGCGGATCGGAGGCCATCAATCGCACCCGCTCGGGTGCCCACTCGAGCTTGGCTGTGTACTCATCGATCTTCTTCAGGGCAGAACCCGGCTCGCCTGTCGTGTCGGTCAGATCTGGGAAAGGGACAAGGTGCCTGTTGGTAGCCACCTCGTGCTCCACCTCAACCCAGTCTGTGCCTACCGCCACGACACGAGCGCCCGCCTTCGCTTCGGGAAAGGCCTCCGCTTCGAAGCGAAACGTGTCGCCGACATGAAGCCCCATGCATGAGGGCTCCTGCCGAGAACACGAGGAGCCCAGACCGAGCGAGCCGAGCGCGAGTACCCCTCCAACCAGGAGCGTCGGTCTCCAGTTGCCCAACCTCATGCGGTCATCCTGCCCAACCTGACCCCATCACGCGACCGCGCGCAGACGTTCGATCGACGTAACCGTGCGTTGCTGCGCTGCTTCGGGCAAAGGAAGATGGTGGAGGCGGCGGGAATCGAACCCGCGTCCCGGAACTGCCTGGCGTCAGGCCTCTACGCGCGTAGTCCGCGGTTTGGTTCTCGCTCTCCGGGCGCCCGCGGACGGGCTCCCCTCGAGCCAGCGCCTCCTGAAGTCTCGCCGGATCGCCGAGGTGCGTTGCTCACCGGCCAGCCCGCTGTTGGCGTCTTCCCGCGGCCGCGGGCGCTCCGCGGGGAGACGGCTGCCTATCGACTAGGCAGCGAGAGAGTAGTTGTTGGCATGTAATGCCGTTTCCTCGAACGGATTGACGGGGGATTCGAGGAACCCCGGCGCGCCACCCGGCGCTGGACGGAACCGGTCGAGACCAGTGCGCCCCCACAAACGGGATCGTAGCACAGGATCGGGGGGATCCCAGTGGCTCAGCGCCGCCGCCCCATCGCGCGGTCCATGTCGCGGCCGGCGTCGCGGCGCTTCTGATCCTCGCGCTTGTCGTAGAGCTTCTTGCCGCGGACCAGTGCCATCCGGACCTTGACCAGGTGCCCCTTGAAGTAGAGTTCTAGCGGCACGATCGTCACGCCCTTCTCGCGCACCTGCTTTCCCCACCGGCGGAGCTCGCGCCGGCTCAGGAGCAGCTTGCGCTCGCGGTTCGGCGCATGGTTGTGGATGTTGCCGTGGGCGTACTCGGGGATCGTCGCGCCGAGCAGCCAGAGCTCGCCGTTCTTGAGGAAGCCGTAGGCCTCGGCGATCGAGCAGCGACCGGCGCGGAGGCTTTTCACCTCCGTGCCGCGGAGCACGATGCCGCACTCGAGATCCTCGAGGACGTGGTACGCGTGGCGCGCGCGCCGGTTCGTCGCCAGCACGCGCTTGGACTCGCTCGCTCGGGCCATGAAGCCCGGAGAGCTTAGTGTCTGGAACCGGCCGCCGCCGCAGGTCGCGGCAGCGGCCGGTCAGGGGGAGCGATCAGCCGTCGCCGCCCTCGTCGTCGTCGCACTCCCCGTCGTCGTCCTCGTCGTCGCAGCACTCACCGTCGTCGTCGACGGTCTCGCAGTCGCACTCCCCGTCGTCGTCCTCATCGGGGCAGTCGCAGATCGTGAACGAGCCGAAGGAGCCGATCTCGATGACCGGGTCCATCGGGTCGTAGCCGTACGACAGGAAGAAGATCTCCAGGCCGACGAGCGCCGGAATGTCGGGGACCGTGACCGTCACGCAGATGTCGCCGGGGGGCGGCACCGAGGGAGACTCGATCAACGGCGGGTTGATCATGTTCCCCAGGGGGAAGTCGATCCCCAGGATCGTCGTCGGTCCGCCGTCCAGGCCGAGCATCAGGCACGCGCCGCAGCCGGTGTTGACCCAGATGCAGGCCTCGACGTCTTGTCCGATACAGGGGTCGCCGTTGAAGCTCGCCTTGGGGGTGCAGGGTCCCCCTCCGTCCGGCGGAGTGAAGCCGTAGGCGAGGCCTAGCACCAAGGGGAGCGCGAGGGCGGCTTTCAACATCTTCACAGGCAGGTCTCCTCTCCAAGTGGCAGGGTGAGTTGGGATGAAAGGCAGAGCGAGCCCCCCGACTCTAGGGCTTTGCATTGAAGCTCGATAGGTGGGGACGGCCCCACTCCGCCCTCCAAACGTCCGCGTAACGTTGACCCCAACCGGAGGCGCACCTATCCTCCTCGCCCCCCGTGCCTGGGTGGCGGAATTGGTAGACGCGCATGGTTCAGGTCCATGTTCCCGCTAAGGGAGTGGGGGTTCGACTCCCCCCTCAGGCACCACACCTCCCCGCTCATCCCCCACCCGCCGCCCAAGAGAAATAAGGTACTCCGCTACCTACCGGGTGTCAGGACGCCTCGAGGTCCGGCGATCAGAAGGAGTTGTCGCGCGGATAGGCCCAGATGACGAGCGCGACGAACGCTAGGGCCAGCACGCCCGCGACGACGAGGATCCACGCCCAGACGGGCACGGCGTCCTACAACCCCTGCCCGCCAGGCGCCGCGTAGACGAGAACCGCGCGCGCCCCCAAGCCGTCGGGGAGCTCGTGCTCCCACACCGTGTCGAGGCGGAAGCCGAGCCGTTCGGCCTCGCGCTCGCCGGCGCGCACCTCCCGCGACCAGGACGGGCCCTTGAGCATCACGAGGTCCTTGATCGAGTGGCGCACCTTGCGGAGCAGGCGCACGTTCTCGCGGACCGAGCTGATCGCGCGCATCACCGCCACGTCGTAGCGGTTGCGCGCGAGATGGTCCTCGGCGCGGTCGTTGACCACGCTCGCGTTCTTCAGCTTGAGCGCGTCCAGGCACTCCTGGATGAAGTCGGCCTTCTTCGTCTTCGACTCGATCAGCACGACGCGGGTGTGCGGCTCCGACAGCGCGATCGGGATGCCGGGGAAGCCGGCGCCGCTGCCGATGTCGATCAGGCTCTTCCCCATCAGCGGGAGGAGCCGCGTGGACCGCCAGCAGTCCAGGTAGTGCTTGGCCGCCACTTCCTTCGGGTCGATGATCTTGGTCAGGTTCATCCGCTTCGCGCCCTCGAGCACCATCCGCGCGTGCTTGGCGAACGCGGCGAGCATCTCCTCCTCGATGTCCTCCCCCTCGAAGGCCCAGTCCAAGGCTTTGCGAAGATCCTTCTCCGAGGCGATCTTGGCCCCGGCGAACTCGATCTTCTCCTCCTCCTCGTCCGGCTTCTCCGCCTCGGCGTCGGGGTCCTTCTCGTCGTCGTCCTCCTCGTCCGCCGCCCCGGCCACCTCGTCCTCGTCGAGCTCGAGTTCCTCGGGCAGGAGCTCCGGCTCCCCCTCCTCGTCGGGCAAAGGCTCCTCGGCGGGGTCCCTGGGGCTCTCAGGCATGGGGCAAAAAAGAGAATGAGGATGGTTGGCAGGGCACCACGGATTCGAACCGCGATCCTGCTGATTTGGAATCAGCCGCTCTAACCAATTGGAGCTAGTGCCCTACGCGGGCCGAAGAGGGTAACCACCGCCCCAGGGCCGGGCAAGCGGCCCGGATCGCCCCGCGCCCCCTCTGGCGCGCTTCCGGGGGTCTGGGAGAAACCCGCGGATCGGTAGGATGAAAAGCCCCCTCCCCTAACCGCATGTACCAACCCGAGCGTTCCGACGTTCGAGCGCCTGCCGGCGACGACGACCCCCGGGTGCTTCCGTGCGACGAGCTCATGGGGCTCGTCGATCAGGACGCGCTCCGGGTGATCTCGCGCCTCGACCGCCAGGGCTACGAGGCCTATCTCGTGGGCGGCTGCGTGCGCGACCTGCTCCTCGGGCGCACCCCGAAGGACTTCGACGTCGCCACCGCGGCCCACCCCCGCCAGGTCAAGCGGCTCTTCCGCAACGGGCGCATCATCGGGCGGCGCTTCCGGTTGGTGCACGTCGTCTACGGCGAGCACGTCGTCGAGACCGCCACGTTCCGCCGCGAGCCCGCGCCGACGAACGGCGACGACGACGACCTCCTCATCACCGAGGACAACGAGTACGGCACGGCGATCGAGGACGCCCGCCGGCGCGACTTCACGATCAACGCGCTGTTCCTCGACCCGATCCGCCACGAGATCCTCGACTACGTCGACGGGATCCCGGACGTCGAGGCCGGCGTCCTCCGGACGATCGGCGACCCCGACATCCGCCTGGGCGAGGACCCCGTCCGCATCGTCCGCGCCGTCAAGTTCGCCACGCGTTTGGGGTTTCGCATCGAGGACGCGACCTGGTCGGCGATGTGCTCGCGCGCGGAGGAGCTCGAGCGCTCCGCGCCGCCGCGCGTCATGGAGGAGCTGATCCGCCTGCTTCGCTCGGGCACTGCGCTCGGGGCCTTCCGGATGCTCCGCGCCTGCGGCGCCCTGCGCGTGCTCCTGCCGGAGATCGACGAGCACCTCGGCCGCCGCGGCGACCCCGATCCCGCCGCGCACGACCGCGCCGACGCCTACTGGCGTCTCTTGGAGGCCCTCGACGCCGAGGTCCACGCCGGCCGGCCCCCCTCCCGCGCGCTCTGCCTGGCGGTGATGTTCCAGCGCGTCATCGAGCACCGCGCGCCGCAGGCCGAGCCGGACGTGCTCGGCCGCGTGGCGGGCGAGGTGATCGATCCCGTCGCGATGCGCGCGCGCGTCGCCCGGCGCGACATCGGCCGCGCGCGCCACATCATCGCGAGCCAGCCGCGCTTCACCCAGCCCTCGAGCCGCAGCTTCCAGCCCCTGCTCTTCATGCGCTCGGAGGGCTTCCCCGAGGCGCTCCAGCTCTTCCGCCTGCGCTCCGCCGCATGGGGTCAGGGCTGGGACATCTACGAGGGCTGGGCCGATCGGTACCGCCGGGCGCTCGAGGTTCCCGACGACGAGCTGGACGCGATCCGCCAGCGCCGGCGCCAGCGACGACGACGCCGCCGCAAGCCGCGCCGCCCCCGCCGCCGCGACGCCGAGTCCCCGGGCCGATTCGAAGATCCGGACGCGGGCGGGTTGGCCGCGGGCGAAACCCCGGGGTAGCTTTCGTTGAATTCGGCCCGTGTCGTCACGGGAAGCGCCGGCGGGGCTCGCCCGCGGCGGGCGCGCCAAGCGCACGGCGACACGCGCAAGGGCCGCTTGCCCCTTCCTTTATAAGTTCCTCCTCTCTCTCCTCTCCCTCGTGACGCGTCTCCCGCTGGCCTGGCCACGGGGGGCGCGTTCGCTTTTTGGCACGCCGCTTTTTTCCCGACTGGCGCGGTTCCCTCCGCGCCGGGGATTCCTACAGGGGTGGGGCCGTGGCAGGATGCGGCCCCCCATCGCTGCCCCATGCTTCTCCGTGCCCCGCTCGTCCTCCTGGGAGGTCTCGTGCTCGCGCTCCCCGCCGAGGCGCAGGATCCCGAGCGCACCGACACGCGCATCCGCGAGGCCTGGTCCTACCTCCTTCCCGACGAGCAGGCGGAGGTCATCGAGTGGTTCCGGCTGGAGATCTCGGTCCGCGACACCTTCCAGAACCGCTGCCTGCGCTTCGTCCTCGAGGCGCAGGAGTCCGATCCGGGGTTCTGGCCGCTCGCCGCCGAGGCGACCTGGTTCGACCCGGAGGAGCACGCGCCCGCGCAGCCGATCCCGCGCCGCCGGCTCGACCCGAAGAGCTCGAGCGCGACGCGCATGCGCGACGCCGTGAACCGAGCGCGTCCGCCGCGGAAACTGCAGAGCGCGTGGGCGTACGACTGGGCGACCGGCGGGCTCGTGCGGCTCGGCGAGACCACGCCGGAGATGGTGCTCGAAAACGCACTCGCGGGCTTCCCCCCCGATCTCGACCTGGCCGAGGTCCTCGTCCTGCGCCAGCTCGACACCGGGGAGGAGCGCGCCGCGCTCGGCGCCTTCGAGCACGCCTACAGCGACCGCGTCGGCAACGTCTTCCCGATCACCCTCTACGAGGCCTGGTCCGCAGGGGTCGAGATCGAGATGCCCGACGTCGACACGCTCGGCATCGTCCACACCGTCCTCGACGACTGGCGGAAGTGGAAGGCGCCGGTCCCGCCGCGGCAGCACCGCGAGCTGTATGCGACGATCGGCGACATCTTCGCCGGCGCGCGGCGCTACCGCGGGCTGCGGGAGGCGCTCGCGGCCGCGTACCTCTCCGGCAGCCCGGCGGTGCGCGACGGATACCGCGAGAGCCTGGTCCGCTTCCACGCGCTGTGGGACAAGCACGCCTCGACGCCGGCCAACGTCCTTCCGGAGCTCCCACGCTCGCCGGAGGACTGGACGGACTTCCTCCAGGAGCTGGCCGACGAGTGCGAGAAGGACCGCGACCTGCGGGAGGCGGGGAAGCGCCGTCAGGCGGCGCTCGACGCCGACGCGGCGACGGTGCGCGCGACCCTGGTCTGGGTGCTCGAGCAGTTCGGCGCCTTCGAGCGCAAGCGCAAGCCCGATCCGCCGCCGCCCAAGGAGCCCAAGGAGAAGGAGGAACCGGAGAAGAAGGAGAGCCGCGCGGTCGGGCCGTCCCCGTGGCCCCCCTGGCTTCCCGACGCGGACGCCGACGACCCGAAGGCGATCGAGAAGGCGCTCAAGGCCTTCCGCAAGCTCCGCCCGGGGAGGCGCGCGGAGCTCGAAGAGCTGCTTCACGAACGCGTCACCGCGAGCGATGCGCCGCAGGGCAAGCTCGTAGCCGACATGATCGCGGGCATTGATGCGGCCGGTGTCGATGCCGCGGTGGAATATGACGCCCACGACGGCCGGAAGTACGGCGGCGGGAAGCGCCGGCTCGTCAAGTCGAACAGCAGGAAGTGGAAGGATCTCGCGGAGGAGATCGCGGACCCCGATCCACCGCGCGCGCTCCAGGCCGCCTACGTCTACGACTTCGCCGCCGGCGCCGTCGGCCTGCGCGTCCCGGGCAAGGGCGAGGAGGCGCGCGTATTCGAGAACGGCCTCGCCGGTTTCGCCCCGCGGCAGGACCTCGCCGAAGCGCTGCTCCTCGCGAAGCTCGACGCCAAGCGGCACAAGCAGAAGGAGGCCCGCTTCTTCTGGCACCTCTATGCCGATCTCAACGGCAAGTGCTTCCAGGACATCACGCTCTTCGACGTCTGGTCGCACGAGATCCCGGTGGACGTCCCCGACGTCGACGTGCGCGCCTACGCCGAGATCGTCCACGCCGAGACCGCGCTGCCGCCGATCCTGCGTGCGGCGGACAAGGAGCAGTGGTACCCGAGCATGGCGAGCTCGCTCTTCGCGCTGCGCCGCCACGTCCTGATCGCCCGCGCGATCGCCGCCTGCTGGTTCGACGGCCGGCCGAACCTTCGCGGCGGCTATGCCCAGAGCGTCGACACGATGCACGCCACCTTCGGCCTCGAGGGAGCGGACCTCGACCGCGTCGTCGGCCGCTTCGAGAACCTGGGCCAGCGGTTCGTCGAGCAGAGCCTCGCCGACGTCAACGCCGGCGGCGCCGCGGCCTGGGACAAGGGGAACGACCGCCGCCAGCGCCTGCTCGACGGGCGGGAGCTGATCCGAACGGCGACACTCGCGGTGCTGCGGGAGAACGGGCTCCTCAAGTAGGGCCCCGCCCAGGCCGACACGTTCTGGCGCACCCGCCCGCCGTCGGATAGTTTCTCTGCCTCGATTTCCCCCAGGACCCCCGAAAAGACCCGCGATGACCACCGAAATCCGCACCACCGCCCTCTCCATGGTGGCCCCCAAGCGCGGCCTCCTCGCCGCCGACGAGAGCACCGGAACGATCAAGAAGCGCTTCGACGCGATCTCCGTGGAGTCGACCGAGGAGAACCGCCGCGCCTACCGCGACCTGCTCTTCACGACCGACGGCTCCGAGGAGTTCATCTCCGGCGTGATCCTCTTCGACGAGACGATCCGCCAGAGCTCGGTCGACGGCACTCCCTTCCCGAAGCTTCTCGCGTCGAAGGAGATCCTCCCCGGCATCAAGGTCGACAAGGGCGCGAAAGACCTCGCGGGTTTCCCGGGCGAGAAGGTGACCGAGGGGCTCGACGGCCTGCGCGAGCGGCTGGCCGAGTACTACGAGCTCGGCGCCAAGTTCGCCAAGTGGCGCGCGGTGATCGACATCGCCGACGGCATCCCGACCGACTACTGCATCCGCGCGAACGCGCACGCGCTCGCGCGCTACGCGAAGCTCTGCCAGGAGGCGAGCATCGCGCCGATCGTCGAGCCCGAGGTGCTGATGGACGGCGACCACGACCTCGAGCACTGCTACGAGGTCACGCACCGCACGCTCGCCATCGTCTTCGCCGAGCTCGCCGAGCACCGCGTGGATCTCCCCGGCATGATCCTGAAGCCGAACATGGTGATCTCCGGCAAGAAGTGCCCCGAGCAGGCGACCGCCGAGGAGATCGCCGAGGCGACCGTGTCGTGCTTCCGCGAGACCGTCCCCGCGGCGGTGCCCGGGATCATGTTCCTCTCCGGCGGCCAGAGCGAAGAGGAAGCGACGCGCAACCTGAACGCGATCAACCAGCGCGGCGTCCAGCCGTGGGCCTTCAGCTTCAGCTACGGCCGGGCGCTCCAGCAGAGCGCGCTCCAGGCCTGGAAGGGCGACGCCGGAAACGTGCCCGCCGCGCAGAAGGCGTACTTCCACCGCGCCAAGTGCAACGGCGCCGCGTGCGAGGGCACGTACTCCGCAGAGCTCGAGCAGGAGCTTGTCACCGCCTGATCCGCGCGTCGCGGAATTCCTTTCCGCCGTAGCGGGGCATCTCCCGGTCGTTTCTCCGACCCGGTTCCCGTTCGTGGGGAAGGTTTAAGGGAGTTTCTCCCCACCCTTTCCCCGAACAGACGGAGCCCAGATGAGGATCGCGTGCATCCTCGCCGCCGCCGCGTCCCTCGCGGCCGGCGCCACGAGCCACGCCCAATCGATCGCCGGTAGCGAGTCCAACGTCGTGCTGGCCCACGGAACGCCCTCCGCCGGCGGGCGCTCCACCAACGTGGTCAGCGTCCTGGCCTCGAGCACGGTCGGACAGATGGCCGCGGGGCCCGCGGCGACCTCGGCGAGCTACGAGCTGCAGACCGGCGTGTCGTGGATGATCCCGCAGGTCGCGGGCGACCAGCCGATCGTCTTCGGCGCGACGCCGAGCACGAGCACGAAGGACGGAGGCAAGCTCGTGCGGATCTTCGGCTACAACTTCACGGCGCCCGGCGCCGGCGCGCTCAGCGTCCTGTTCGGAGGCCAGCCCTCCACGGGCACGTTCGTGCTGAGCAACTTGGAGGCGACGACCGTGACGCCGGGTCAGGTCACGTCGCTCGGCAACCCGCCGCCCAGCGCGCCGCTCGTCGTCGCGACCGGGAACGGCTTGAGCGGCGCGCCCGACAGCGAGCTGCAGGCGAGCTTCCTCTATGAGCCCGCGCTCGTGGCCGTCGACCACGCGCAGGTCGGGAAGCGCCTCCAGCTTCACTTCTTCTCCGAGCCCGGCGACTCGCTCGTCCTCGTGCTCGGCCAGACGATCCCCGGGTTCGGCGCGCCGGTGCCGCCGCTCGAGGGCTCGGCCGAGGTCCTGATCAACCCGCAGACGATCGTCCCCTTCGCGCCGATGCCCAACGGGCACTTCGGCTTCCCGATCAACGTTCCGAACGACCCGGTGCTAGCCGGCGCTTCCATCTCTCTCCAGGGCGTGTCCATCACGAGCTTGTTCCCCCTCGACGGCGCTTTCAGCAACGCGCTCACCCTCACGATTCAGTAGCCCCCCAATGAAGATCCGCACACGCACGACTCTCGCCTTGTTCGCCCTGTTGGGAATCGGGTCGGCGCTCGGCCTCGCGACGACCGCGACCGCGCCGCCGCCGGATGGTGTCGACCCGCCGCCGCTCTTGCAGTACCAGGGACGGCTTCTCGACGCGACGGGCTCGCCGTTGTTCGACCCGTCGCTCTCGATCACGTTCCGGTTCTACGACGTACCGACGGGCGGGATCGCGTTGTACACCGAGGCGAAGACCGTAGCGGTGTCGAACGGGCTTCTTTCGACCGTCATCGGCGACACCGTCGCGCTGCCGGTCGATCTGTTCGAGGACAACGCCGACCTCTACCTCGGCGTGCAGGTCGGCACGGACGCGGAGCTCGTCCCACGCCACCGCTTCGCGAGCGTGCCGTACGCGATCCGCTCGCAGAGCTCGACCTCCGCGGACGACGTCCCCGGCAAGGACATCACCCCGAACACCGTGACCGTCAACGGCCAGCCCGTGATCGACGAGTTCGGCAACTGGGTCGGCCCCCCCACCGGCCTCGTCGGCCCGACCGGCCCCGCCGGCGCGGACGGCGCCGATGGTGCTCAAGGTCCCACGGGTCCGACCGGTTCCGCTGGCGCGGACGGTGCCGACGGTGCGCAAGGTCCTGCCGGTCCGACGGGTGCCGCTGGTGCGGACGGTGCCGACGGCGCGCAAGGTCCTGCCGGTCCGACCGGTCCCGCTGGTGCGGACGGCGCCGATGGTGCTCAGGGTCCCGCGGGTCCGACCGGTCCCGCTGGTGCGGACGGTGCCGACGGTGCGCAAGGTCCTGCCGGTCCAACGGGTGCAGCCGGCGCGGACGGGGCCGACGGCGTGCAAGGCCCCGCCGGTCCGACTGGTCCCGCCGGCGCGGACGGCGCCGATGGTGCTCAAGGTCCCGCGGGTCCGACCGGTTCCGCCGGTGCGGACGGCGCCGACGGCGCGCAAGGTCCTGCCGGTCCGACGGGTCCTGCCGGTGCGGACGGTGCCGACGGAGCTCAAGGTCCCGTCGGTCCGACGGGTGCTGCTGGTTCGGATGGCGCCGACGGGGCGCAGGGTCCTGCTGGTCCCACCGGCGCCACGGGTGCCCAAGGTCCCGTGGGTCCGACGGGTGCCGCTGGTACGGACGGTGCCGACGGAGCCCAGGGTCCTGTCGGCCCGACGGGCGCCGCCGGAGCCGACGGTGCCGACGGAGCCCAGGGTCCTGCCGGTCCCACCGGCGCGACGGGAACCCAAGGTCCTGCCGGTCCGACGGGTCCCGCTGGTGCGGACGGCGCCGATGGTGCTCAAGGTCCTGCGGGTCCGACGGGTCCCGCTGGCGCGGACGGTGCCGACGGAGCGCAAGGTCCTGCCGGTCCTACCGGCGCGACGGGAGCCCAAGGTCCGGTGGGTCCGACGGGTGCCGCCGGCGCGGACGGTGCCGACGGAGCCCAGGGTCCTGCCGGTCCTAACGGCGCGA